>JBDSWM010000024.1:0-25475 GCA_039926685.1 Fibrobacteria bacterium | reverse complement strand
GAAGGGGGCAGCCGCACGGAAATGGATTTCGGATCGGCCTTGCAAGCGGGCGTGTACCTGCTCCGCCTGCACGCGCCTGACGGCGACACGCACGTGCTGCCGATCGTGAAGCAGGCCACCCGTGAATAGCCGTCGACCGACCGGACCCGCAGGCGCGGTCCGGACGGTTCCCAGCGCGCGGACCCGGAAAACGGGCCCGCGCCTGGGGAGGCCCGGTTTTCCCCAGGCCGCCCTGCTGGCCGTCGCGTTGTTGCTGAACGCTACGGCCGTGAGGGCCGCGGCCAATGAAGATGCGCAATATTCCCTGTCCCCTTCCCAAGCCGGATCCGGCAAACCCGTGACCCTCACGGTCTCCGGTTATACCGGGTTGTGCAGTCCGATTTTCTCCCATCAGAAAGCCGCGGTGGAAGCGGGCCAGATTCATTTGGAACTGCTGGCCGAAAACAATCCGCTCGCCAAATGCAGCGATACCACCCGCCCGTTCCATACCGATTTCCAGACGCCGGCGCTGGCGGCGGGAAGCTATGCCGTGGATATCGCTTTCCGCCCCGCCTGTTCCTATCAGGAACCGCTTTGCCCCTTCGCTCTCATACGTTACGCCGCCGGTACCCTCACGGTCCGGGATGCGGCCGATCTGACCTTCGGAATCCTGCCCAACCAGGTGCAGGCCGGCCAGGAATTCCAGCTGAGGCTGACGCGGAAGGAGTTCGCTTGCGGCGCCGTGTTCACCAACCTCGCCGACTTTGCGAACGGGTCCGTCATGACCTTGCAGTATACTCCCGCTGAAGAGACGGTGGACACGGCCTGCCCGCCGCTATCGCCGCAGGGACCGGTTTTTACCTTAGGTCCTTTGCCGGCGGGAACCTATCAGATCATGGCATCGCAAATACCGGATTGCGCCGGCAAGGTTTGCCCACTGGCCTTGATCGCGCCCCAATTGGCGGGAACCTTGACTGTGGTGGAAACGGTGACCGGCTTGAAGCAAAACGAAATCCCGGTCCGAAGCGGGACCGCCACAGCGGAAGCCGCCACCGATGCCGGCGCCTCGGCCTTGACCCGGTTCCGGCAAGGCAGTTTGCGCCTGGATGGGCGTGCCCGGACCGCGGTCCGGGGGAAAGGAGCGCAACATGAGATTCCGGTCCCCTCTCCGTAGGCTCGGCCCCGCCTTAGGCCTGGCCGCCGCGATTTTCCAGGGTTGCCTGGGCGATACGACCGGGCCGACCCGGACTTGGGACGGCATCGTTGCCGCAGAGAAATGGCGAAGGAGCGAACCTGACTTGTATTCCTACACGGTGAGTTACTTAGGCTTTTGGAGCGGCGGGCCCGTACATGTGGTGGCGAACCGGGATTCCGTGCTCAGCGCCGAAGCGGACACGGCGGGCCTGGGAGGATCGGCCGTCATCACCGATAAGCAGAAGTATTCCATCGACTCCCTGATGACCGAAGTCGCGGCGCAATCGGCTTCAAGACACGATTCCGAAAACATCCATTACCACCAAACATACGGCTTTCCCGAATCGGCGTACATCGATTGGAAAGACCGCGAGTTGGACGGCGGATTCGGCCTCATCATCTCCGACTTCGCGCCGATTACGCTCGTCCCCTTGGCCGCCCCCTGAACCGGATTAGATACGTATCTTAATGGCAGGAATGCCATGAATAAAATCTTCCTTTCCATGGGCGATCCCGCCGGCATAGGTCCGGAAGTGATCGTCAAATGCCTGGCCCGGATGGGCCTCCAGGAGAATCTGGAGCCGGTGGTGGTGGGCGAACGCCAGATCCTGGAAGAGACCGCCCATGCCTTGGGGCTCAAGCTGCAATTCTGCCCGGACGATTCCCCGCGCCTGGGGCGCATCAAGGTCCGCAGCATGGACTTGGCCCGCCCGGGGGATTTCGAGCTCGGCAAAATCTCGGCCGTATGCGGCAATGCGGCCTACCATTATTTCGCCCATGCCGTGGAAGCCTGCCTGGCGGGCGAGGGCCAGGCCATAGTCACCGCGCCCATCCACAAGGAAGCCATGAACCTGGCGGGCCACCATTATGTTGGCCACACGGACATCCTGGAAAAGATGACCGGGGCCGAGACCGTGATCATGGCGCTGGTGCATCCCAAGATCATCGTAAGCCATGTCACCGATCACGTTTCCCTGCGCCATGCCTTGGACGCCATAACCATCCCGCGCATCAAGGACGTGGTGAAGCTTACCTGGAAGACTCTGGTGGCCACGCGCACGCGAACGCCGCGCATCGCTTTGGCGGGAGTGAATCCGCATGCGGGCGAGAACGGCCTGTTCGGCCGCGAGGAAATCGAGATCCTGCGCCCGGCCATGGAAGAACTGCGCGACGAGGGCTTTCCCACCTACGGTCCCCTGCCCGGCGACACCGTATTCCTGCAGGCTTTGAAAGGCCGCTTCGACGCCGTGCTGGCCATGTACCATGATCAAGGTTTCGGGCCCATGAAGACCGTGGACATGGCCAACGGGGTCAATTGCACTTTGGGGCTGCCGTTCGTGCGGACCTCGCCCGATCACGGCACCGCGTTCGAAATCGCCGGCCTGGGGATGGCGGAGCCGGAATCCATGATCGCCGCATGGGAGCTGGCGATCCGGTTGCTGCAAGCGCCGGCGACGCACGGGGACTGATGACGGAGCCCGCTCGCAAGCCCGCGGCGGCATGGGCGCTGGGCTACTGCCTGCTGCCCTTCTGCCTGCTGCTGGCCCCGATACGGGCGCAAGGGGCTATCCGGGTGCTGTGGCTGGGAGGCGGCAACACCAGCCATGATCCCGCCGCCATGCGCGATCTGCTCGTACCCGTATTCGCGGGCGCCGGTTTGCAGGCGGATTATAAGGCCAACGAAAGCGTCCTGCAAGCCGACAGCCTGTCCCGTTACGATGTCATTTTCATCTATAATGCCAAAAAGGGAAAGGCCTCGGACGGCACGCCGGACCTGACCGCGGCGCAAGAGGACGCCTTGTACGCCTGGGTGCGGGCGGGCCACACCATCGTGGGCGCGCATTCCGCCAACAGCAGCTACCTGGGAAACCCCCGTTACCTGGAATTGTTCGGCGGGGAATACACCGTGCACGGGGATACGGCCGCCTACCGGAACATCAGCGTGGCCGCACCGGCCCATCCCGCCATGCAAGGCGTGGCCCCGCCGCCGGCAGCGGGGGATAACGCGTATTGGGATGAGGGGAGGGAAGCGCGCTTCAGCAAGACCGATACGGTGATGCTGCAGAGGGCCAAGGCCAACGGCGGGCAGGAACCCTGGACCTGGGTGCGGCCCGAAGGCAAAGGCTGGGTCTATTACACCAGCGGGGGCCATGACGCGCGCGCCTGGAACGACGCCAACTTCCAGGCCGGATTGATCCAGGCCCTGAAATGGGGGGCCGGCACCTATGCCACAGTGACCACGGCAACTGCGGCGCTCGCCGCGTTAACGGGAAGCGGGATGCCGCTTATCGGCGCCGGGACGGGACCTTATCCCGTTCCGCCGATCCCAGGTAGCGTGGATGTTACTGGCGCCGCTTTGCCTCAGGCAAGCCCGGACGTCAAGGCGCGGCCGTCTTCACGTATTCGATTCCCAAGCTGTCCCAGCCCTGATGCGCGTCCTTGTCCCGGCGCGTGGCGATGATGAGCACATTGTAGCTGCCGTCGCGGTCGGCATGGATGACGGCCTCCTTCATGTCCGGGTTCACCTTACCATAGGTTTGCGCGAATTGTTCGTCGGACGTGATCCAAATCTGGGGATTCTCGTTCAAGGGCGCGAAATACCCCGGCAGCGCCACCCGGCCCACCCCGTTGCGGACTTGCACCTGAAAGCGGTAGATATTGTCGCCCCGGGTGGGGCTTTCCACGAAAGAATGCCGCAAACGCATGCCCTGGGCCGCCTTGGCCGGATCGGGATGGGGTATGTCGAAAGTGCCGGAAGTCTTGGCGATTGTGCCCACCGTGAGCGTACCGGGAATGCGGACATTGCCGTTCCGGGTCGCTTCAATCACGAGCTCGGCTTCGGATTTGGGGCCGTCCTTGAAAACGCGGAAGATAGGCCCGGCACCGCCGGATTTGGTGACGTCCAAGGTCGAGGAGTCCCCTCCCGCATCTATATTCACCCGTCCACCTGCAAAGCTCGCTGAAAGCAAGTCCGCGCCCGTGGCATTGGCCACCTGGACCTTGAGGCCGGTAAGCCTGCCGCTGGAGCTGGTCCCGAAATTCGCGATCATTTCATTGGCCGTATAGCTGCCGGTGACCCCGTTCCCGTACTCTGCATCGGTGCGGAATGCCTGGGTGACATTGGTGATCGGTGTGCTGTATAAATCCAGCGAGGCCACGGGCGTGACTCCGGAAGGTCGGTTATAGGTGCCCATGCCGATATTCCCGGTGCCATCGATGCGCATGCTCTCGTGGACCGACAAAGCGCCAGTGGCGGAAACGACCCCTCCGGTGCCGAAGTGAATGCTTCCATTGGCGCTGCCGACACCGTTCGCCCCGCTATTGATGACGATGTTCCCGCCGGCATTCCCCGTCGAACCCTCTTGCGCCGCCAGGACGATGGGTGCCCCCGCTCCCGCGGTCGCGATGCCCCCGCGCACGTCCAGAGGGCCCGCGGCGCTGGCGGTGCCTATCCCGACCCTGCCCGTGAAGTTGGCGCCGCTCAGATTGGCCTTGGCAGTGAGGGCACTCGCGTCTGCCTTCGCTGCCAAGTCGGCGGCATTGGCCTTCGCCGCCAGGTCGGTGGCATTGGCCTTCAAAGCCAAGGCGCTGGCATCCGCCTTCAACGCCAAAGCGCTGGCATCCGCCTTGGCATTGAGGGCCGCGGTGCTGGCCTTGCCCGCCAAAGCGGTGATCATGGCGGCGGTATCGGCCTTGGCGCCCAATTTCGCCTGCAAGCCGTTTACGGAATCGGCATCGAGTTGGGACTTGTTGACCTTGCCGGGAATTTGGTTGAAGTTCGTGATCGCGCTCCCGCCGCTACCGCCCCCCGGAGCGCCCGGTTCCCCCTTGTCGCCTTTATCCCCCTTGGCGCCCGTGAGACCCACCGAGCCCGCAGGCCCAGATGGCCCGATGGCGCCGGGATCTCCTTTATCACCCTTGGGGCCGATGGCACCGGCATCGCCCTTGGGTCCGATCACCGCTTGCACGTTGCCGCCGCTTTTCTCGATCACCTTGCTCACCAAGGTGTCGTACACCGCTTGGCTGATCTTCTGCCCGGCTGAATAGGACAAGTACAGCAGCGCGCCGCGCGAATCCTCCACCGCGCCGATTTCGGCATCGAGCCCGTCGGCCCCTTCCAGCAAAAGCCCCACGAAACTTCCCGCCTTTACCGCCTTGACGAATTCATCCGAGAGCGGGATGCTGATCTGCTCTTCGATCTGATCGCGCGCCTTGATTCCGATGCTTCCCATGGCGGTTCCCGCGGACTTCAATTCATCGTAGCGCGTCTGATGCTCCAACCCGCGCGGCGAGGTGGCCAGGAACACCTTCAGGGTGCCGTCCCGCACCACGTCCTTGACGAACAGGGACAGGCGCGCCGAAGCGAGGTCCTGGCCCGCCGCGTCCGGCAAGGCATGCTGCACCCAGGCTTTGCTGTCCCCCGAGCGCACGGCCAAGGTGCGGGCGGTGCCATTGAAATGCTGGGGATTCGCATAGCCGTCCTTGAACGGCGTGTATACGGCCTCGAGGGCATGGGCCGATGCCATGAGCAGGAGAACCGGCAGGATAAAACGCGCGAGCCCGGCCGGATGGCCTGCAGCGAATCCGGCGGAGCGTAAGGGAATTCTGAACCGGCTTTTCATTTGCGCGTCTCCTCTCGAACCCGTTTAAAAACCGCCAAGGCTTCGCCGGCATCGTCATTTATCGGCGGATGGGCCGGGATGATCCCCGCCGTGCGCTTGGCCAACGGGGTTTCCCAGACAAAGTCCAGGGAGAATTCGGATAGTCCGGTGCGATCATCCCGGCCCAGGCGGCGCACCAGCGCGCCGGCCCCATCGTAGAACCAGCGCTCCGAGGTTTCCGCTTCGGAAATCTCGCCTTCGCTGTAGGTTTGCCGGCGCAACGGCATCCCCAGTCCGGTAAAGGCGAAGGTTTCCCGCCGATAAACCGTCCAACCGTTCCGCAGCAGGTACCAGCTCTTTTCCACCAGGTTTTCACCCTGATAGCGCAAGCGGAAAAGGCGGGCCATCTCCCATTTGCTGTCCCCTCCCGGAACGAACAAGGTATCCGAACCGCTATCGCCGGCGCGGGAATGCACCAATCGCTCTACCAGACTGTCGTTCAGGAAATGACGGGTTTGGCGCAACTCGCCGCCGATCCAGGTAAAGCTGTCCACCAAAACCGAGGCGCCTTGCCGGACGCGCAACGAACTCATATGGCCGTCCGGGGACCAGCTGAAAGCCGAATCGAAGGCTTCTCCGCTGCTCAAAGAGGTGCGGATGAGCAAGGGCCGCCCGAGATTGTCCGTTTGCAGTGAATCGAGGGCCACCGGCAAGGCGTCACGGGCGGGATCCAGATCCCCATAGGTTTGCCGCAAGGTCAGGCCAGGGGAATAGCTCAATCGCGTCAAGGTTCCGATGCGGGCCGAGGTATCGCTGCGGGTGGTATAGCGCAGCAACCTGCCTTGGGGCGCCGTGCCGATGACATGGATGAGCCAATCCCGCGCTTGCGCCAGCACGTCTCCCTCCCAGGCTTCCACCCTGACGGAAGCGCTTTTACCGGCCTGACCGGCCGTGGGCGTCCAGCTGAATTCCCGGCCTTCCCCCGTGGCCGCCGGATTCCCTTCCGGGGACACCGTCCAGACGAAACGGACACCGGAGGCCGAATCCAGGCGCATGATCATGGGAACGGAGGCTATCGCCAGCCCATAGCGCTCGGAAAGGTCGGCCGGCAAACGCTGGCCGTCCGCCAGGCGTTGCTTCACTTGCGCGATGGCCAGGGAATCAAAAACGGGTTCCAGCACCTGGTGATCATCGGGAGCCAAAACACCGGTCAGCACCCCTTTGCCGATGCGAACCCCGCCGGCATAAAGGGTGAATCTCAATTGGAAAGCGTCCCCGGGCTTGGCGGCCACCTGGCTCACGGCTTCGCCGGTTTTCAAATCCACCTTCAGCACTTGCGGTTGTCCCCCGGCGATGGCCATTTCCACCACGATGCTGTCCACGGAAAGCCCTTCGACCACGGAGGTGAGGTCGAAAGTGATGGGGTATTGATGGGACGCAGGCGGGGGATCGCTTTCCGTGGTCTGGCATCCCCACATCGATGCGGCCGGCAAACAGAGCGCGGCCATGGCGAGCATTCGGGACAGCATCCTCTGGACCATGCGCTTGTTCCCCCTATTCCGGTTCATGGTTGCTTGAGCACCCGGATATGGATGTTGGCCGTATCCAGGCTAGCGACGGAAGGAGACGCGGGGCCGCCGGGGGAAGGTTCCTGGGTGAGGAGCCACACGGCCACGGCACCACCCGCCAGGGCGGCTCCGCTCGCGACCCAGAACCACGGGAACCGTCCGGAGGAAGAGGAATCGATCCGGGGCTTGGGATTGACGGAGGAAAGCGGCTCTGCGGCCCGGGGCGGATCCAAGTCCTTTTTATTCCGGATCTTGACCTTGACCCAGAAATCCTCCACGGCATCGGAGATATAGGGATCGAGCACCTCGGTACGCGGCTCCAACCGCAACAGGAGATTGAGATAACTTTCGGCCCGGACCCGGGCGGTTTCATAGGACGCGTATACGATGCCCAGATGGCGGTAGGCGAATACCGAATCGGAATGCGAACCTTGCGAACCCGCTTTCCGCCAGCTTTCCAGGCTGTCTATCACCTTGGAAAACTCCCCTTCCAGGTAGTTTTTCCGTATAAAAGCCGTGTCCAGCGGCGAAGCGAGCCGGGTACCGGCGGCGGCCAGGGTGGCCCCCCCCAGCAGGGCGAAAATCATCCATTTGAACGTTGACACCGGCGTCAGCAAAGCCGTCCAAGCGGAGGACCTGAAGTCGATCATGGTTGACTTGCTTTCAGAGAAGGCACGGAAAAAAGATCAAAAGGAAATTGTTGCGGTTGCTAACCGTCAAAGATAGACCAATGGCCCGTGAAAATCCAAAGTTTAAATGCCAGGAAAGTGCATTACTCCGGATCGGATGGAATCCGCCCGGAGGTAAATACGGTTAAGGAGAATCTACCGGAACTTGAGGATGCCTCTTGAGAAACAGAGGCGCAGGGCGGCCTATCACTTCACCAGGATCATCTTCCGCGTCTTGACGTACCGGTCCGCCGTGAACCGGTAGAAATATTGGCCGGAAGGCACTTCGAACCCGCCTTCGTTCTTGCCGTCCCAGATCAGGCGGTATTTTCCGGGCAGCATGGTCTTGTCGGGACGGATCAGGGAGCGCACCAAACGGCCGCGGGCGTCGAAGATGGTCAGGCTCACCTTCAATTTCTCCTTGAGGGAAAAGCGCAAGGTGGTGATGGGATTGAAAGGGTTGGGATAGTTGGAATACAGCTCCGTGGCGGAGGGGTTTCCCGGCCGGGCGATACGGGGCCCGTATTGCGCATGCCCACCGTTGAAGTCCACCGCCTCCAGCAAATACTCGTAAGCCGCGCCGAAAGCGGCGCTGCGATCGACATAGCCGTACAACTGGGTGACGGCCGAGGAGCCGCCTTTGGCTCCGGGGATGAGCTTGGGCGTGATGCGCTCGAAACCCAGGGCGGCCAGCTCTTGCGCGGACAAACGCATTTCCGGCAGCGAGTCGGTTTGGGACGTATCCCCGGCTCCGGTCTGGAGGCGCGCGGCGGCTTTCTCGGCGGCGGCGGCCTTGGCTGCGGCCTGTTGCGTGCGCGCGGCTTGCGCCAAGGCGTTGGCGATGCCCGCCCCCGCCGTCATATCCGTTTCCCCCAGAGCGGTGTCGATTTGCGACTGGCCCGGCGCCAGGCGCCGGTAAACATGGTAGCCCAGGTTCTCGAATTCGCTTTCCGTGCTCCAGGCCAGCGTGTCCACGCCTTCGCCGCCCGTGGCCGTGAAGGTGCGCAAGGTCACCGCCAAGCCGGATTTGTGGCTGATGTAGATCACGTGCGTGCCCGGTATCAGGGTCTTGTTGAATTGCAGCACCACTTCATTCGTTGCCGTGTTCAGATAGGCGTTATACTGATAGCCCTTGGTCAGGACCTGATTGTCCAGCATCACGATTTCCGGCAGCACACCGTTGGTCCAGGAACCGATGCGGAAGGCGGGATTGAAGGTGGTGACGCTGTTGACGAACTTGAAATGGGCGATGCCGCTGGAAGCCAGATAGGGATAGGCCCCGTCGCCTTCGGCGAAATTGTCCCCGTTGAAATCGAGAGCGTCGGTGGTGGTGCGCGTGCCCGTGATGACGCTGATCACGCCCGGGGTCTGGAGATCGCGGATGAGGCTGTCCGCCGTGGCGGAATCGCTGAAGTCCTTGGAGATGTCCACGGCGAAATTTACCGTGATGGGGGCGTTGGCGGGGGATGCATAGGTGAACAGGGAGCGCTTCATGTAGATGCGCGCCTTCTCAAAATCGATGGGCGAACTCCCCGAGGAATCGGACGTGGAGTCCATGGTGGCTCCGGTGTAATAATAGCTGGTGGCGTTCTTGACGCTGAGCAGGCCCATGACCACGGAATGGAAATTCACGTCGCCGCCCATGAACCCCTGGCGCGCGTTGGTGATGGCCGTCGCCGGCCTCCAGGTCATGGGGGCAGCGGCGTCGTAACGCGGCGTCAGATCCAGGGCGGGGCCGTCGAAATTGAAATTGGGGGCCGAGATGGTGAAGCTGCCGAAAATGCGCCCCGTGGGATAGATGGTCCAGCGCTTGGAGATGGTGGCCGTGCCGTCGTTGCCTTTCAGGGAGATGTTGGTCATGGTCAGCGAGAGGCGCGTGGACGATGAGTCGGCCAGGGTATAGGTGATGGTGGCGGGCGATAGGTAGCCGAGCCCGGAACCGTTCATGCCGGTCGCGGTGGCGTCCATGCGCATGGTCACCAGGGTCCGGCCCTGGTTGTCATCCTGGCCCACCAGCTGCGCCGCCGACGAAATGCCCACATTGGGGTTGATGGCGGCGGCCTTCCAGGAATTGATTTCCCCGAATCCCGTGTCCGTCACCCGGTCGGTGCTCCAGGCCGTGCCCCCGTTCAGATCCAGCTCGGTATACCATTGCCCGCTGGTGGCCGCGCCGAACACCGTGTCGGCGAAATTCTTGATGGCTATCTTGTCGCCCGCGGTGGCGGTGATGCTCAGGGTTTTCATCAGCCCCGCGGCTCCCATGTATCCGCTGGAGTCGTCATCGTCAATGAACAGGGTCTGATCCGCGCCCGTCAAGGTCTTGTTCAATTGCAATACCAAGGTGGAGCTGATCAACGGATTGTAGGTGGTGTCGCATACGAAATCGGTATTCGGCTTGAGGCGGATGCCGTTCAGGTACACGAATTTGGGCGTGCGGCCGGTGGACCAATTGCCGACCTGGAAGGCCGGTTGCACGCGCGTCTGGGCCGCGCTCCCGTTGATGAGGGCCACCATGCGGTTGTTGTTGTCGGCCCGCAGGCAATAGGCTCCCGTTTTCTGGGAGAAGCCGCGGTTATATACGGCCTGGATCTCCGGCTGGGAGATTTCGTTGCGGAAGATGCGGATATCGTCCAAGGTGCCCTGGAAATTGTTGTTGCCCCCGCTGATATTGCCGAACAGGACGTTGGTGGCGTTGGAGGCCACCGTCGCGGCGGAGGATGAATTGGCCACCAGCACGCCGTTCACGTACATATCCGCGAATTTATTGCCGGTGGAATTCACCACCACGGCAATATGCGCCCAGACGCCGTCGGTAAGGGTTGGGGTGGCCACGCTGGCGCCGCCCATGGTGAAGACGATGGTGTTGGAGGAGCGCTGGAAGGACCAGCCGGCGCCCTTGCCCATCACAATGGCGGTGGAGCCGCTTCCCGACCAATCCGGCTTGACCCAGAACATATACGTGTTTCCGAAGGCGGCGTCCAGCGCGGTGGTGGTGGTGACGGTGGCCACCGAGGCGGTGGTGAGGTACAGGCCGCCCCCCACTTTGCCGGAAACCCAGCGCGAGCCGGTTCCCGAAATGGTGGCGTTGTTCTGGACGTACACGGCCTTGTCCCGCGCGGTGGAGCCGGCGCCGTCGTCCAGGGTCCAATGCCCGGTGAGGTTTTCCTGCCATGTCCGCTCCAGCAGCAGGGATCCGGAGGAGGCGGTGATCACGCTGGGGTTATACGCGTCCGCGTTCACGGTGGCCGCCTTCTGGAAGTCCAGGGACTGGTCGCCGACATAGAGCAGGAAATGGTGCGTGCGCTTGAAGCCCCTGGAACTGTTGCTGGGGTTGGCCGTGCTGTATACCACGCTGCCAGGGGTGCCGGAGGCGGAAGTGGAGGCCCAGGTTTCCGCGGTGGCGGCGCCGCCGTCCAGATCGGCGGTGACCCCCAGGAAGGCGTCCCGCGTCGAGGTGGTGAGATAGCCGAATCCTTTGGTGGTGCCCGAGGAGGAATAGGCGGCCGAGGTGGAACCCAGTTTCAGGGTATAGTCGAGGGAGGTGAGCGCGGCCGATCCGCTGGAGACGTTCTCGATTTCGCTTTGCACGTAGATATGCCCGGAGGCGTAGATGGTGTAATAGACCTTCAGGTTGAGCGAGGCGGAAGGCGAGACGTATTGGCGCACCACCACGCGTGTCTTGTTGCGCTCCATGAAAGTGGGCGAGGTCACGGCGACATTGGCGGAAGCGGTGTAGGATCCGACCTTGGCGTCGAACAGCACGCCGCCGCTGGTCACCAGGTTGGTGGACGGCGCGGCTTGATCGTAGAACTCGCTGATGCCGCCGCCCTTGGCCTTATCGAAAACGACCTTCCAATAGCTGTTGTACACCGTGATGGTGGTGGCGGTGGAACTGGAGATCAGGGTGTCGAACTCGGCGGCGGGAACGGGGGTGTATCCGCTGCCTTCGTACAGGCCGATGTCGGGGGCGGCGCAGGAAGGCCTGGCGGTTCCGAAGTAATCGGTGAGCGTCCGCCGGGTCACGGCTTGAGCCCCGGAGCCGTAGGTGGTGGAACCGGCGTCGATGGCCGGCGAACCGGGCAGCAGCTTGAAAGCCTGGCGATTGGGCGGCGAGGTGTTCGCGAAAAGGGGATCCGAGGTGACCGAGCCGGTACATGTGGCCGTGGTAATGTTCCGCCCCGTGGTCACCTTGAAGAAAAGATTGCTCGCGCAAGAACCGATATTGGCGGTGTAGGTTCCGATACCGTAATCCCAGTTGTAGAAGATGTTGTTCGAGAAGGTCATATCGGACGCGGAGGCGTTGTTGGCCATCTGGAAGCCCACCGAGCCGCTGCTGCCGTCACCCACGACTACGTTGTTCACAAAGTTGAAGGAATTGGTAGCGTCCGTCAAGAAGCCATAGTATATGGGCTGGTATATGAGGTTGTTGGCGAAATGGCGTTGCTTGTTTCCGCCGCGCATCTCGATTCCGATATTATTCCTGTTACTACTGGAGCTGGGATAGATGCGGCAACCTTCGACGAAGATGTTATCCGCACCTGTGATGTAGACCCCCGCATATCCGTTGATGAGGCATTTGATGTCGAGGTTGCGGATGCCCATGTTGCCATAAAGCAGCAAGGTCCACAGGCGGGCCCCGCCGTCCAAGGTCCCGGTCCCGTAGCCGTTCATCACCGCCCGCGAATTGTTGTCAAATGAGGTCACGATGGACGGCTTGGTGGTTATGGAGAAGGCGCTGTCGAAGTAGGTTCCCCGCATGACCCGCACCACCAAGGTGTCATTGGCGCTGGCGCCGCAGGTCAAGGCGCTGGTGACGGTGAGCCTTGGCGTGGCGGGGTTCTGGGCCAAGGTGCAAGAGTTGCTGTTGTTTCCGATAGCGGAGTCCACATATATCGTGTCCTTGTAATAGACGCTGCCGCCCAGGTTGGCGGTATCCGAAGAGGCGGTGGTGAACGGGCTCCAGGCGCCGTTGCTGTTGCGCACGGCCAGGGCGAAATAATAGGTCCCGGGATAAGTGGCGGGATAGGTATAGGCGGAATCGGTCTTGGCCAAGGTGGCCACGCGCGTGGTGGAGGGGGCGCCGACGGAATCCGGAAAGGCGGAATACTTGACGAAAATGGCCACGGAATCGGCGTTGGAGGAATCGGAAACGGGCGTGTTCCAGGACAGGGAAATGTTGCCAGGCGCCACCGCCGTGGCCGTTAGGGCGACCAGGTTGTTGGGGCCGGCGCGGGAATTCCAGAAGAGGTTGCCCGTATTGCGCTGGGTCTCATAAGCCAGTTTTACTTGATTCGCGGACAGGTTGGTGGAAAGGGCGCCCACTTCGTCGATGGAGCCGGCGAAAAACAGGCTGGCGGCGGCTTTTTTCTGCGCTCCGATGGAGAAGACGTTCAAGGCCTTGGATGCTTTGGTATAACTGCCTGTCCTGGATGAAGCCCCATCCAGGTAAACAACGTAGGTTCCATCGCTATCCACGACGGCGAAATGATGCCAGGAGTTATCGAACGCCGTCGCGCTCGTCTGGCCGTGGTTTATGACCTGGGTCGTTCCGTCGTCGTTGCGGTAATAGAGGTCCACCTTTCCGTTTGCCCCCGCGACATCCGTGCCTATGGTGACCAATGGGTTCGCGCTCGCCGTCGAGCCTTCCGAAAGGAACTTCTTATCGGTTTGCGCCGCGGCGCCTTTGACCCAACCCAGCAAGGTATAGGCCGTGCTGTTGTGGATCTGGGGATTGCCCATGTCGATATAAGAAGAGGTCCCGTTGAAGCTCCGGGCCCGGGCGATAATGCCCCCCACATCGCTGGTGGAAACGTCCGTGCCGTTGTAGGTTCCTCCCGCATCCGTGACGCCGGTATTCAGATGCCAATCAGCCTTCCAGCTGTTGTCCGTGCTGAACACGCAAGATCCGCATTGGCCGTCGCTGACGGTGGCGCCGGAAGCCTTCTGGTAATACATGGTGATGAAATCATGATCGCTGTTGCCGTCGACCTGGGGAACCAGAACCCATACCTCGCCGGAATCCTTGCCCGGGGACCAGCGTTCCACCTGGTAATTGAGCCAGGTTTTGCCGTCGCCATCCAGGAATCGGATATCCGGGGCGGTACTGTCGGTGATCTGATCCAAAATTCCGCCGTTCGCGTCCGTGATGCGCAGCAGGAGCGGGAAGTTGGCCACGTTGCCGGATACGTTGGCCCCGGTCCGGGTGGTATTGAAGACGTACTTTTTCGTTTTCTGGAAGTCGGCGGTGCTGGCATTGAACAACGGGGCCGCATCGCGGCGCTGGTTCTGGTACTCCAGTTTCACCCAATCCGCGCTGCGCGCGATCTGCTCGAACCGCAATTCATCCAGGTGGCCGTCGAAGGGCCGGTACGTATCGCGGGTGCGGATTCCCGCGCGCGCCTGGATAGCAGTTCCCGCTGAAATGGTTCCCGCCTGGACGGCGTCCAGGGCCCCGTTGACATACAGCCGGAAATTGGTGCCATCCCAGGTCACGGCCGCATGCGTCCATACCCCCGTGCTGAGATTGGTATTCCCGCGCCAGACCGATCCGACTCCGCCCCAATATTCCACGCGGTTTGTGCCGCCCAGACCGCTGACGGCGAATAGGAAGGCCGAGGAGGAGTCCGTCTTGGGAATGCTGAATATCCGGTTCGCGTCCGTTCCATTCGTGAATGCATCGGCCTTGAACCAGGCGCTGGCGGTCAGGTTGGTCAAGGTGGTCGGGAGAAAGTTACTCCCCGCGGAAAAGCGGACATAGTCGTCAGTGCCGTCGAAATCATGACCGCTTCCCACCACTCCCTGCTGGGAAGTGGCGCTGACGAAGTCGGCGCCGTCATAGCCACTGCCGCTCGCATCCTTGTAAACCGATGCCGTGCCCGTCCCGGCCAGTTCCTCCCCCAGGTGCCATACCCCGGTGAAGTTATCCGAGGTGTTGAAAACGCAGGTGGCGCATTGCCCATCGGGCACGCTCACCCCTGCGGCCTGCTGGTAATACATGGTGATGCTATGCCCTGCGTAATTTCCTTCGACGAGAGGGACCTTGACCCACACTTCGGCCGAATCCAAGGTGCGGTTCCAGCGTTCCACCTGATAATCCAGCCAGGTCACCCCGTCCCCGTCCAGGAACCGGATATCGGGAGGGGCGGCGGTGCCGGTTCCCTGTACGGCATCGCAGATGGCGGAGCCGGTGACGCGGATCAGCAATGGGAAGTTGGTGACATTCCCCGTTACATTGGCGCCTGAGGCAGTGGTATTGAGCTTGAATACCTTGCTGCTTTGGAAGGAGGCGGTGGTGTAGGAGGAAATCAGCGTAGAAGCGGTTTTCTGGGTTTCATAGGAGAGCTTGATGAAATCGGCGCTGTTGTAGGCGTCCATCACCTTCACCTCGTTCAGATACCCGGTATAATAAATGGAATTGGGGACGCTTTTGCCGATGGTATAGACGGTATTGGTGACCGATCCTTGCGTATAGGTAACTGAATCCTTGGGAGCCCCGTTATAATAGAACACGGCTTTGGTAGCGTTGAAGCGCACGGCCACCTGCTGCCAGGCGTTGAGCGAGACCGCTTGGTTGGTGGTCCAGAATTGGTTGTCGAGCAGGACCATGAAAAAGCCGTTGTCCATGCCGATGCCGTTACCATATTGACCGGTCACGTCGCCGTCGATGATGGTGGTCATGGTCGCCACGTCCGGAGAAACGCTCGGCTTTACCCAGGCTTCCAAGGTGCGCGTCGCCACATTGGTAGGCGTGGTGGTGGTGATAAAATCCGTAGTTCCGTTGAAATACGGCGCCAGCGGGGTGGTGGCGCCTGAACCGAAGGCTTGGTCCGTGGCGAAAGTCCCGTTATACCCGTTAGTAGTGGCATCGAAAGCCTTGCTTTGCGGAGCTGCCAGGTGATACACCGCCGCGTATCCGCTCCATACCGAATCCTTGACCGCTTGCGGGTTGGAAATGCATGCGGAGCACCCGTAATAGGCGGTGATATAATCCGTGCTATCGTTTCCGTTCACCTGGGGTACCTTGACCCACACCTTCGCCGATTGATTGGCCGGATCCCATTCCACCACCTCGTGGTAGAGCCTTGTTCCGTCCGGATCCAGGAACAGCAAATCCGATCCGTCCGCATTGGCCTTGGTGAAGTTCAGGTTGGCCGAAGTGAAGCGCACCAGGATGGGGATATTGGCAACATTGCCGGTGACATTGGCTCCGGAGCTGGTGGTGTTGAAATTGAGGCGCACGGAATTGGTGAAGTCCTGACTGCGGGCGCCTATCGTCACCACCGTGCTGCCCTGCTTCTGGGTTTCATAGGACAGCTTGATCACGTCCGCCGATCGGGCGGTATTGGAAACCTGGACCTGATCGATGGTGCCGTTCCAATATTGCCGGATGGTGGAGCCGTTGTCATCCATCACGCCGATTTGGAACGGCGCATTGGTCGAATAATTGATGTTGCTGGAATAGGCGGTCTTGGCGCGTTCTACTCCGTTTACGTAAATGCGCATATAGGTGCCATCAGCCACGCCTACCACGTGGTACCAGGTGCCGACGGTGGGAGCATAGTTGGAGGCCAAGCTGGTCTCGGCTCCACTAGTGCCATCGCTGCTTATCGTTAATCTGAATCCATCCGAAGTGTTGTTAATCAGACAGAATTCCCGGTAATTCCCGCTGGTCCACTCAAATCGTCCCGCGATGCCCTCTTCCGTGGCTGCGGAAACATTCGCACCCGTGCGGTTCACCCAGGCGGAAACGGTCACCTTATCGCCCGAAGACATGTTCCAGAGGGGATCCGTGGCTACGTTGATATAATC
This sequence comes from Fibrobacteria bacterium, assembly GCA_039926685.1. Lineage (GTDB taxonomy): Bacteria > Fibrobacterota > Fibrobacteria > UBA11236 > UBA11236 > Chersky-265. Next base: position 8,657 of record JBDSWM010000024.1, on the reverse strand, counting down.
GCCATTGCCATCAAAGGAGTGCGCTTTCCCGATATTGCCCGTCACCTGATTCGGAACGCTTCCATTGAAGGATCCGGCCTGATCATTGGCGGTGGCATCGGCGGTGGTTCCCGAGCTTTCCTTGAGATGATAGACGCCCACATAATTGCCGGAGGTGGGATACGTGTATGCGCCCGAGGAAAGGCTCGTGGCCGAGCTTTTGCCCCAATACATGCGGAACCATTGGGAATTGTTGTTGCCGTACACGGTGGGAATCTGCACCCAGATATCCGCCCGCTTGTTGGTGGCGTCGTAGCGTTCGATTTCATAGTTCAGCAGGTTGCCGGAGCTGTCGGCGAAACGGAGATCGCCGCCGTCGCTGCGCGCCTGGGTGAAGTCGAAATTCCCCTGGGTCAGCCGCACCAGCATGGGGAAGTCGGTTACGTTTCCGCTCACATTGGCGCCCGTAGGCGTGGTGTTTACGTATACCTTGCGGGAATAGGTCCAGGTGGACAAGGTGGTATTGGCCAAGGTGAGTATGGCGCTGTTGGGCCTCTGGTTGTAGTACATGAACTTGATCCAGTCCGCGCTCAACTCGCTATGGTTGACAAAACCTTCGTCCAGGGATCCCTGCAAGGTACTGTTGGTGGGCGTGGGCGACCAGGAGGTGAAGTCGAAGTTGCCGAAGCGCCAATATCCGGAAAAGTTCTGGGCCGAAGTGTTGACGTCCGTGGCTACCTGGGCCCCGTCCACATAGAGGAATTGCCCGGATCCGGAGAGGCGCATGACGGCGAAATGCCATTGCCCGTCGTTATAGGCGGCAGTGGAGGTGGCGACTTTGGTGACGCCGGTGTAGGCTCCGCAACTCAATTTACCGGTATTGTCCATCCATACAACGCGGTCTCGGCTGCCGCCCCCTCCGGTTTGGTTGGCGGAAAAGGCCTGAAGCCCGCCCCCTACGGTGGTGGTGGTTTTGAACCAGACGCCGGTGGTGAAGATGGTGGGGTTGCTGTATTGCGTGGCGGTGCTGATGTATTTGGAAGTGGAACTGAGGGTGGTGCCCAAACCGGACACGGCGCTCAGCGTATCCGTCGCGGCCATGGGGCCTTGATCGGAACCCACGTTGCCGTTGCCGCTGGCGTCGACGAAAGGCGTGGCCGCGGAGGAAGGGTCTTCCTCGAGATGGTACCAGGCTTTCCAATCGGCGCTCGCGAAGGCGTTCGCGCCGCGGCTGAGGCTTACCGCCGAGATATTGCCCCAATACATGGTGATATAGTCGCGATCGCTGTTGCCGTCGATTTGGGGGACATTGACCCAGATTTCCGCCTTCCGCCTGGTATTGTCCCAACGCGCCACTTCATACGCCAATTGGCTGCCATCCGGATCGGCGAAGCGTATGTCCGCGCCGGAAAGGGCGGCCTGGGAGAAGGAGAAATTGTTGGAATCCAGGCGCACCAGCAGGGGGACCGTGGTGAGGTTGGAAGCGATATTCGCGCCCGTCGCGGTGGTGTTGATGTTGATCTGGGTGGAATAGGACCAAGCGGAAAAATTCGGCGCCTGGAAATTCCAGCCGGAATTGCCGCCTTCATTGGTGCCATCGGTGGAGAGTCCCGTGGAGACGGAAGCGGTGCTATAACCGACGCGGGCATAGCTGGCCGTAAGCGCGCCCGTGACCGCTATGGTCCAGGCCGAGCCAGGATCCAGGTTGATGAGATCGCTGGCCTGGCCGGTGAAGCTGGCCGCGCCCGCGACCGTGATGGTGCGGCCCCCCATATTGGTGACGCTGGCGGAAGAACCATTGGTCACGGTGAAATTGCCCGAGCTGGTGGTGGTGAGATTCACGCTGTTGAGATCCAAGGTGCCGGCGCTTTGTGTATAGGAAAGGCAACTGAGCGCGTTGGTGGACAGTTGCAAGGTGCCGGCGCCCGTATGGGTGATATTGGGATGCGATCCGCTGGATTTGGGCGTGAATACCTGGGTTCCCGAGCTGCCCGTAAAGGCCAAGGTGCCGGTGCCGGGGGTGAGCCCGGTCATGCCGGAAAGGTTGGCGTTGCCGGAGTTGATCGTCAAGGTATAGGATCCGAAATTGAAGGTACCGGTGTAGCCGGTGAAGTCGATGCTGGAGGCGGCCAGGGAGGCGGACATGGTGGCGTTGACATCGGCATTGCCTCCGGAGCCGTTGAAGGAAAGATCGTTGGTGGTGGCGGATATGGCCGTCCCGGCTTGGAAATCATCGAACACGGCGGTACAGGTGGAGCCGGTATTCTGGGACGTGCTGAAAAGCCCGATCTGGGAATTCGAAGAGGTGCTTTGCGGCGTCTGCGCCGTGCCGATTTGGCTCCAGGAGTTTCCGACCGAGGTTTTGTAATAGGCGGTGACGGAGGTGCCGTTTTTGATCAGGCGCAGCCAGCATGGGTAGGCCGCCGTGCCCGTGTTGGCGAAAGCATCAAGCTCCCCTACAGTGGTGGTGAGATCGTACTGAAAGGCGAAACCGTTGCTGGGGGAAACCGCCACCTGGGCGTAGCCGCCGCTGCCCAGATTGGTGAAATCGTCCGCCATCATGATACCGGTCTTGGCCCAGCCGCTGGTATTGGTTTGCGATGTCACCTTGACGGCAACGTCGAAATCCCCGGTGATGTCGTTGCGGTAGAAGGCGACATACTGGTTGGACGTCAAATACGTATCCTGCCCGCGGCCCACCAGGGTCAGCTGATCGGAATTGGTGGTAAGGCTGTAGGAACCCGTGCTCCCGTCGTTGTCGGCATCGCGGAAGGTCCAGGCCGCGTCCTTGGTGTCCGAAGTGAAATCGTCATCGTTGACGCTCAGGGGCCGGGTGCCGGTATTGTTGGCATTGGAAGTCCAATTATAGGCTTGATTGAAATCCGTATTCGAAATAATGCCGTTCCGGTTCCAGTAAAAGGTGGCGGCCTGGGCGGTCATGACCGTCAAGGCCAGGATCATGCCCGGAAAGGCGAACGGAAAAAAAGGCTTTTCCCTCATCAGCGCGGAAATCTCCATCGGTCCCGGGCAAGCGGGGACCGCGCTGATTTTACCACATGGAAACGCTTGGCCGCCTTCCCGTAACCATTATTTCGTGCTGGGACTTAAGCTCGCGGCCCAAAAATCCAAAGAGTTACATCCCGGGCTGGCCCGCAGCCTTTACTTTCGCTGTGAGGGGCCCGGTAGGCCTCTCCGGAAGGAGCCATCATGAGCAGCATAATCAGAGACGGCACATTTATCGAATATCGGGTTCGCGGCAAAGGGGACATAACCTTGCTTTTCGTGCACGGATCATACCTGGACCAGGAATGCTGGGAAAGCCAGGTGGAACATTTCGAAGCGGATTACCGGGTGGCCACCTTGGACCTGCCCGGGCATGGGCTTTCTGGAAAGGGCCGGAAGCATTGGTCGGTGGGGGGATTCGCGGTAGATGTTTCCGCCGTGATGCGGAAGCTGGACTCCGACTCGATCATCCTTATCGGCCATTCCATGGGGGCCGACATCAATCTCATCGCCGCGGTGAACCATCCGGAATCGGTAATGGGATTCATCGCCGTCGAAAATTTCAAGAACGCGGCCACGCCGCTGCCTCCGGAGAATCAAGGCCAAGTCAAGTCCATCCTGGACGACTTGCAAACCGATTTTTCCGGGACCAATGAAAAATACGCCCGCATGGGTCTCCTCACGCCGGAAACCCCCGCGCCCATAGTGGATTACATCGTGAGCACGTACCGCAATGCCTACCGCCCCATGGGTCTTCCCATCGCGCCGGAGATTTTCGAGATGTGGCGCACGGAAAAGGAATTACTGCCACTCCTGGATCATAAGTTGAACCTCATCAACGTCGACTATTTCCCCACCAACGAAGAACCCTTGCAGCATTATGCCCGGAATGGGTATGCGCTCATCCGCATGGAAGGGACCTGCCACTTTCCCATGCTGGAAAATCCCCGAGCCTTGAACGCGGCGCTGGATCAGGCCATCGCCAATATCAGGAAGGAGGCGTCCGTGGCGGTTTAGCGGACGGGGCGTGCGTCCCGCTCTTTCTCAAAGAACGGTGACGCGATAACGGCTCGCTTGGCCGCCGGATTTGGCGACCACGGTGTAAATGCCGCTTTGGGCGGGAATGGACAGGGAGTATACCGATGGACCCGCCCCCTTTCTCGCCTGCACCACCCTTCCTGAAACATCCACCATGAGCACCTCATGCGGGCCGGCATGGCGGAAGGATACGGTCACGAACGGCTTTCCCGCCTCCCGGAAAATCAAGGGCCGTGGCCGCGATCCATCGGGATCGGCGAGGGACACCGGATTGCTTTGCTTGCAAGCGTCCGGGGCGCTACGGGTGGCGTCGGGATTGTATTCCAGGAAGGCATTGTCGGTGCAGCCGGTGAAATCACCGACGAGATAGCGCAGGGTGGCATACAGCATACGCGTCAAATAGGAATTTTTCTCCGTATAGACGTTGCTGGTCGACCAGCTATGGCCAAGGGAGAAGTTCACGACCCGGCCTTTGCCCACGGTCTTGGTCCACATCACCGGGTGATCGTCCCCCATGGGAGCGTTGATGGTCCTCGTGAAAGAGCGCTCATCGACGGTAAGCAGGATGGTGACGTCCGCGCTGTCCCTGGGCGAGGTCCTAAAGGAATAGAACTCATCCAGAAAGCCGTCCGGCGCCGTCAAGCCGCGGAAAATGCCTTTGGTTTCCGTTCCCTCCCGGGTGCCCTCGGAATCATGGGCCACATTCGCCTGGGGTTGGTTGGTGCCATGGGGTCCGTAGAAACTCTGAACCAACGATCGGGTATACCAGGGCCAATTGGTGACGAAATCCTGCGCGGAATGGATGGGGAGCAGACCGCCGCCGTTTTCGACATAGGTTTCGATATTGGTTTTCGAGCGGGAGTCCAACTGCGCATCGACGCCATCGTTATAGCAGAAAAGCACGGCTTGGTAGGTGGCCAATTTTTCTGGGGAGAATTCCGAGGCGATGAGGGTGGCGGGATCATTCTGGCCGATATAGGTGATGGAAAACCCCTTGTCGGCGGCCAGTCCTTGCAACGCCTTGTTGAAGTCGCGGCGACTTTCCAGATGGCCGTTGACGCCGCCTTGGCTTTTGTCGAGCACGAGGATTTTCTTCAGGTTCGTTACCGACGGCGGGGCCGCTTGGGCGAGGCCGATAGGCCCCCAGTGCGCGCCTGCGAACAGTAGGGCGTAAATGGCGCGTGGAAGCCAGGATTTCATGCTAGGCGTCAAGGTATACCCCTTTTGTTGATCGGCGCGAAGCGGCCGTCCACCCGGCGGCCGCGTTCTGACAGGATGCCGAGCGGGGAGCGGACCCGGAAAGGCTTGGCAGCGCCGACCCGGGACAGGACTGAAACCGGGAAAGGGATGACGGGGGATTGCCAAATCCCCCCTAGGTTGTCTCCCGCGTAGAGGAATCCGCCTTCGCAGGCGACGGCTTTCACGCCGTTCACCGAGGAGCCGAATCCCGATCCATTCCAAATGACTTCCCTCCCATCCCAAGTCGCGCCCGCATTGCCGGAAACGGAGAGCCCCGTATAGGTGGCCGCCAGCAAGCTGTTTTGGGAACCGGCCAGGGAAAGGACATGGCGATCGAATTGCCTCCCGGTGACCCACATGTCATGGGACGCATCCCATTGGCGGAGGTTGCCGTCGGAGGTATAGGCATAGGTGCGGTCCTCGATAATCCATAGCCCCATGATTTTTAGGATCGGGATCCCGGCGCTCAAATCCTCCGAGGTGCCGTCCGGGCGCAATTTCCAGAGATGCGAGTCCGTCGCCACCAACAAGGCGCTGGATCCGGAACCGAGGGCCCGAAAGGGCTCAGCCACGGGAAGAGGGAAGGCTTTCCACCCGCTGTCCGGAAGCGACAATCTCCAAATGCCCTGGGCCGAAGCGGCGACCACGGTTCCGCCGAAAACCGCCAGGCTTTTTACCGATGGGGAGGCGGAATCGGAAGCGGGCAACGGAAGGGGCCGGGACCAATGGGCGCCGGCATCGGCCGAGATGCGTACCGTGCCGTCCGAGCCTCCCACCGCGACCAGTCCGCCAGCGGCGATGAGCTTGGTCCAGGGGTTATTGGAATCGGCCGGGAGCGATAGTTCCCATGTGATACCGGTATCACCGGAAGTGAAAATCCCCTGCTCCGAAAGGGCCAGGAAGGCGCGGCCCTGCACGGCCAGGGCTTGGATAGCGCCGCTGATCGCACGGGGGTTCGAGTCCATCCAAGTTAGGCCGCCATTCTCGCTTACCTTAAGCCCTTGGGAGGAATGGTAAACGAGCTTTCCCCCAATGGCGGCAATGGGCGATGAATTTACGTGGAAGTTATCCGAATCCGGGAGAGGATGGGTGACCCAGGTCCTGCCTCCGTCCACGGAGCGGCAAAACCCTACCGGCTCCCATCTGTTGGCGATCAAGGCGTTTTCCGAAAGGCTCAAGTCCCGTAGCGCGCTATCATCGCTCAGGTTCCCGGGCCAACGGACCCAGGTTTTCCCGCTATCCAGACTGTGAACCAAGCCATGTTTGGCCAAGGCGATGACGGCGCCTTGGTAAGCGACCAGGCCTTTAACTCCCTGGGTCAGGGTGTCGCCGACCGCCGTTTTCCAAAGGGTTCCGCCATCGCAGCTGACCGAGATGGGATCCTCGAAACTCCCTATATAGGCGCAGCCGCCGGCCGCCAATACCTTCCCCCGATTGAGGAAGCGCCCGCCATCGATGCCCTTCCAAAACTTGCCCCCGTCCCGGGAGATCATAACGCCCACTTCATCGGAAAAGACAAGAGTGGAACCTTCGATGGAGTAGTATTGTGGGACGTTGTCGTATACCCAGGTCCAGGCATTCGCCCGCGGGGAAGCGGCATAGGCGCCATTGTTGGAAAACGCGTACACTAATCCGGATACGGCGTCGAAATGGATCCCATCGCTGATGGGTCCGAAGGTATTGACTCCGGGAACAGGAAACGGGCGCCAGGATTTTCCCGTATCCAAAGAGCGGAATACGGTCCCCCTGTAGGTATTGGCGAAAAGAACGCCGTCCGCGGAAATCAAGGTTTCCTCGAATCCCGACCCCCTCCCCCAATTCCGGATGTTGAACGTGATCGGCTCAGGCGTCTGGCCGTAAACGTGGGCCGACAGCATGCCGAAGAGAACCAAAATGCTTGGTTTGACTTTCATGCGGATCCTTGGATGGCGGGCAAGGATTAAGATAACGCTTCTTTACCGAATTAACCGGATCCGATTGCACCGGTTACCGGGGTAACCTGTAAAGGAAGCGCGGAAGCCGGAAAGGGGGAAAGGGCCTAGAATGGCAGGAGCTTGGTGCGGGAAATCCGCGCTTGCGCGCCGACGCCTTCCATGCGGAACAGGGTCGGGCCGCGGCGCGCGAACCGCAGCCGCAGGGAATGGCCCCCGGCCGCCAAGGTGCCTTGGTATTGGGTCCCGAGAAAGCGCCCGTCCGTAGCATAGGCGGAGATGGTGATCTTCTGCTCCGTGGCGAGATTCATCTGCATCAGCACCTGGCCCGGCGCTCCTGTCCGTTGCACGGAAAAGGAACCTTCCGCGGGCGATGCGGAGGAAGGCCCGGTTTCGATGTTCCCGCTGGCCAAAGTGCCGATGAGAATGGCCCCGTCCTGCCCGGTGATGGCCACCCGGCCGGAGCCCAGGCTGGTCATGGCCCAGAGCCTTTTTCGGGTCGGCAAGGGCAGATCCTTCCAGGTGGCTCCCCCATCCACCGTCAAGGTGAGGAACCAGCCATGCCCGTAGTCGCCGACGCCTACGGCGGTGTCCCCATGCAGCCAGGCCACGCCGAAAATGTAATCGTCCTCGGTTTCGAGGGAGTGACGCGTCCAGGTGGCCCCGCCATCCTTGGTAGCGAGCACCGCGCCATGGCCGCCTACGGCCAATCCCACCGAAGCGTCCCGGAAGGAAAACGCGTAAAGGGGGTCGACGATCGGCGTGGGGACTACCGTCCACGAGGCCCCTTGGTCCGCTGAGCGGAGGATTGCGCCGTCATAGCCCACGATGAACCCGACGCCATCGGGCCGGAACGAAACCGCGCTGAGCGTCTGGGTATCGATTCCGGGCGGATGAGGCCGTTCGATCCAGGTGCGGCCCGCGTCCGACGTCCGCCAGATGGCGGCGGAATCCCCCACCGCCACGGCGGTCATCGAGTCGCTCCAGGCGACGCCGAACATCCGCAAGCCTTTCCGGGGCGTGGCGACCTCCTCCCAGGAATTCCCCCCGTCCCCGGAAATCGCGATGGTCCCGTCATAACCGGTCAAAAGTCCGCGCCTGCCTTGGAACGAGCCCGCCAGAAACCGGGTCGTATCGGGGCGCTTCACGGGGCCGGTCCAGGTGATACCCGCGTCCTCGGTCTTGAGGATGGCGCCGGGGGATCCGAAGGACAGCCACGAAGTAGGGGATAGCATCGCCATCCCGTCCACATGATGGTCCATGCCGCTGCGGATCAATCTCCAGGATTCCCGCCGATCGGCCTCCTTGAGAATCAGCCCGTTGTTCCCTATCGCGATGCCTCCCGAGTCCCCGATGAAAGCCGCCGAAGACAGGTAAAGCGGGGTCAGGGAATCGGATCGGATCCAGGATGCGCCCTCGTCCCGTGAGGTCCAGATACCGCCGCCGCTGCCGACCACGCGCCAACGG
>JBDSWM010000023.1:0-2760 GCA_039926685.1 Fibrobacteria bacterium | reverse complement strand
CATCAGCGACGCGGACTTCAATTTCGTTTCCGATCTCCTTCTCAAGCGGATCGGGTTCAGGCTGGAAAAGGACAAAGGCTACCTGGTGGAATCCCGCTTCTCCAAGCTCGCGGAAAAGGCGGGCCTGAAAGGGGCCCACGAGTTCATCGCGCAATTGCGCGCGAACTGCCCGGAATCCCTCATCGCGGAAGCGGTGGAGGCCATGACCACCAACGAAACCTATTTCTTCCGCGACAATGTTCCCTTCCAAACCCTGCGGGACAAGGCCTTGGCGGCCATCCTGCCGCGCAGGGCCGCGTCCAAGAGCCTTAACATATGGTCCGCGGCCTGTTCCACCGGACAGGAACCCTACAGCATAGCCATCACCCTCAAGGAAGGCCTTCCGCAGCTCGCGGACTGGAGCATGCAGATTTTCGCCACCGACGTGAACAATGAAGTGCTGGCCAAGGCCAGGGAAGGCGCCTACAACCACAGCGAAATCAGCAGGGGTATAGGTCCGGAATTGCTGCAACGTTATTTCACCAAGACGGGCCAGGAATGGAAGATCCACAAGGACATGGCCCGGAACATCCGCTTTCAGCAGCTCAACCTTTGCCAGGCCTGGCCGGCATTCCCCAAGATGGACGTTATTTTCCTGCGCAACGTGCTTATCTACATGAGCGATGAAGCCAAGAAATCCATCCTGGCCCGCGTGCACGGCCTTCTGCGGCCCGATGGGTTCCTGTTCCTGGGGGCGGCCGAGAGTACTTTCAACCTCGCTGATTATTTCGTGCGGACCGATTGGGAACGGTCCGGATGCTTCCGGCCGCGCGGGCCGGCCTAATCAAGCGGCTTCAGGGGATGGGGCGGCAGGTTCGCCGGCGGCCGAGACCGTTTCGTCCGCGGCATCCTTGGCTTGCTTCACCACCAGGGGTTCGGAAGACGGAGGCGGCAGCTTGAGTCCGCGCTTAACGAACACTTCCAGCACCTTGAGCAACAGCAATTCCTTCGTGAAGGGTTTGACGACGAGACCTTCGATGCCGAGGGCGGAAGCCTGGAGCACCTTTTCCCGCTCGCCTTCCGTCGTCACCATCAGCACCGGTATCTTGGCATGGTTGGACATCCCGCGGATTTTCGCCAGGAACTCTATGCCGTTCATCTTCGGCATGTTCCAGTCCAGGAAAATGAAATCCACCTTCTTGCGCACCACCAGGTAGAGTGCGGACTCGCCCGAATCGGCTTCTGAAACGTCCCGGAAACCCAACGAGTCCAGATGGCTGATGATTACGTTCCGGACTGTTTTCGAATCGTCGACGACGAGAATATGCATGGGAAAATCCTTCCTCTAGGGGCGGCGGGTGCTTGTCCGCGGCACTCCAAGTATAGGGGAGGATTGGGGCCTGCGCAACCCTGTTAGGGCCCAAGGTTGCGACCTGGGACAGGTTACGGTGGAGGTTCAGAGCGGGCTTATCGAGAGAACATACCCGTCGCCTCGCCTTCAGCGGACGCGGGTTTGCTTACCCAGCATGCGATTGAAAACCGTGCCGTCTTTGCCTTTCACGATGATGCTCCATTCATAGGCGTCCTTTCCTTTGAATTGATCCATGGCTTCCATCGTCATTCCCCCTCCCAGTTCCGCCGTGCCGTGGAAGGCTTGTTCCGCCTCCACCCAATCATAAGTGAACTGTATCGCCTCGCCCCCGGGAGACAGGAAATACCAGGATTGGTATTTTTTTGCGACGGGATCATAGCGCCACATGCCGATTTGAGAAGCGCTTCCGTCCACGGCACCGCCCTTATCCTCCAGGAAACGGCCGCCCAGTATCGGCGCGAAAGCGTTCTTGGTGGAGAAGGACGTTTCCTTGCCGTCCCCGGCGGTGACCTTCACTTCGCCTTTCCAAGAACCCGAGAATTTTTCCAGGATCTTCCATTCCGGCGATGCCGTAGCGGCGGCGAGTACGAGCTGAAGACCTCCCATCAATACGGATGCGGGTACGAAACGTAACGACATATGTTTCCTTTCTTCCAGGAGCATCTCCCGGAACTACGGTTAATTGGATCCGGATCCGTATTTAAAAATATTTTGCGTCTATCTTCGACACCCGCTGTGATCTAGCCGCTATTTCTTCCCGAAAGCGCCGGCGAAATCGCGCACGAATTGATCGATGCCGCGAGGCGCTTTACCGGTTACCCTCTGGAATTCCCCGTTGGCGAAGTCACCCCAGTTGGAGCTGTACGCTTTCATGTAATCAGAAAGGAAATTGATCATCCACGGGTCCATGCCCATTTGGGTCATGGCCTGTTGAGCGGCCTCCACGGGGATGGGAATGTATTTCACGGGCTTGCCGATGCCTTTGCCGATGGCTTCGGAGACCTGGTGCATGTTCAGCGAAGCGGGGCCGGTAAGGGTATAGGTTTTGCCCTCATGCCCGGGATGGGTCAGGACATGTGCCGCGAAATCGCTGATGTCCCGTGAATCGATGATGCCGACGCGCCCTTCGCCCATGGCCATGTACATGGCGCCATCCTGGGCGATGCTTCCCGCCGCCATCATAATCAGGTTCTGGGCGAAAAAATGCGGTTTCAGGATGGTATAGGGGATTCCCGATGCCGCCACTTCGGCGTCGGACAAGGCATGCAGGCGGCTATTGATGGTAGGCGCGTTGAAAGCCGCGTTGACGGCGGACATGCGTACCACATGCTTGGCTCCGGCCTGCTTGGCCGCCCACAGGCCGTTGGAGGATTGCTCCGGCGCGCGCGGGCCCGGCGGCCCCAGGAGCC
>JBDSWM010000022.1:0-31640 GCA_039926685.1 Fibrobacteria bacterium | reverse complement strand
AGCCCGGCCATGGCCGCCGCCGCCGCTATCGAAGGCAAGGTGGCGGACTCCCGGGTTGTATTCGCCCATGCCGACGCGGCCAAGGCCGTCGTCAAGGAGACTGTATGACCGCCCAAGCCATTATCGCCAAGGTCCAAGGCCGCGCCGTGCCTTTGCGTGGCAATGATATCGACACCGACCGCATCATCCCGGCCCGTTTCCTTCGTTGCGTTGTATTCGACGGATTGGGTGCGCATGCCTTCGAGGACGATCGCCTGGGCCTGAAGGCCAAGGGAGCCACCCATGCCTTCGACGATGCGCGTTTCCAAGGCTCCGGGATCCTTTTCGTGAACAAGAATTTCGGCTGCGGCTCCTCCCGCGAGCACGCCCCGCAGGCGCTGATGCGCTGGGGCATCAAAGCCATCGTGGGCGAATCCTTCGCTGAGATATTCTTCGGCAATTGCGTTTCCATCGGCATCCCCTGCCTCACCGCCAGCGAGGCTTCCCTGGGCCGATTGCAGGAGACCGCCGAGAAGAATCCCAACGCGGAATGGACCGTGGACATCGAAGCGGGCGCGGTAAAAGGCCCTATCCAGGAAAGCGCGGCCCTGCCTGCGGGACCCAAATCCCAATTCCTGAGCGGACGCTGGAATTCCTTGAACGAACTTCTGCTGCAAGAACAAGGCGTAGCCGCCGTGGCCGCGGGGCTGCCTTACGTGTCCGGCTGGTAGCACAAGCGGATGCATTCACGCACCCCGGTGACCCAAGCTTTGCTGCGCAAATACTCGCAGGTGTTCCCTGTGGGGTCCGCCGGTGTTAAGCATACCGAACGTCTCGTCGCCCGCCGAAAGGCCCATCTGAAGGAACTGGATGGGTTCGCGGTGTTCTCGGGCGTGTTCCGGGAGCCCGGGAGCGAGCATATCTGGATCATGAGCGGTTTGCGCATTTTCCAGGAACCGGCCCTGATCCATCTCACCGGCATCAACCAGCCCAAGGTGATCCTCATCCTCAATCCCAAGGGAAAAGGAACGGAAAAGGAAATCCTTTTCATTTCCCGGAAAGACCCCGCCAAGGAGTTCTGGGACGGAGTCCGTTTCGGCTACCCCAAGGATCCCTCCCCCGAAGGCAAACGTGATCTTGAGGAGCTGCGCGCTCTCACCGGCATCCAGGACGTGCGACCCTTCGAGGACTTTCCGGAATATTTCCAGAAACTGGTGAAAGCGGCTACCAAGGCTTTCGGCTACGCGTTCTTCCACTCTTATGACCCCAAAGTGGCAGGCGGCAAAATAATCATCCGCACCAAAACGGATTACAATTGGGCTTTCAAAGAGCAATTGGAAAAGCTGGCGCGCAAATCCGGTCGCAAAGGCTTCGAGCTCCGTTCCTGCGTGGATTTGCACTTCCGTCTGCGCTTGCCACTGGAACCGGAGCAAATCAAGGATGCGGAAATCGCGATCCGCTATACGGGAGAGGCCTTCGCGGAAACCATGGCGGCGATGTCGTCCTTCCAGAACGAGAATGAGCTTTCCGCCCATCTCGAATACGGGATGAGGAAACGCAGCCCTTCCGGCCTCAGCTTTCCCAACATCGTGGCTTCCGGTAGGAACGCCACCATCCTGCACTATCTCAAGAATGACGAACCCATCGTTCCCGGATCCTTGGTGCTGCTGGATTTCGGAGTGCGGTACGGAACCATGCATGCGGATATCACCCGCACCGTGCCCCATGGCGGCCGCTACAATCCCCTGCAGGCGCTGCTATACGGCATCGTCCTCGACGCCAACAAGGAAACCCTGCGCAACGCGCGCCCGGGCGAGACCATACGTAACCTGAATAAGAAAACCTGGCTGTTCCTGGAAGAGCAATTGCAAGCGCGCTTCTTTTCCCGGGGCGGCAAGGCGATGCGCTCCTATGTGGGCCAACCGCACGGGGTTTCCCATCTGATGGGCGAACAGGAGCATGACGGGGATCCCCACCGCATCTATCAGGACTATCCTTTGCAACCGGGATGGCAGATTTCCAATGAGCCCGGTCTATACGGGCATTTTGTCGTGACCCTGGACGGAAAGAAGTTTTCCGAGTGGATCGGCATCCGGGTCGAGGACGATTTGCTGATTACCAAAACAGGTTGCCGCAACTTGTGCGCTCAAGTGCCCAAGGAAATCGATGAATTGGAAGCCTTGGCGTCCCAGGGGGCGATTGTCGCCGGGACGTCAAAAACGGTGAAACCGCCCATGGGCAGTGCGGTAAAACCGCCCATGACGGTGCGGTGAAACCACCCAAGGCGGCGGTACATAACGCGGTTAAACCCCGCGCTTGACGATAACATTTATATTTAGTGGCTAAAGAAACCTTAGGAACGGCGGAACATGAGCGACGACAAGAACAAAGATCCCAAGGCCAAGGCCCCCACCCCTCCCGCAGGCGCCACTCCCCCTAACGCGGGCGAAGCGGCCAAAAAGCCGGCGCCTCCCGCCAAGCCGGTGATTCCCAAGCCGTCCAAAGACGCGCTCAAGGAAGCGGATCTTTTTCCTTCCGAGGATGAGGATGCTGAGGAAGAAGAGGACAGCCCCGAGGCGCTATTCGGCGATGAAGGCGGCGTAGAGGAAGAAGTCGCCTTGGAGACCACTTTGGGAGCCACGGACACTTCCGAGCGGATCATCCTGGTCGTGGATGAAGAGGGCCAGCGCCGCAACGAAACCGTGGCCATCATCAGCCAGATCCTGCCGAATGCGGTCATCGAGGTGGCCAATGATCCCGAGGAAGCCTCAGGCATGATGGAGGAGGGCGACTTCGACACCTTCGTCGTCAATTTCCTGATGCCGGGCTATAGCAGCTCGCCTTTCGTGAAATCCGTCGCCAATCATCCGGAGCATCCCCTGCTGATCGGTTTCGCCGCCGACAAGATGTCCGATGCCGTGGATCCCAAAAAGGGATTGAAGATCATCCCGCTAAAGCGCCTGTTCGATCTGGATACCAGCAACGCCACCGATACTCCCGAGAGCGAAGCCGCGGAGGAGTGAACCAGGCGGGCCTAGCCTCTCTCAAGGGGGGCTAAGGCGCTTCCTTCAGGAGTCCGGCGAGTTTGTTTCCGCCGGATCCGCCGATAGCCTTTTCGGCCAAGGCGTACTCCTTGCTTTGGTAAGGATCCGCATTCTTGGCTTGGCGCAGTTGAGTTTGCGTTGCGGCCTTGTTCCCGCGGTATAAGGCCAGTTTGGCTTTCAATAAATGGGCTTCCGCCTTGCGGTGCTTGGCCAACAGCAGGTTGTCCAGGATCTTGTCGCAGGAGGCGTATTTGGCCGCGGAAAAGTCGAGTTGCGCTTCTTCCCACAGGGCCTCTTTGGCCATCGAACCGCAGGCCATGCGCTTCAGACGCTCCAGCGATTTCGCGGAAGCGGAGTAAAAGCCCAGCTTTCGGAGCAAACGAGCATCCAGCAGAAGGTTTCCGGGGTTACCGGGATTGCGGGTTTCCCCGAATGCCACCACGCGGCGGGCTCTGGCAGGTTTTGCGGTTGAGACGTAGTATTCAACCAGGCGCGACATCAACTCATACGATTTCGGGAATCGGCCCACGCCTTCCAGCCAAACCGTTTCGGCGGATTCCCAACGGCGATCCAGGAACAGAGCCTCGCCCCATTGCAAATAGATGATCTCCTCCGCTTCGATTTCATTGCGTCCGGCCGAGAGCATGCGAGCCGCCTCCCCATACTGGTTGGAACCCATCAAGGCCAGCCCCAAGACGCGAGAATAGCGGGCATTGGCGGGTTCAGCGGCATGGGCCAGCCCGGCATAGGCTTCCGCCTCCTTGAATTTGCCGGCTTTGATGAGGCAGCGCGCGTAGTCGTAGTCCAACTCCGCAGAGCCGAAACCCGCGAGAGCGGAATCCTCGCCCTGGGTGCGCAAGAGATATTCCAGGTGGTAACGCGCGCGTTCCCCTTGCCCCGCGTCCAGGTACAATGTCGCCAGACGGGCGCGCAAGTCGTCTTGCTCGGGAGTGATGCGGAGTGAATGTTCCAGATAGGCGGCGCCTTTCAGCTTTTGGCCGGCCGAGAGGTAAAACTGGCCCAATAAGCCGTTGATGTCCTCATCATCAGGATTCTGGGCCTTGGCTTCAAGCAAGGCCTTTTCGCCTTCATTCCACTTTCCGGACATGGAATAACAGGATCCGATCAAAGCCAGCAAGGACGGATCATTGGGAAGCACTTTGCGTATTTTTTCGAACTCCGCCGCGGCAGCGGAAAAATCCTGCATCTGGAAGAGATAGTAGCCCAGATCCCAGCGGGAATTAAGGGAAACGCGCTCGTCCAAATCCATTCTGGTCGCGCCGTTGGTAAGATATTCGATAGGCGCGGGAGCCTCCGCTCGCGCCATCGGGGCTGAAAACGGGAGACCGAATGCCAGCACAGAAGCCAAGGAAAGCGCACTGGAAAGAGGTGAAGACAAACGCATATAGTTTGATTCTAGGTGACGGCGACCGCGCCTGTCGAGTAAGAAATATATCAGGAGATGAGGGACAGAAATCGCCCCAAATCACTTCAAACACCCTTAAATCAAGGACTTATCAATAAAACGGGAGACCAGGCCACACCCAAACCGGATATGCCCTGGAAAATGAATGCTCTATAGGGGAAAAAGGCTGGATTTTTTGTCCATGGCTAACTCCGGCCACCGACCTAAGTCCATGATTTTAGTGGAAATATATGCTCAGACGGGAGCCGTCACGGACAACCGGTCTCCCGCCAGACCCATCCGTTCATTGGCGCTATGCCATAAGGTCGCCAGGCGTTGGCCTTGCTCTTGCATGGTTTCCTTCAGGGAGGCGAGGTTCTCTCCGGGATAGGCGGATGTTTCAGCCAAGAAGCGGCGATAATAGAGGAGGCCTTCCTGAAGATTGGCATGGAATACCCCGAGATAGGCGAACGCCTTGGCGTCTTGGGAGGCCAAGGCGTTCGCCAGCTTCCCGAAATAATCCACGGACATCACCAGATCCTTGGAGAACATATGGGGGCGATCATTAGGAACCAGCGAACGCCCGCGGCCATAGATATGGTTCACCATTTCCCTTAGCGTGTACAAGCGATCGAAATAGGCGATGTTGGGTCCCGGACATACCGAAACGGGCGCTTCGGATTTGATGATGCCGAGGTTGATGAGAGCGCCGTTGCCCAACTGATCGCAAATACAGCTCTTCTGGTATACCGCTTGGACTTTCTGGTCCGGCGTATCCGCAGGCGGAACCGCATCCACACCCATGGCTTTCAGCTTCATACCCTGGTATTCCTTTGAGGCGGTGCAAATGGGCAGATGGGTGAACTCGGTATTGGAAACCAGGTACTTTTTCGGGCAGGGCGATCCGGGCTTGCCGTTCGCGATTTGCTTTTTCGTCCATTGTTCCGAGGTGGAATTGCGCAGGTTGTTGAATACAACCCCGAGCGGCGATACGTCGCTGAGGTAGAGATCCTTCTCCCTGGCCGCGGCCAATTGCTGGCGTGTGGCGTTGTCCAGGGCGGTGGCTTCCGGAACCAACAGGAAAGGGCTGGCCCAGCCGGTGGCGTCCATGCCGTAAAAATCCATCAGGCGCTGCACTTCAGCGAAGTTGCCGATGCCGCCCTGGGCGGTGACGGGAATATCGCGATCGCGGGCCTCGGCGGGATAGACGCGGCCCTTCTTCTCGTACCAGGACGCGATCATGGGCTCGAACATTTGCGGGAACTTGCTGCGGTTGTCCTTGAACTCCTGCAGGATGGGGCCCATGAGGTATCCGTCCGAAGCGAAGGCATGACCGCCGCAATTCAGGCCCGATTCGATGCGGAACTCGCGCACCTCTATGCCCTTCTTGGCGATGAACTTTCCCTGTATCATGCTGGAGCGATAGTCGGATACTTTGAGGATGACGCCCTTCCTGGCCGGACCGGATTCGGTGCGATAGAAGTCGGGGAAGTTTTCCATATACCCGTAAAGGGTGGGATTGATTCCGGCGGAAAACACGATGTCCGCGCGGATGGTCGAGTTGGCGAAGCCGCGCAGGGCGGATTTGGCGTCGGCATGCTCCATGCTCATGGCATGGCCTTCCCTATCGTAGTTGATGCGATCGAGCTTGGTCATGATGTTGCAATCGATCTTGCCGGGAACGATGGCCCGGTTCAGGTCGGCTTCCAGCTGACGCTTTTCCTGGCCATCCAAGGTCGCGATGTATTCCAGGTAAAGCTTCTTTACCGCGGACGTTTCCGGCAGCAATTCGAAATACTTGGTTTTATCGTTCCCGACCTCGAAAGGAAGGGCGCGGATTTCCTCGATTTGACGGTTGACGATGATGTCGACCATATTCAGGTAGGCGGTGATGCGTTGCGCGCGCGCGTCCGGTTGCGAGGCCGTGATGGCTTCAAAGGGCATGCTGTATTGGGCCGCATAGTGCTTCCGGATCCGCTCGATGAGCAAATCGTCCACCAAGGACAATACGGAAGAAATGCCGAACTTGGCGACACGCAGGGCGGTGTCGATGGTGAAGCCGGTTCCCATGATCGGGATATGCAGATAATGATGGGATTTGTACATGCCTACCTGACTTAAAGGTGCCTGCATAGTTTATTAAAATATCGCACCTCAAGGATGCAGAACTCTGTAAAATCTTGTCAGAATGCGAAAATGGACCGAAATAGGGCTGAATGGGCGCAGGCCCTGAATCAGCGCGCGCCTATTCCCCGATATGGAATTTTGAGAAGACGACCTTGGGAAAATTCTTCTCCATCAGGGTCAAGCGATACTCATTCGGGCAGAGATAGACTAGATGGCCGCCTTTATCCAGGGCCAGATCATGGGTGTTCTGGGATTTGAATTCCTGTACGGCGATAGGATCGCCTGTAACCCATCTGGCCACGTGGATGGGGGCACCTTCGAGCCTGCAGCGCGCGTTGTATTCCTCTTCCAGGCGGAATTTGATGACATCGAACTGGAGCACGCCGACCACGCCCAGTACGGGAATGGGACTGTTGACGGGTGAGAAAAGCTGGGTGGCGCCTTCTTCGGAAAGCTGCTTCAGGCCTTGGCTCAGCTGCTTGCTCTTGAGCGGATCCTCCAGGTATACGCGCGAGAAATGCTCCGGGGCGAAATCCGGTATGCCCAGGAACTTCAGGTTCTCGGATTCCGAAATGGTGTCGCTGATGTTGTACAATCCGGGATCATGGATGCCGATGATATCGCCCGCATAGGCTTCGTCCACCACGGTTTTATCATTGGCCAGGAAGGTGGAAGGGGCGGCGAGGCGGACCTGCCGGCCGGTGCGGCAATGCAACACCTTGACCCCGCGCACGAATTTTCCCGAGCAAACGCGCAGGAAGGCGATGCGATCGCGATGCTTTGGATCCGTGTTCGCCTGGATTTTGAAAACGAAACCGGTGAAGGCGGGCTCGGTGGCCTCCACCATGCGTTGCTCCGCTTCCCGCGGCATGGGCGAAGGCGCATAGGCGACGAAGCTGTCCAGCAAATGCTTGACGCCGAAGTTGTTGATGCCCGAACCGAAATAGACCGGAGACAGTTCGCCACGCAGGTATTTCCCGTGGTTGAAAGGTTCCATGGCGCCGTGTACCAGTTCGGCTTGATCACGGAACTCCGCCAGATAACGGGGATGGAACCATTCGTCCAGGCGCGGGTCGTCCAATCCGTTGACCTTGCGCATCTCCCCTTCCGGGACTTCCGGATTGAAGAGATGCACGTTGTCGTTGGCGAAGGAATAGACGCCTTGGAAGAATTTGCCGTTGCCGATGGGCATGGTCATGGGCGAGCATTTCAGGCCCAGCACGCGCTCGACCTCGTCCATCAAGGCCACCGGATCCAGGGCATCCCGATCCATCTTGTTGATGAAGACGGTTACCGGGCATTTGCGGAGGCTGCACACTTCCATCAGCTTGATCGTTTGCGGCTCCACGCCTTTCGCCGCGTCGAGAAGCACCAGCACGGAATCCACGGCGGTTAGGGCGCGGTAGGTATCCTCGGAAAAGTCCTGATGGCCGGGCGTATCCACCAGGTTGATCTGGCAGCCCTGGTACGGGAAGCTCAGCACCGAGGAGGATACGGAAATGCCCCGTTGCTGTTCGATTTTCATCCAGTCGGAGGTGGTGAACTTCTTGTTGGCCTTGGCGCGTACATGCCCGGCCTCGCGGATCACCTTGCCGTACCACAGGAACTTCTCGGTAATGGTGGTTTTGCCGGCGTCAGGATGGCTGACGATGGCGAAGGTGCGGCGCTTTAGGATTTCCTCGGTCATGATTATCCGGACGTAATTCGGTGAAGCGGGTAAAACTAGCAACCTGCAGGTTGGGCGTCTTTTTTAAATTAGGGGGAACGGGCCGCCGCGCATGCATGGCATGGGCATGGGCGGGTTCCGGAAAGGGGACGGGAATGGTGGTAGCGGGATCGGGACAATCGGGAACGGGGACGCAGGAAAATCCGCCGGAAAGGCCCTTACCGGCCTGGATGGCCAAGGTGCCCAGGCCCAGCCTGGAGTTTCCGCGCAACTTTATCGCAGTCGATGCGGATCTTTCCAAATGGGAAGGCATCAAGATCTATGCGGATGAGTTGAACGGGCGCGCCTTGCCCGATCGGGAATCCCTGTTGAAATGGATCCGCGATTTCGCCGAACTCAGCGATGCGGTCAACGAGGAAAGCTCGCGCCTGTATATAGGCATGACCTGTTTCACCCAGGACCAGGCCAAACAGAAGGCCTACCTGGACTTCGTGGAGACGGTGGAGCCCGCCATGGCCCCCGTGATCGACGAGTTGAACAAGAAGGCCATAGCGCATCCGGATGCCCGCTCCCTTCCCAAGGAAGAATACGGAAAATGGTTGGAAGCCTTGCTGGTCAGCGTGGAATTGTTCACCGACGCCAATATCCCCCTGTGGACGGAAATATCCAAGCTGTCCCAAACCTACCAGAAGATTTGCGGGGACATGACCGTGGATTGGGACGGCGAGACCAAAACCTTAAGCCAGCTCTCCCCCTTCCTGCAAGCCAGCGATCGCGCCGTGCGGGAAAAAGCCTGGATGAAAATGGCCGAGCGCCGCCTCAAGGACACGCAAAAGCTGGACGATTTGTTCGACGAATTGTTCGTGCTGCGCAACCAGGTGGCACGCAACCTGGGCTTGCCGGATTATACCGCCTATTGCTTCAAGGCCAGCCATCGCACCGACTATGCACCGCAGGATTGCTTCCAGTTCCACGCCAGCGTGGAGAATTCCGTGGTGCCCATTTTCCGGCGCACCCTGGAATACCGCAAGGAGAAACTGGGACTCGCCACCCTGCGTCCGTGGGACATGGGGTGCGACCCCCTGGGACGCCCGCCCCTGAAACCTTTCCAGGAAGCTTCCCGCCTGGTGGAGGGCGTCGGGAAAATCTTCGCGCGCATGGATCCGGAGCTGTCAGGATTCTTCCAGACCATGACGGATAAAGGCCTGATGGATTTGGAGAACCGAATCGGAAAGGCGCCGGGGGGGTACCAATGCGGACTTAACGAGGTCCGCCTCCCGTTCATCTTCATGAACGCGGTGGGCATGAACGAGGACGTATTCACCCTGCTGCATGAAAGCGGCCATGCTTTCCATCTTTTTTACACGCGCGATATGCCGCTGGGGTTCAATCGCGGCGCGCCCATGGAATTCAGCGAGGTGGCTTCCATGGCCATGGAAAGGTTGGGGGCCCGCTACCTGGGGGAATTCTACACAGCGGAAGAGCGCAAGCGTGCCATCCAGACGGAGGATGAGGAGGTGTTCCGGTTGCTGCCCTGGGTCGCCACAGTCGACGCCTTCCAGCATTGGCTATATGCGCATCCGGGCCATACCCAGGCGGAGCGGAAAGCGGTCTGGCTCGGTCTGGACAGTCGTTTCGGATCCAACCTGGACTGGTCGGGGCTGGAAGAGTTCCGCGGTAACAGCTGGCATCGCCAATTGCACATCTTCGAAGTCCCTTTCTATTACATCGAATACGGCATCGCCCAATTAGGGGCCTTGCAAGTATGGCTGAAATCCCTGCAAGACGAGAAAAGCGCCTTGGCGGACTATAAGCGGGGATTGCGGCTCGGGGGAACGCGCGGGTTACGGGACCTTTTCGCGGGCGGAGGCCTCAAGTTCGACATGCGCGAAGAGGCCATACGGCCCTTGATGGAAAAAGTGAAAGAGGAATGGGAAGCCTCGGTCGGGAAGGATGGCGGCCATGGTTAATCCTGCCGGCGGCAAGGTAGCGGGAGATTCCGGTCGCGCGGAAGCCTTGGCGAAATACGAGACGGATAAACAGAGGCACCTGGCGGATCTGATCCGGCTCACGAAAATCCCCAGCGTCAGCTTCGATGGCTTCGATCCCCTGGAAGTGGAACGTTCGGCCGAATGCACCAAGGGCATTTTGGCGGCCGCGGGTTTGGAGCATGTGGAAATCATGCGCGTGCCCGGCACCCACCCTTATGTCTATGCCGACTGGCTCAAGCGCCCCGGCGCCCCTACCGTGCTGCTGTACGCGCATCATGACGTGCAGCCTCCCTTGCGGGAGGAATTGTGGAAGACGCCGCCTTTCGAGGCGGTGGAAAAGGATGGCAGGTTGTTCGCCCGCGGCATCGCGGACGACAAGGCGGGCGTGATCATCCATGCGGCGAGCGTAGCGGCCTGGCTGGGAACGGCGGGAAGCCTGCCCGTGAACGTGAAAATCATCATCGAGGGCGAAGAGGAAATCGGGTCGACCCATCTGGGCGCCTTTCTCGCCAAATACAAGGATCGCTTGCAAGCCGATTGCGTGGTTCTCACGGATTGCAGCAACTTCGACACGGGCTTGCCCAGCCTCACCACCACCTTGCGCGGTCTCATCAGCATGGATGTGACCGTGACTGCCATGGACCATCCCCTGCATTCCGGCATGTGGGGCGGCCCCATCCCCGATCCCGTCCAAGGCCTGGCGAAAATCCTGGCCAAGCTTTCCGACGATTCCGGCAGGGTGGCCGTGCCGGGAATCTGGGACGATGTGACGCCCCCCACCCCGGCCGAGCTGGAGGATATGCGTAAGCTGGGGATGGAGGACTCCGTATTCCGGGAACAAGCCGGCATAGGCCCCGGAGTGGAATTGTTCGCGCAGGGCCCCGGGCTGCTGGTCAAGATGTGGCGCGAGCCTTCCATTGCCGTGAATTCGATCCAAGCGGGCGGAAGGAAAATCGCCGGCAATGTGATCATGGATTCGGCCTGGGCGCGCGTCGGCCTGCGCCTGGTGCCGAACATGGATCACGCCAAGTCCATGAGCCTGCTTACCGAGTTCATCAAGGCCAGTTGCCCTTGGGGCCTGAAGGTGGAGGTGGTGCCGGAGCAAGGCGCCAACCCTTGGATGACCAAGCCCGACCATCCCGTGTTCGCCGTCGCCAAGCGCTCCTTGAGCCACGGGTACGGCCGCGATGCGGTCCTGATCGGGTGCGGCGGCACCATCCCTTTCGTGGACAGCTTTACACGCGTGCTGGGCGATATCCCCGCCTTGCTGGTCGGCATCGAAGATCCGTACACCAACGCGCATTCAGAGAACGAATCGCTCGGACTGGCGGACTTCCACAGCTCCGTGCGCAGCCAAATCCATTTCTTCGCGGATTTGGCCGCCGCTTCCGCGGCCGACCCGGATTTCTGGTCGAATAGGAAAGGCCACATTCCGGTTTGAAGAAGGCATTCGATTTGGTGGTTGCCGGCGCGGGCGTGATGGGATTGGCATGCGCCCTGGAAGAAGCGCGCCGGGGAGGGGCCGTCGGCGTTTTCGATCCGGAAGCCACCCAGGCGCAAGCTTCCTGGGCGGCCGCCGGCATCCTCGTCACCCGCGATGCCCATGTCTTCGCCTCACCGTTCAGGGAATTCTACGTACGTTCCATCCGGGCCTATCCGGAATGGCTGGCTGGCGTGTCCGCGCTGTCCGGCCAGGCCATCACTCTGCATAAGGCAGGGGATTATCTGGTTTTCGATCTGGACGATGCCGCCGCCAAGGGCAAGCTGGAGGCCAAGGAAAGGCAGCTGGAACGGGAGCGATCGCTTGCCTTCACGGTATCGGAAACCTTGCCCGCGCATCTACGCGATCATTGCGCCCTGCAAAACGTCCGGGTGTTCCACTTTCCCGAAGAAGCCTATGTCCAGAACCGCGATTTGCTTTCCGCCTTGCGCGCTGCCTGTACGAAGGCCGGGGTGGTTTTCCTGGCGTCCCTTCCGCACCGGGCTTGGGATTACGAATCCGGGCGCACCACCTTGGCCTTCCCGGAATCAACCTGGGAAACCCGCCGCATACTGATCGCGGCCGGAGCCTGGAGTGGGCGGCTGTTGGAGGACATGGGCGTGCACGCCCCCATGCTCCCGGTGAAGGGCCAGATGATGCGCATACCGAAATTCCACGCGTCGGACGCGATGATCCATTTCAACGATGCGCTGTACCTGGTTCCCCGCGGCGACACCTTGATCGTCGGGGCCACCACCGAACCGGGAAATTGGAACGAAGGCTTCGACAGCATAGGCGATGACTTCATGGAAACCCATTTGCGCCGCTTCCTGCCCGGAGTTTCCGGTCAACCTCTGGAAACCTGGTCGGGTCTGCGCCCGCGTCCCCGCGACCGCCTTCCGTGGATGGGCTGGCTGGACATGGATCGCGGCTGGGCCATTTGCACGGGGCATTATAAATGCGGGATCAGCATGGCCCCGTTGGCCGCTCAATGCTTGCAGCGCTTGCTGAGAGGCGAAAAGCCCGCTTTCGATTTGGCGCCTTTCAACCCCTGGCGCAAAACCGGGTTGGTGAGATCGCGAACCTAGCCGAAAAGGTCCTAGAAGAACAGCTCGTAGTCGGCGCCCACCATGAGATGGCGGCGATCGCCGTATTGGATCAGTTTCTCCCTGAGCCGGAAGGTTTGCTGGGGTCCCAGTACATATTCGACATTCGCGGCAGCGCCCAGGCTGAGATCGTTCTTTTCGTTGTTCTCGGGATATTGCCCTACGGAACCGGAGAAATCCAATCTGACCTTGTTCTCCAGGATCGGCTGCAGGAATCCCAAGGTCACGTTGCTTGTGGGCAATTGGATGCCGTTGCTGGAAAAGGTATAGGAGATGCGCGGCAGGAAATCGGTATACCGCATCTTGTATTGCAGCATGCCGTTCACGATGTTGGTGCGCGTGGTGGGAAAGGATTGCAGCGCCTCCTCAGGGTATTGGGATTCCAGCGCGTATTCGCTTTGGGTGAAGCTGTACAGCAGGGTGGTGTGCAGCTTGGCGGAAGGCAGTTGGAATTGGTAATACCCTCCGGAATTGAAATTCAGGAAGCTGGAAGTGAATTGATGCGCATAGGACCCCTCGGGAGCGATGTTGGAGCGGCCTCCCCCCACCCAGAAGCTGGGATTGTAAGGGCCAGGGGTGAAGCGGAGCTCGACCTTGAGGTTCCGCTGGGTCTGGGAATACAATCCTAAGTCCTGGCTATAATTGCCCAATTCCACTCCCACGGAAACCGTGTTGTCGAAGACCAGCAACTTCTGGATCAAGGTGAACCCGTCCCCGGGATTCCCGCCCAGGAACGGATTTCCCTCGCTATGGTATTCCAATCCCAGATGGGAATAAGTCAATTCGGTTTCCGAGACCATGCCCGATAGCGGCAGCGAGGAGACCACGCCGGCCTCATAAGCGCTGTTCGATCCGATGAAACCCGCGATATCCGGGTCCTCGTGATTCCGGTTGCTGAGCAGGTATTGCCATCCGCGCGTGGTTGCGTTGAAGATGAACATGTCTTCAAATTCCTGGGGATCGAGGGCCACGTCGAAGGAATCCGGGCTGAAGGCGCCCAGGGATTTGTCGCGCGTATACAGGCTCATGGCCGCATTGCCGAAAAGCTGGATCTTCCCGTCAAAAATCCCGATGCGCAGGTCCATCCCCGGGACCAGGTTTTCCGCCGGGCGGGTGCCATGCAGCAAGGTGCTCACGCGCATATGCTCCGCCGATCCCTCATCGTCGGAAGCCTTGAGCATGCTGAAACCGAGATCGAATTTGGGTCCGCCGCCCACACCCAAACGCGCCGCGGTAAGCGTTTGCGCGAAGGTACCCGCCACGGTATCCACGCGCGTGCCGTCTCCGGTGTCATATTTGACCAGATAGGCAGGCACCTCGCGGCGGCTTTCGCCCCTAACCACCCGCAAGGATCCCCATTGGGTCTCGCCCCTGTAAAGATTCAGCGCCGCCTCTCCACCGCGAACGCGCGTTCCGTTCAAGGAGAGCGGATTGTACAAGGGGTATACGTCCCCGGCCTTGAGGGATACCCAAGGCCCGTATTTCATGCTGGCCGTGATCCGATCGCTGGGCTGCCGGAAGCGATCTTCGTCGGTGCGTACGAGGACCTTGCCATAGGCCTCGAATTGCTTGTACTTGAGGTTGTAGGCCGCTTCCGCCGCCCCCTCCAGTTCTTCCGACACCGGCGTTTCCGCGCTGCCCACGGTCAGGTTCTCGTCCGTGGCCGATCCAACTTTAAGCTCGCTTTGCGATAGGACCCGGCCCTTGGCTTCCCCGTTCTTCCAATCGACTTTGCCGACCACCCGGCCGAATTGGCGATAGTTGCCGGGGCGCACCGGGCGGTTCGGCTCTGGCAAGCGGATGAAGAAACGGGCTTCCTGCTTCTGGATGATTTCCGTTCGATCGTTGAAAAGCAGCAAAGTCAATTGATGTACGCCGTTTTTGAGACCGGAAACCTTGGCCGTGAGCAAGCCCTCGTTCACGGAGACGGGACTGGGATCGGCATAACCATCCACCAATAGCACCATGCTCGCGGGAGGCGTTCCCGGGAGGGAAGACAATACGCGCAGCTCCGGCTCATAGAAAACATCCCCGTCGATGGGAATGATGAACCCGCCGGCGGGAGGCTCTGGAGCCAGGATTTCCGCCGGTACCGAATCCACCTGACTTTCGCCCGGAAGCGCAAAGTCGGCAGGCGAAACCTTCGTCACGGGCGCAGCCTCAAATCCTTTGGGAGCCGGGCTGGAAGTATCCAGGGTATCTCCTGCGGACAACGCCTTGGTCTGGCCCAACGCGCACCCCATTCCGGCCAGAAGAACCAGCCGGGAAATACGCTTAAAAGTTGGTTTCATATTCCACTTCCAAGGTCGTGAAATCTTCGGTTTGCGGATTGACGAAATCCACTTCCAGGGTATTCTGCCGGAAACCGACCTGTTCCAATTCCGAATCGGTAGCGTCGGAAACCTTGACCCCATTGATGTCCGACACCGCTTTTTGTCCGCTGCGCACCAGAACCGTCAAATCCTTGGGGCGATTGTAGACGGAAATCTCGCCGTCCTGCACCAGGAAAATGCCCACGCCTTTTTCGTCGGTCCTGCAGGAGAAACGGCCAGTCGTAGCCGTGGCCTGGGTTTGGCTGTTTTCGCATTGCACGGCTTCGCTTTTCTTCTTGAGGCCGAAAACCACCTCCCCGGCCGCCATCTGTATGCGTCGGAACCGCTTGTCCTTGGACTTGACGCGCTTGATGGTGAACAGGGACTTGGGCCGGATTTCCATGAAGGCCTGGTCCGGGAGCAAACGCAGCACCGCCTTGCCGTCCCCACCCGATTCTATCCTGGCTCCCGGCGGCACCAGCTCGGAAGCCTGCAAATCCGTTTGCGCGGCGGTATCTCCCGCCACCGTAACCCGCAAGACACCCTTGGCGTATTTCACCACCGCCAACGCCGGCGGCGCCGCGTGCGAAACCGAGACTCCCAGGAAAACCATGACCAACCAAATACCACTCGGTGGAAATAACGAAAACAGAATACGTGCGAGTTCCGCAAGCCTGGTGGGACGCAGCACCAGCCCCCTATTCAGACCCGTCCCCACGATTGAATTCACCAGCATCATTGGAACCTCAACCGCGTGACCGAATGCCGGCTTTGATGGAATTCGCGCGCGAGGCGTTCCAATTCCTCCAGGGAATAGGGATGGCCATTCAACCGGATCTGACCTTTGGCGGGCACCTTGCCCGCGCGCGACAAATCGAAGATTTCGAAATTATCCCTCAGGATGATTTTCAATGCCGCCATCAAACGCTTGGAATAATCGTCCCCGTATTTGATCTGCCCTTCCAAGGTGGTGAGATCGCTGATTTCCGAAGGAGGTACGGAAGAGCCGCCTTCCAGACGTTCATCGACCTTGAAATAGAGCGGATCGGAATAGAGGAAGTCGGAGGTGGGGCCGCGCAGTATGGCGCGGGCCCTCCAGACATAGGTTTGCCCCGGCTCCAATTGCGGCAACCCGGCGGGATAAGGCGTGGGCGAATCCTTGAAGATCCCGAATTTGGCGAACTCTAGTCCATCCATGGCATCTCTGGGGTTGCCGCCGGTCTTAAGTTCGTACAGGAAGATTTCGATTTTCGGTTGGTCGGGTGGATAATCGAACTCGCTGGTATTGAACAATTCCGATGCCACCTTGAATACCGGGCCGATGGTATATAAGGGGACGGGAGCGGGATTGGAAATCTTGGTGCCCGGGTACAGGGCCTGGATCATTTTCACATAGCGCAAGCGGCCTATGTTCCCGCCCAGCAAATCCACCGGTACGGTAGCCGTTGCCTGAGCGATGCTGGAAACGTTCTCACAGGTGAGGCTGAAGCGGAAGATGAGATCCATTTCCGGAGTCACGCGCTTTTCCAGGATCAGGTTATAAAGATCACTTTTGATGAAAGTGATGCCGCCCGATTGCCAGGGCAATGCGAACACGGAGTTGGATGTCATGGTCGTTCCCAGGGATGCGGGAAGCAGGGGCGCGCTGACGCGGTCGAAGGCTATCAGAGCGGTGCTTTTATCATGGCCGCGCGAGGTGTCCGCGAAGATTTGCACATGCAAGCGCAAACTGCTTGAATAGGGTTGGCCCGCCAGGCTGGGCGAAACCGTCAGGTAAAACAGGGTGGGACCCTTGTCGGGATGATCGGTATCGAACCAGCTGGGATCGAAATTGGTGACGGTGAATTTCAAGCCCGGGGTAGTGACGATGAGGTTGGCCTGGGTGTTCGCGCTCACTTCCGAACAAGCATCAATGGCGGTGCGGGCCTCTAGGCGGGCCAACAGGACCATGCAAGCGATGAGGAACGGGAAAATCCTAACGGTACCCAATAGCATGCCTCCTTGTCCCCGGACAAAGATGTCTTATCGCCGCAACAGGTAACGTGTCCCACATCACGTGACGCGTAACCGGGCCGGAATTGACGGCAAAAGGTACTAAAAGGGGATTAAAAAGGTTCGAAAAAATCCGCTCTGGAAGCGGCCCACACCAAAGGTAAGGTTATCTCGTCGAGGTTGATATCCAGGCGGGAATCCGGAAAAGACGGCGGCGGGTCCAACCGCATTTGCGCAGGCATGGCCGGGCCGGTGAAGTGGAACCAGAAACCTGATCGCAGATTTTGCGCCGCCTCGACCTTGCCGTTATGACAGTAGAGATGGTATAACAATTGAGCCATGCCGCGGCTGTGCAAGTCATGCGGGAACCCGCGTTCCAAATTCCTTTCGGCCAGGCGCCAGCAGCGTTCCGCCCAGGCGGGATCCAAACCCCATTGCAAATCATGCATATCCAGCACGCCGAAAAGATAGGCGTATTCCCTTTTCCGATCGGCGGCATAGCCACTCAACGCCACCAATACCTTGCCCAGCAGTTCAAAAACATACGGGTCGGAGATGCCGGCCTCGAAGGATTTTTCCAGGGAAGCCTGCGCCAGAAAAGGCAGGTCTAGACGGTAATACACGTCGGCCAGTTCCATCCAGCCCGGACCGTTGCGCGGTGCGCCTTCCAATCCGCGCGTGTAGTACCGCTTTGCCTCATCGTATCGTTTATGCTCCTTCAAGTACTTGCCGTAGGCGATCTGGATTTCGAATAAGGAATCCTTTCGATCCGACTTTTCCTTGAGATAGGCCTCCCACTCCTCATCGGATAGGGCCAACCGGGCCAGATAGCCGTTGGCCGCATTCGCCCATTTGTCCTTGGGCTCCTGGGCCAGGATTTCCGTCACCAGTGCTTGCGCTTTCTGCATGGCCTGGGTGTCGAGGTAATAGGCGTAGAGGTTTTTCCGCGCCGCTTCGCGGCAGGGCTCGCCGCGCTCTATGTGCGCACGCCAATCCCTTTCGGCATCCGCCGGCAGCCCCGCCATGAGCATGAGGATTGCGCGGTCGATGAGGAGCGCGGATCGCAACCGCGCCGGAGCTTTGGGGAGTAAGGCCGCGAATTCTTCCCCGGCTTCTTGCGCATGCCCATCCATCCAATCCCGCAACGCGCGCAGGAAACGGCGCTCGATCTTCGACAAGGGCCTGGCGGTCCAATCCGCCTTGGCCAGCAAAGCCTTGGCCTTTTCGGGAGGCGCTACGAGGAAAGGACCCACCGCGATCATCCCCAAGCTATCGGGAAAGGCCAGATTCAGGCGCAGTTCGTTGCTTACCAAGCCGCGCTTTTCCCCCGTTCCCAGCAGCTCCAGATAACGGCAAGCGGCCGGCTCCGGAGCTGAAGGTGCCGACGGAGCGGAAGCCGATGCGGGCGGCAGCCCTAAGCCGAGTACGGCGAGCGCGCAGAAGAGGAGGGTTTTCGTCGCCGGCATGGACACAAGTTAAAAGCAATGGCGCTTCCGGCAAAGTCCGCGGGCGGCGGGATCCTATTTTGTACTTTTTGCGGCTCTGGGCGGCCACAAGCAGCAACAGGCGAAAACGAAGAGGCGACCATGGTATTGACGGGCCGGGAAATATTGAAGCAAATGGATCTAGGCGCCATCGATATCGCACCATTCACGGCGGCGAATCTCGGTCCCAACTCCTATGATGTCTCCCTGAACCCCAAACTGTTGGTGTACGATTTGCCGGAAGGCGGATGCTTGGATATGAAACGGGAAAACCCCACCCGGACCCTGCTTATCCCCGAGACAGGCATGGTATTGCAACCTGGCATCCTGTACTTGGGATGCAGCAACGAAACCGCCACCAGCAATCGCTTCGTGCCCATGTTCGAGGGCCGCAGTTCCATCGGCAGGCTCGGCATCAATACCCATATCACCGCAGGGTTCGGGGACGTGGGATGGGGATATCTTCCGGATGCGTCCGGAAACCTGGTATGCCAGTTCCCCACCTGGACCCTTGAGATCGAAGTCGTGCATCCCATCCGGGTTTACCCCAATGTCCGCATCGGCCAGGTTTACTTCATGATGCCGGAAGGGGAAATCACCTATTACAAGGGTAAATACACCCAACAAAGGGAACCCCAGGCTAGCCGCTTGTTCCAGGACTTTAAAGAAATCCCCTCCGTTCCCTAGCTATCCGGCATTTTGGCATCCATGCCATTGGCACACCATTAGCTTTGAAAGCTGGTAAGCCCCGACTAGGGTTGGGGTTTTTAGGATATAAGTGTTTTGCTTGGAAGGGCGGAACCTTTAAATCCGGATAGAAAAGGCTCTCGAGCATCATATGTGGAGCAAATCAGGAGTTAACAATTTCGATTCGGTCCCAGGTGCAAAAGAGATGGATGGAGGGCAATAAATGACAAAAAGAGCCGATTGTGACAAAGAGGCAACTATTGTCATCGATTGTAATTCAGAATCTCTGCTAACTTTTTCTAATTTTACTTCGCGTTTTTTTATGACCCGGGCTTTTACCTAAAGTCCGAACCACCAACTTCAGGAGAAAGACAAGACGATATGACCCCAGCCGAAGTCATCAAACTGGCCAAGGACAATGGCGTCCATTATGTGGATCTGTTGTTCGGAGATATGTTCGGTCAATTGCAGCATTTCACCTTTCCGGTGAGCCGCCTTGACGATGAGATGTTCAAGGTCGGTATGGCCTTCGACGGCTCCTCCATCCGCGGATGGAAAGGCATCGAGGCTTCGGACATGATCATGAAACCGGATCCGGATTCCGCCTACCTGGATCCGTTCATCAAAGCCCCTACCTTGGGCATGTATTGCGATATCATCGAGCCCGCTACGGGTCTGGCCTACAACCGCGCCCCCCGCGGTATCGCCAAGAAGGCACTGGAATACCTGAAGAGCACCGGCATCGGCGATCTCGCTTTCATGGGACCGGAACCGGAATTCTTCATCTTCGACGGCATCCGCTATACCAGCGATCCCCGTCAGGGCATGTATGTCATCGAAACCAATGAAGGTCCCTGGACCACCGGCGCCGAAGGCGGCATCGGCAACAAGGTCCCCTTCAAGGGCGGGTACGCGCCCGCTCCCCCGCAGGATTCCTTGATGGATATCCGCAATGAAATGGTGACCAATCTGGCCAAAATGGGCTTGACCCCGGAAATCCACCATCACGAAGTGGCCACGGGCCAATGCGAGATCGGCGTCAAGTTCGGCACCGTCATTTCCGCCGGCGACCAAGTTCATAAGCTGAAGTATGCGGTGAAGAATACCGCCGCGAAATACGGCAAGACCGCTACCTTCATGCCCAAGCCCATGTGGGGGGACAATGGCTCCGGTATGCACGTGCATACCTCCATGTGGAAGGAAGGCAAGAACCTTTTCGCAGGCGACGGTTACGCGCACATGAGCAAAATGGCGCTTTGGGCCATCGGTGGCATCATCAAACATGGCAAGTCCATCCAGGTGTTCTCCAACTCCAGCGTGAACAGCTATCGCCGCCTGGTACCGGGCTACGAAGCTCCCGTGAATCTGGCCTATTCGGCGACCAACCGTTCCTGTTCCATCCGCATCCCGCATGTGAACGGGGACAAGGCCCGCCGCTTCGAGTTCCGTTGCCCCGATAGCTCCGGTTCCGCTTACCTGACGTTCGCGGCCATGCTGATGGCGATGATCGACGGTATCAAGAATCAAATCGAACCCGGTTCCCCGGCCAACAAGAACATCTATGAGCTGCCTCCCGAAGAGCTGTCCAAAATCCCCTCCACCTCCAAGAACCTCGATGAAGCCATCGAGTCTTTCGAGGCGGACAAGGAATGGCTGCTGGCCGGCGATGTATTCGACGCCGATATGCTGGAAGCCTATATCAGCCACAAGAAGACGACAGAAATCGAACCGATGAAACTGCGCCCGAACCCCTACGAGTTCGAGCTCTATTACAACGGCTGATCCTTTCCGGCCCCCGGGCTCCGGCCCGGCCAGGTCGAAAGAATCTCCGGATCCAGAGACGAAGGGCTCCCCGCAGGGGGATTCCTTTTTTGTTTCTATTTTGGGGTCGCATAGAGCAAATGACGCCCTCCGAGAAGAAAGCCATTCTCTTCCGCAACACCTTCGGATTCCCTCCCGAGGTGGTTTCCGATCATGTCCGTTCCTTGGATGCGGATTATTTCAACGAATTCACCCCGGCGGAAATCGAAAGCCATCTTTTCCGCATCGCGGCCCTGGACCGGGAACGGCCTTTTTCCTTTGAATTCACCGTCCTGGATCCGCAGAGTTGGGGCTTCACCGTGATCGGCGAGGATTTACCCGGCTTTTTCGCCGCGCTCTCGGGACTGCTGGCCAGCTACGATTTCGATATTCGCCTGGGCAAGGTTTTCAGCTATGGCATGGAACCGGAAGCGGTGCCGGTCAAGACCAGTACGAACATGGCTAACCGTTCGCCGGCCATTCCGGCCCGCTCAGGTGGAGGCAAGATTATCGATTATCTGGTGCTGGGGCATCCCCAACCGGAAAGGGTGGATGCCAACTTCCAGGCCGCCCTGATCGAGGATCTGCGCGGATTGACCGGCTTGCTGCGTGAACGTAAAACGCAGGAATTGCGCGTTGACCTCTATCGGCGCATTGGCGCCCATTTGAGCCGGAAACAGGGCCTGAAAAACGGTCCTGAGGCGGAAACGCGGCCGCCCCTGGAGATCCAATCGGAGACGGATGATCGACATGCGGTTCTCATCGTGCGCGGTAAGGACCGGAAAGCCATGCTGTTCTCGCTCAGCAACGCTTTGGCCTTACAGGGAGTATCCATCCAAAAACTGATCACGCGCTCCGATGCCCGCGGGTTCGAGGATCGAATCTTCATTACCGATTCCCAAGGCAAGCCCGTCACCAATCCCCATACCCTGGAGCGGTTGAAGGTGGCCATCATCCTGATGGAACGCTTCATGTCGACCTTGCCCCAGGCTACGGATTATCCGGCCGCGGTACGGGCTTTCAACGATTTCATAGACGCGCTGATGGACCAATCGGCGGGTGCGCCCGATCTGCCCGCATTCGGGGATTTCACCTTCCTTTCCGCGCTGGCCCGCATCCTGGGCGCGGGAGCGTACCTATGGGAGGAGATGACCAGGCAGCCGCTTTCCCAGGTCACTTCCTTGTTACGTCGGCTGGATGAGGAGCGGCGGCCGACCACCCGCAAGGAACTGGAAACGGGACTGAGGGAGGCGCTGGACGCGCAAGCCGATCATGCCGGGAAAATCGCAGCCCTGAACCGCTTTAAGGATTTCCAATTGTTCCGCCTGGAGGCGGTGCATCTCGTCTACCATCAGAAGACCTTGCAGGAATTCTCCGCGGAAATCAGCAATCTGGCGGAGGTAATCCTGACAGCCGCCATGGGGATGGCGTATGCCAAGCTGCGGGCCGAGCTTGGCGAACCGCGTGCGGGCGGGGCCGTCTGCGCCCATGGTCTGTTCGCCCAAGGCAAGCTGGGCGGCCGGGAACTGGGTTATGCGTCCGATCTGGAAGTGCAATTGCTTTATGCAGCCGCCGGGGATACGGAAGGCGGCAATGAATCCGTCAGCCATGCGGAGTTTTTCGCGCGCATGGTGCGGGAGATGCGTTCGGCCATCGCGACCCGCACAGAAGGCATTTTCGAACTCGACCTGCGGCTCCGGCCCCACGGCGACAGCGGGCCCATGGCTTCGCAATTCGAACGCTGGAAGGAGTATTACGGCAAGGACGGCGGGGCGCTCGACTATGAACGGCAAGCACTGCTCAAGTTGCGGCCCATTTGCGGCAGCCATGAATTCGCCCAAGACGTGATGGCCGCCCGGGACGCCCTCATTTTCGCGGCGGAACCGGTCGCCATTGATCATACGCTGACCTTGCGCGCCAAGCAAATCGATCTGAAAGCCGGCCGCGGTATCAACGCCAAATTCTCGCCGGGGGGACTGGTGGAGGTGGAATACGCCGCCCAGTTCCTGCAACTGCGGCATGGCCGCAAGCATCCCTCTTTGCGGGAGCCGAATACGGAATCGGTTTTGGAGGCCTTGCTGGAAGAAGGCATCCTGGAGCCGGCCGAGTTCGAGAAAATGTACCAGGGATACACCTTCCTGCGCCGCTTGATCAACGCGCTGCGCATGGTGCGGGGGCATTCGCGAGATTTGATCGTCCCCGGGCGCGGCAGCGACGCTTTCCTGTATCTGGCGAAACGCATGGGTTACCTCGCTACGGCGCGCTTCGACGAGGAATCCCAACTGGATTGGGATCTGGGCCATGTGCTGGGGGACGTGCACGGGATCTTCGCGCGCCGTTTCCTGGCGAAGGACACTTCCGCATCCGGCGGCGAAGCAGCGACAGTCCCGGACCCGGCGGGGAAGGAAGCCTCGCTGACGGCGATTTTCCTCGATCCGCTGGCCGACCCGGAATCGCAGCGGGCTGCCCTGGAAAAACTGGGCATCATCCATTCCGCTGCTCCGGGCGCTCTCATCACGAACATGCTGGCGCCTGTACGGGAAAAAGGCATTCTCTGCGCTGCTTTGGTGGTGGCGGCGCCGCGCCTGCGGGTGAGCCCGGATCCGGAGTCCGTGCTCCGGCATCTGGGGCAATACCTGGAAGCCACGGCGGATCCGGATTATTTCGTCCGGCAATTGCTGAGCCACCCCTATTTGCATGAAATCCTGATCAAGGCTTTCGGCCATAGCGAATACCTGGCGGGCATCCTGTTGCGGCAGCCGGAATACCTGCTGAATCTGGGGGACTCGCGTACCTTGGAGAAAGCCAAGCAGGCGACCGAATTCCGCCGGGAAATCGAAGCCATGTCCCCGGCGCTGACCGGTTATGAATCCGCCTTGGATATGCTGAGCCGCTACCGCGATCGAGAATACCTGCGTATCGGTTTGCGGGATATCTGGCTGGGGGAACATCTCCAACGCATTACGGCCGAAATCAGCCATCTTTCCAATGCGCTGGTGGAAATGGTATTCGGGCTCACTATGACGGAGGCGGAAACGCCGGATTTGCGCGATGGGGTGGCCGTGATCGCGCTGGGGAAGCTGGGCGGCAATGAACTCAATTACAGCTCCGACATCGATCTCGTATTCATTTCCGATCCGCTCCGGGTGCCCGCGGAACGGCAGGCCGCTTTGGAATCCTGGGCGCGCCTGTTCCTGTCCGCATTGTCCCGCCACGGATCCCATGGCAAGCTGTTCCGGGTCGATATGCAACTGCGGCCTTACGGTAATGAGGGCCCTTTGATCGCCTCCAGGGATTTCTTCGCGGAATATTTCCGCACGGACGCGTCCGGCTGGGAATTGCAGGCCTGGTTGAAGGCGCGTCCCCTGTCCGGGAACATGGAACTGGGCCGCCAGGTAGTAGCCGCGGCCCAAGCCGCTTCGGTGGCTCCGGAGAATCGCGGCCGGGTGGAAAGCAGCATGCGCAAGGTGCGCCAATTGGGCCTGGACAAGCTCAAACATGAGAACCGGCTTACCTCGGAAGTCAAACTCGGTCCCGGCGGCATCCGCACCATCGAATTCTACGTGCAATATCTCCAGATCCAGCATGGCCAGGCCATCCCGGAACTGATCTCGGGCAATACCCTCGCGGTACTGGGACGCTTATACCGTTACAGGTTGCTGAGCCCACATTACCACGACCTGCTCTCAAAGAGTTACGTGTTCTTGCGCCGCATCGAGCATGTCCTGCAATTGCAGGGGTTGCAACAGCGCCATGAGCTGCCCACTTCGCCGGAGGAGCTGGAGAAACTGGCCAAGCGCATGGGCTTCGAGGAACGGCTGGGGGAAAGCGCCTCCTCCCAGTTCCGCGCGCGTTACCGTCAGCATATGCTGACCCTGCTGGAACTTTCCGGCACCTTATTCGGATATGAAACCAATCGGCCCGGAGCGAACGATTCTCCCAGTCGCGGAGCGCCCGATGCGGCGCAGGAGCAGGCATGAAACCTCGTAAACCAGGCGGGCAGGCGCCGGCATGGAAAGGCAAACCCATCCGGGGAAAACGATATCCGGCCCGGCCCGAGACGTCCATCGATGTCAAGCCCTCCAAGCCGGCCTTGGGTCAATTGATGGCCCGCTACGGTGTGCACTTGCAACCGCAGACCCTGGAACAACTATGGGCTTACCATGGACTTCTGCGCGAGAACAACCATGACCAGGATCTGACGCGCTTGATCGGCTTCGATACCATCGCGCAAAGGCATTACGCGGATTGCATGATCCTGCACGGGCTGATGAAAGGCAAATGGCCCTCGCCCATGGTGGATGTGGGCACCGGGGCGGGATTTCCCGGCATCATGATCAAATTGATGTCCCCCTCCACCCAAATCGTGCTGGCGGAACCGCGGCCGCGCCGGGTCCAGTTCCTGGAGATGGTGATCCGGGAACTGGGCCTCAAGGACATTTCCGTATTCGGCCACAAGGTGACATCGCGCAGCCTGACCCAGCCTTTCGCGGCCACGATCACGCGCGCGTTCGAAACCGTGGAACACACGCTCCCCCGCTTCGGCAGTTGCCTTGGCGTGGGCGGCAAGGCCATTTTCATGAAGGGCCCCAAGGCGGCGGAGGAAATGGCGCAATTCCAAAGCGATGAGTACAAGGTGATCCGCAACCATGCCTATCGCATCCCCAATACCACCCAGGATCGCGTTCTGCTGATCCTGGAGCGCACCCGGGTGCCCGCTGTCGATCGGTCCCGCTCCGCGGACGCGGAGGATCGGGCGGAAGAGGAATCCGACATTCCCGATCTCGATCCCACGGAAGGTTCCGGGGAAGATTCCGCAAATGGCTAAGCGCAAGGGCACTTTGGCCGCTATCCTCTCCAGCCAGGGATTCGGGAGCCATAAGGATTGCCAACGATTGGTGCGCCAAGGAGCCGTGTCCTTGGGCCGGGAGGATTCCGGCGGCATGGCATGGTCGCAGGCGGAAGATCCGGACGCCCAGTTAAACCCGGAGGGACTACATCTTCGGGTGGGCGCTTTCGAATTCCCCTGGCGGGAAAAGCTGTACCTGGCTTTCCACAAACCGGCCGCCACCGAATGCAGCCATTCGCCCAGCCATCACCAAAGCGTATTCGCGCTTTTCCCCGAGCCCTTCTTGCGGCGCGGCCTGGAAGCGGTGGGCCGCCTGGACGCCGACACCACGGGTTTGCTGTTCTTCACGGATTCTGGGGCCTTCAACCATTTCCTCACCTCGCCCCGCAAGCATGTGCCCAAAACCTATCGCGTCGGGACCAAGCACGCCATCACCCCCGGGCAAATCGCCAAACTGATCGCGGGCGTGGAATTGCGCGGGGAAGAAGGCCCCACCATGCCGGCCCGCGTAGCCATGCTCACGGAGAATACCTGCGATCTCACCGTGGAAGAGGGCAAATACCATCAAGTTAAACGCATGTTCGCGGCCGCGGGCAATCGCGTGGAGAGCATCCATCGCATCGCGATCGGATCCATAAAACTCGAAGACGACTTGGCCTCCGGCCAATGGCGTTGGATCCAGCCGGTGGAGCTTTCCGCCCTGGGATTCCAGGAACCCTGACCCATGCCCAATAGAGCCTTTCGGGAAATCGATCCCGCTATCCGCCTTTTACTGACCGCCGATGAGGACACGGGCGAAAGAGCCTTGCTCATCCTCGCAGGAGACGGAAGTCTGGCAGCGGCCTTCGCCCCGCGCTACTCCGAGGTGATCTGCCACAATGCCAATCATGGCCTGCATGCGGCCGCGCTGGAAACCGTCCGGTATCGGTCCCTGGGGAATGTCCGCTGCGTTTTGGGCGATCTGCCCTGTTCCGATCAAGAGCGAGGGGACGCCGTTTCTGGCATCCTGTTTCCGGAGAACCATTTCGATTTGATAGTCTTCCGCCTCGGCCGGGGCACGGCCCAGCTCAATGCGGTTTTGGTGGAAGCGTTCCGCTTGCTGGCCCCGGGAGGCAGCCTGATCGTTTCCGGCCACAATCAGGAAGGCATCAAAAGCTTCGCGAAACGGGGCGAAGCCCATTTCGGGAACATGGCCTTGCAAGGCCTGAAAGCATCATGCCGTTTATTGCGCTTCCGCAAAGAAACGCCCGCGCCGCCGGAAGCGGTCGAAGACCCGCGTTATTTCCAATCGGTACAGCTGGAATTGACCCTCAAGTCCGGCGCCAAGGTGGAATACCTCAGTAAACCAGGTATCTTCGCGTATCGCGCCACGGATGCGGGCACGGCTTTGCTGGCGTTGCATTTGCCGGATTGCGCGGGCAGAACAGTATTGGATTTGGGGTGCGGCAGCGGAGCGCTTTCCCTGGCCGCTTTCAGATTGGGCGCCACGGCGGTTTTGGCCACCGACAATAGCGCCATCGCCACGGCCTGCGCGGAACGCAATTTTTCCCTGGCAGGCCTTCCCGGTACTGTGATCTGCGCCGATTTGGCCGAGGGCGTACAAGGTGTAAAAGGCGCGGATGGGGATGGAGCCGGCTTCGATCTCATCTTCACCAATCCCCCTTTCCACAACGATGCCGAGACGGATTATTCCCTGCCGGGACGGATCCTGCAAACCTTGGTCGGCCTGTTGAAGCCCGGCGGGGAGGCCTATCTGGTGGCCAACCAATTCCTCGATTACTCCGCCCAGGCGAAAACGCTGTTCCGCGAGTCCGTAATCCTAGCGCGCGAGGGTGGGTATACCATCCATCGTATGACCAAGGCCGGTCCCTGACCGCACCAGAAGCCGCCTGATCGCAGGCGGAAGCCGCCTGTTCGCAAGCGGATGCGGTCCTTGACCGCAGGCTGAGACCGGACCATGCCGCCGCCAGGCGGCACTTCGTTATTGCCCCTTCTCTTCCAAGCGTGATAAAATATCCGATATGAAAAGGATTCGGATCCGGCGGCTTGCCTGGGCGGGCTTGGCCGTGATTCTCGCCGGTTGCAATATTTTCAAGGACGCGATCGGGATCGAAGCGGATACCGCCGATCAGCATATCCTGGAAGGCCAAGCCGATCTTCAGAAGGCGCGTTATCCTGATGCCCTGAAGGAGTTCACCTCCGCAATCGACCTCGACTCCTCCAAATCCGAAGGCTATTACGGCGCCGCAAAAGCCTCCCTGCTGGAGCAGCACATCAACATGTTCCAGTTGATGCAATCCTTCCAGGAAAACGATGGCAAAAGCATCCCGTTCCTGGGCGAACCGGATTCCGTCAAAGACAGGATTTACGTCGCCAACCGCGGGATCAACAAATACCTGACGCCCCTGGTGGAATTGGAAAAGGCCGGCAAAAGCGACGGCAAGATCACTTCGCTCCGGTTTTCCGCCGATTATGCCTTGTCTTCCGCTATCGAAGCCGTGCTCTCGCTGGCCGATTTCAACGGGGATGGCCGCATCAACGCCAAGGACAACATCCTCAACGGCATCATCGATTTCACCGATCCCTCCAAGCTGAATCCGGACAGCATCATGGCCAACCTGGCGGATCTCAAGAACGATACCGCCAAGATCCAGGCTTTGAACGGTTTGCTGGAAAAATCCCAGGACCTGCTGGCCAAAAGCGACAAGGCCATCGATCTTTTCCTCAACGGAGTGCTGGGCAAGCA
Organism: Fibrobacteria bacterium; assembly: GCA_039926685.1. Taxonomy (GTDB): domain Bacteria; phylum Fibrobacterota; class Fibrobacteria; order UBA11236; family UBA11236; genus Chersky-265. The sequence continues at coordinate 2,972 of JBDSWM010000022.1, read as the reverse complement.
GGATTCCCTGGCGGGCGGGACCTGCGCGGCCGCGGACACCCTATGCCAGCAGGCGCAATCTGGGTTGCAGGGCGCCAAGACTGAGCAGGTGGGCGATTCCGCCATCACCCAGGTCAAGAAATTCATCCAGGATGCGGGATCCACGATGATCATCTACAAGGTGTTCGATAAGCAGGACAACGACGGCGACGGATGCCTGGACGAAGAGTTGCTGGACGGCATCGACAACGACGGCGACGGGAAAATCGACGAGGATTCCCGCGGGGCACCCGACAGCGTGGGCAATGCCAATTTCTACGCGGACAAGGACAAGGCCGACAACAACCTGGATGGCAAGGCCGACGAGGCCGGGGAAACGGCGTTCCACCTGCGTTACCTGGATTCCTTCCAGCCCTTGCAATTGCTGCTGCATCCCGAACGCAAAGGGCAGCTATTCTGGGCGGACAGCGGCGCCGGATCCGTCGATACGCGCCATAAGGTGGTGTTGATCCTCGATTCCACAGTCTCCCCCATGGTCACGGATACCGTTTCCACCTTCGATTTGTGCACGGGGACGGTGAAGGGGTTCAAGCATGGCGGCTGAATCCATGCCTGATCGATCGGCTCCAACGCCGGGGGGGCGCCTGGGGTTGATCGGGCTTGCGGCCGTTCTGCTGGGGGCCGCCCCCTGCTGGTCCGTGCTCGGGCCGAGGTATCTGAGCGGGCGCGCATTGGGGATGGGCGATGCCTTCGTGGCCCTGTCCGATGACTATAGCGGTATCTATTACAATCCGGCCGGCCTGGCGCGCCTGAACAGCCCCATGGACGCGGGCATGTCCCTCAAGTTCGACGTGGGCGATTTCTTCGGAACGGCCGGCGAAGCCCTGAACATCGCGGGTTCCCACACCAATAGTTTCGCCAGCCTGGACAGCATGTCCGCCGACAACACCTTGGTGGACGACATCATGGTATTCGATCGCCGGCCAATCGGTTTGGGAAGCCTGCCGGAAATGCATTTCGCTGCCCGCAGCACGGACCCGGATCTCCCCATAGGCATCGGCGCGGCCTGGTTCCTGGGATCGCAGGGACGATTCATGCTCGACAAAGGGATTTACATCCCGGCCGCCAACGCCCGCGTGCGCACGGATTTCGTGGCCAAGCTCGCCGGGGCGATTCAGCCTTTGCCCGGGCTCAGCATCGGCCTATCCCCCACCGTGGCCACCTACAGCACCTTCGAGCAGTCCATTTCCATCCAGGAATACGCCACGGCATCGGACACTTTGCAGGCGCGCATTACGCGGGAAAAGGAGCGCATCTACCGGCCGGGATTCGGCATCGGCTTCACGGCCGGCGCTCTCTACGACATCGTGCCCACGGAGCTGCGCGTCGGCGTGGTGGCCTATGACATGTTCCTGAGCATAAACAATGATCGCGTGCCGGTGACTTACAGCGTGGGAGCCGCCTACCTGCCCGCGGTCCTACGCAAGCAGGGCATGCTCCGCTACGTGAACTTCGCGGTGGATGTGGAAGACGTGTTCGCGGACAAGGATTTCCTGGGCAAGTTGAATATGGGAGCGGAAATGAATCTTTCCCTGGCCCAATTGCGTGGAGGCTTCAAGGGCGGATACCCCTGCTACGGGCTGCTGGCCAACCTCTTCATCATGCAATTGGAATTCACTTCCTGGGCGGACGAGGCCGGGCTGTACGTTGGCCAAATCGAAGACCGCCATTATATGCTCGGCATCCGCTTGGGCATCTGAGCCGGCTCGGCGATTCCGCCGGATGAGCCTCATCGGCGATTCCGGCAGCGACGGTAACCGAGCGCGCGGAGACCGGGATATCAACGGCTCAGACTGAAGCCGACCCTGACGTTGTTGTGGTGTTCGAAGTTATAAACCCATTCATAAGCCATGTCCACGTTCACCCGCATGCCCAGGTAGCGGTAACCCAGGCCACCCCCCAGCGCCAGACGGTGCGCGGCTTCCCGGGTGAACATGTTGCGCGCATAGCCGATGCGGGCGGCCAGCATATCGTGCACATAGGGTTTCAAGCGGGAATCCGGCAGGAGTTCGAAGGGTATCACTTCCACGCCCGTGGAAAGCTTGGTCAGGCCGTCGTGGTACAGGGAAGGTTCGTAGTCGACGACAAGGTCCAGGAAAGGATCGGGATCGAACAGAAACCCATAGCGTAACGTCACGGGTACGTATTCGGCATATTCCCCCAGGGCAGTATTGGCCTCGTTGTGGGTATCCCAGGAAATCCGGGAAAGCAGATCCTTCAGGGTCACGCCGAAGACGTACTTGGGTCCGAAGGGTTTTACCGTCGCGCCCACGTCGAAACCGAGCATGCCCAACGCCGTGCCCTGCACTTGGTGCCCCACGTGCGCTTCATTATCGATGAATTCGGATCCGCCTCCGTTGGTCCCTGCGAAGCGCAATTTATAGGTGGCTCCCAAATGCACCCATCCGCGTTCCAGGGCGCCTCCCAGCAGCACCTCGTTCTCGGAATAAACATCGTCCCCGTTTTGCAGCCAGGCCGCCCCCAATACGAAGGGACGGCCGGGCAGGCGATAGGTGGCGGAAGTGAAATGGAAGGGAACGAGATCGTACATGTTGGAGTAATAATAGCCGCCGCTCCAATCGCGCGTCTCAGCCATGGCGGCGGGATTGTAGAGGATCGCTTCCACTCCCACGGGGGCGGCGGTTTGCGCTCCGGCGAGAGCTGTACCGCGGCCGCCGATGGCGATGGGCGCGAAGGCGCCGGGCAGTCCGGAAACCTCCACCGCCCGCGCCGCGGAAAGCAGGGACGCGGCGATCCCGAGGGACGAAAGTATTCGCTTGCCGATCATTTCAGCATCACCACCTTCTTGAGGTATTCCTTGCTGCCTTGACCGTCCTTGACGATCAATTTGAGCAGGTAACGCCCATTTCGGCAGGCCGCACCGTTGTTGTCGTGGCCATCCCAGACGAAGGGACCCAGGGCCGCCTTCCTTT
>JBDSWM010000021.1:0-8741 GCA_039926685.1 Fibrobacteria bacterium | reverse complement strand
GGATTCATCCTGCCTTCCCGAAGGCACCGGGCCCGGGTTGGAGAATCGCCGCTGCGCATGCGCTTCTTCCACGATCCTGTCGCCCGGCCGCGCGAAGCTGGACAGGGTTTTCCCGCCTTCATCCGTTTCGGGGGAGGAGGGAAACCCGGTCCGCGATTCAGGGGCCGCTTCGCGGGCATCCCCTTCCGCGACTCCGAAACGGGGCTCTTGCTCCTCGCGCGCGGCGGTGCGCTCCAAGGACCATGGATTGACGGGAGCCGGCCCGTCCCCATGGAAAGGCGTCTCCGTATCCAAACCGGAGAAGGTCAGGTCCGGCGAAGGAAAAACCAATTCGGGATTGCGGTAGGATTGAGATTCCTTGCCGACGTCCAGGATCTCATGCGTCGGCTCGTCGACTATGGCCTCGGTCCCCGGTTCTTCCTGGCTTCCCGGGCGGGCATGCAGTAATGAGTATTGCAGCGAAAGCACCGCCTGCTTGAACGCTTCTACGGTATTGAAGCGATCCAGGGGCCGCGTGGCGATGGCCTTGAGAATGATCTCATCGGCTTCGATCCCGAAAATCCGGCTCAGTTCGCTGGGCAGGCGCAATGGCTGACCGGGCGCCCGTCCCACCAGGATTTCGTACAGGATGGCCCCGATGGAGTGGAAATCGCTATGCGGCAGCAGGTTGCTCCAATCCTGCTTCAGCTCCGGCGCCATATAAGGAAGATAGCGGCGCGCATAGGAATTGAATTCGAACTCCTGCGGGCTCAGGAAACCCACCACGCCGAAGTCCGTGATCACGGGGCCGTTCAAGGTGATGAATACGTTCTCAGGCTTGACGCACCCGTAGCAACCGCGTTCATGGATGATCTCGAAGGTTTCCAGCAAGGAAATGATGATACCGAGACCGGGCAACACCCGGTTCTCGAAGGTGAGTCGCTCCATCAGCCACAAACGCAAGGGAACACCGCCTACCCATTCCATGGCGTAGTAGGGAGCGCCCTCATGACGGCCGCTGGCGTAGATCTTGGCGATGCCCTTATGATCGTACTTGGCCACCGACTCGGCGAGGAAAAGGAAGGAATCCGCCATGCCCGCTTCCGCCGCCTTGCGGGCATGCATTATCTTGAGCACCATTTCCTGGTTTCCGGATAACAGGTCGCGGCAGAGATAGGAGTTGCACAAGGCGCCCAAGCCCAGGTATTTTTCCACGCGATATCGGCCGGCGAAGGTTTCACCCGCTTGCGGCAATACGGCTTTGCTCGATTTGGTGAGGACTGCGCCTGCCTTGGTGGGATTGGCAGGGGCGGCCGGATAGGCGGGATTGACCTTGCTTTCCTTTACCGGCACGGACGCATGCGGCTCCGCCTTACGTTGCCCTGGAAGGGGAATCGGCTGCGCTTGCCGCGCGCCGCATATGGGGCAGAATGAGACGTCTGAAGTAATCGAAGCACCACATTCACGGCATTGCATGCACTGTCCCCCGGTGATCCATAAATGTAGCTAAAAATGGATATACTTTATCCGCATGCGGGTATTCCTAATCACCGGGTTCGCCCTCGATAAACGCGCGTTCGCGTTCATGGACCTGCCCCCGGAAACTTATACCACCTTGGATCTCATCCCTATCCTGCCGGGGGAAACCTTGCGCGCTTATGCCGCCAGGATGGCGGGCGAAATCGGGCTGGCTCCCGGAGACGTGATCGGGGGCGTATCCCTGGGCGGTATGCTGGCATTGGAAATGTCCCGCGTGGTGGCCGTTTCGGGTCTGATCCTGATCGCTTCGGCCACCGATCCAAGCTTCATCCGCAAGCGATTCAAGATATGGGCGCCTATCGCGAAATGGGTGCCGAAACCCGTTATCCGAGGGATTTTCACCCTGATCCCCCGCATACTGGCGCTGCAGAACATGCTTTCCCCCGAAGGACAGGCCCTGCTTGCGGATATCATGGGCCATTTCCCGCCCAGGCTATTGCAAACCTTTCCAATGATGATCGTTCGCTGGCCGGGATGCGAACCAACCGTTCCCTTCCGACATATCCACGCTCAAGGCGATTGGTTGATCCGGCCCGGGGGCGACCCGGCCAGTCTGACCTTGCTGCCGGCCAATAATCATCTGATCACGGTCTCCCATGCGCGGGAACTGCGGGAGTGGGTGTTGGGGGCGGTCGCGGACATTCAGGGAGAGGCGAAATCAAGGACCGGGACCGCGTCCAGGAACCCTTCCTCGGAAGCCAAGCGATAAAAGGTTTCCAATGATTTCGCATGCTTGGGCGTGAACCCATAGTCCGCGGTAGCATAGAAACCCAGCATCAGGGAGCGCGGCAAAGCGGAAGGGTATTGCGCCGTCCACGCATCCAAGGCCCGGCCGGGATCGGACCGGAAGGCCGCCAAGGAGTCCTTAAGCAATTCCTGGAAGCGCGCCACCAAGGGCGCCTTTTCCGACAAAGCTTCCCGGCGCACCATCCATAATCCGAAGGAAAAAGGCAGGTCCTGCCATCGGGCCCAAACGTCCGCGAGATCATAACGGTATTTCCAGGCGCCGGACAGGGATTCATGCAAGGCCCGATCGCCGATAAACACCCTGCCCACGGCTTCACTAACGGCCGCTTCCCCCGTGCCCGGCAGGATGCGCGGCTTGACCCCGAAACGCCGGCCGCAAAGTATGCGGAACAAGACATTGGAAGTGGCCGAATCGGAAGACAACCCTACCGGCACGCCATCCAGGTTTTCCCAAGGCGTCCTAGACAGGAAAAGTACCGACTTCATTTCCATGGTGCTGGAGGTGGAGACTCCTGGGAAAAGGCGGTAATCGCGGAAATGCAACCCGTATTCGAAGCTGGAGGAAGGCGCGCAATCCGCGCGGCCCGCCTGCAGTTCCCCGTTCAGGAAGCTGGGCACCCCGTCCACGAAACGGATGCCCTCGGCCCCTCCGAGAGTGGAATGGAAAAAAGGGGCGCATACCAGGAAGGGAAGACGGCCGACGATGAGGGCGGATTCTGTTTTCATCGGATGGGGCATGGTGCTAATTTATAATCTTGCGCGCTTCCGCAAATGAAAAGAGACGGTCCGCAGGACCGCCTCTTTTTTGCCGGTGCGGGCCCGAAGGCCCTCACCCTTGCTGGGGTAAGCGCAGGCTTACTTGGACTTCGCCTTCTTGGCGGTTTCCTTCAGGGCCACGCCGGCCTTGAATCCCACCGTCTTGGAAGCCTTGATCTTGATCTCGGCGCCGGTGGAGGGATTGCGGCCCTTGCGTGCGGCGCGGGTCTTGACGGAGAAAGTGCCGAAGCCGATCAGCTGCACGACCGCGTCTTTCTTGATTCCGGTTTCGATGGCGCCGAGTACGGCGTTGACGGCGCGTTCAGCGGCGGCCTTGGTATCCATGCCGCTCTTGTTGTCTTCCAGCACAGCCTGCACTAGTTCTTGCTTGTTCATGCGCATTCCTTTCAATGATTGGACTTAAGATCGGAATTCCGATCGCGAGCCCGGAAATCCGAACCCGGTCCAATTATATACCTCAAAATCCCGCAAAAGAAAAGCGCTAAATGATATATCTCGCGTCCCGATAAGCTGCGAGCCTAGTGGATGTTGGCCTAGGGAGCCCCGACCCTGCAACATCGGCGGGACGGGGCTTGCAGGGAACGGGCGCTGCGGACCCCATGGATATTGGGCTGGAAGCGATCTTGATTGGGACGGTTAACATATTGAATTGCGGGGAGTTAATCACGCCTCCTCGGCCCGCGCCGCGCAAGCCCGCATGCCTTAGGGCATCCGCTCACGCGGAATTCCCGGTGCCAGGTAACGGGCGCGCTTCGGCGCGGATGAGCATGAGAGGAAAGGAATCATCCCCATTCAAATCAATGGCTTAAGCGATGGCGATCGGGGGATTGCCGGATCCGTTCTGGAATCCGGAAGGATTACTCCCGGTATGCGGGAGACGAAAGCCGTCCGGGCGGAAGCCCGGGGGCCGGCCTGCCTCATGGTCCGGGCGCGATCAAACGCTTTGCAATTGCGCCAGCGCTTCCGCGCTTGATCGCACGGGAAGGCCGCAGGTACGGTCGCGGCATATGTAAATGAAGGTTTCGCTTGCGGAGAAACGATCCTGCAGCAAAGGCAATCCGCTCGGGACTCGCCCGCCGGCGAACAAAACGTTGGGGAAATAAGGGGCCGTCAAGTCGCGGCGCCTGGCCTCGGCTTCCGGGCCGGTGATCACCACCTCATGGAACGGGGCCGCCATATGCAGGGCCAGCATGCCCCAGTTAGAATAACCGGAAGCATATCCCGCCATATCCTCTTTGACCTGGTTTAGCATGGCCGTCGCCATATCCAGCCAGGCCTGATCGGCGAAGCAGGATCCCACCGTGAACAGGGCTTTGGCCAGGCAGGAATTCGATGCCGGCGTCACATTGTCCATGATTTCCAGCTTGCGGGCCACGAGCGGCTTGTCGAGATCGGACGTGAAATAGAAAAGTCCTGAGACGGGATCGCGGAAATGCGCGATGGCGTATTCGATCAAGGACCGGGCCGCGACCAGCCACTCCTCCTGGAATGTGGCCTGGTACAGGGCCGCCAAGGCTTCAGCCATGCAGGCATAATCCTCCAGGAACCCGTTGATGGAAAACCCGCCGCTGCCATTCTCGTGGCCGGCCTTGTAGGTCCGGTATAGCCCTCCGTCGGGACGCCTTCCCTTATCCAACAGAAAGCTCAGATTGCGGATGGCGGCGTCGCGATAGGCCGTGTCGCCCAAGGCCCGATAGGCCGCCACATACCCTTTGGCCATCAAGGCATTCCAGGAAACCAAGGTCTTGTCATCCAAGCCCGGCCGGACTCGCTTTTCGCGGATGGGCAGCAGCAAAGCGATGGCCGCGTCCAAACGGGAGCGCAGTTCCGTTTCGGGCAAACCGGTTTCCGCCGCCAGCTCGGCATCCGTGCGCTTGCGCACCGGGATATAGTTGCCTTCCTCCCAGTAGCCGATGGAGTTGATGTTGTAAGCGTCGCGGAACAAGGGGAAAGCTTCTCCCAGGACGGCCTCCAATTCTTCCTTCGTCCAGACGTAGTATTTGCCCTCTTCCCCTTCGCTATCGGCATCCAAGGCCGAATAGAACACGCCTTCCGGCGAAGTCAATTCCCGATCCACGAAAGCGGCCGTCTCGCGCGCCACGCGGGCATAAAGCGGATCACCGGTGGCCTGGTGCGCTTCCGCATACAACTCGAGCAATTGCGCATTGTCGTAAAGCATCTTTTCGAAATGAGGGACCTTCCACAAGCTATCGGTGGAATAGCGCGCGAAGCCGCCGCCCAATTGATCGTAGATGCCGCCGAAAGCCATCTTGTCCAAGGTGAGCTTGACATGCGCCAAGGCGGAATCATCGCCGCTGGCCTTCCAATAACGCAACATGAACTGGTAATTGTTCGGCAATGGGAATTTGGGCGCGCGGTTCATGCCGCCCTCGCTGCCATCGAAATGCTCCCGCCAGGGATGGTAGATGGCCTCCACCTCCTCCATGGTGATGGGCTTCTGCGCCGATGGGGCTTCGGTCCATTCGCTCGCGCGCACGCCCCGGGTCAATTGTTCCGCGTATTTCGACACCTTATCGGGATCATTCAGGTGCAGGTCGGCCAGGCTGCGCAATACTTCGCGCCATTGCTGGGGGCGGAAATAGGTGCCGCCGTAAATGGGACGCCCGTCCGGCAAGGCGAAGCAATTCAATGGCCAGCCCCCCTGCCCGCTGATGAGCTGGACCGCGTTCATGTAAACCTGATCGATGTCCGGGCGCTCTTCCCTATCCACTTTGATGCACACGAAGAGCTCGTTCATCAGCGCGGCGGTGACTTCGTTTTCAAACGACTCCCGCTCCATCACATGGCACCAATGGCAGGCGGAATACCCGATGCTGATCAGGAGCAGCTTGTTCTCGCGCGCGGCCCGTTCCAGGGCCTCATCGCCCCAGGCGTACCAGTCCACGGGGTTGTGGGCATGCTGGAGCAGATAAGGACTGGTTTCGCGGATCAATCGGTTTGTGGATGTCATGAAGGGACAAGGTAGCCGAAATGACGGAAAGGCGAAACCCCCTCTTCAAGAACAGCCGCTAGTAGCACCGCAATTGGCGCAGCGGTGGCAGGAACCGGCCCGCATCATCATGGAACCGCAATCCGGGCAGGGAGGCGAATCCATGTCCATCGCGGCCTGGATGGACTGGAGAGGAAAGGCTACGGACTGTGACGGCCCGTGTTCCCCTCTTTGCAAAGGGGGAAGCGACGGCAAATCCTCCCCTTCCCCGATCGCCGCCTGCGCCTCCCCGTCTGGCAGGAACTTGAGGGCCAGCCAGCGGAAGATATAATCGGTGATCGATTTGGCGATGCGGATGCGGGGATTGTTGGTGAAGCCGGAGGGCTCATAGCGGCTATGGCTGAACTTGTCGATCAGCACCTTCAAGGGCACGCCGTATTGCAAGGCCAGCGACACGGCGGTGGCGAAGCCGTCCAACAGCCCCGAGACCACGGAACCTTCCTTGGACATGACCACGAACAGTTCCCCCGGACTGCCGTCCTCGTATTTTCCGACGGTAAGATAGCCTTCATGGCCGCCTATGCTGAATTTGTGAGTGATGGCTTCGCGCTCATCGGGAAGCCGGCGACGCGCGGGCTTGGCCTCCGAACCCGGGCGCGAGGTGGATAGCGGCTGCGTGCGCTTGGAACCGTCCCGGTAGACTGCCACCGACTTGAGGCCCATTTCCCAGGCGTCCAGGAACAAAGCGCGGATGGTTTCCACGCTGGCCTCGCGCGGCAGGTTCACGGTCTTGGAGATGGCTCCGGAAAGGAAAGGCTGCACGGCCGCCATCATACGCAAATGGCCCGAGGGTTTGATGGAACGGGTGCCGCCTTGGGGCGTAACAGCGCAATCGAAAACGGCCTGATGCGCGGCGCGCAGACGGGGAGCGCCCTCCAGGGATCCGTTGCGTTCCAGGAAGGCCAGCAATTCGGCCGTTTCGGCCTCCCCGTATCCCAGGCCCCTCAGGGCTTCCGGCACGGATTGGTTCACGATTTTCATGGTTCCGCCGCCCACCAGGCGCTTGTACTTGACCAAGGCCAGGTCCGGCTCCACGCCGGTGGTATCGCAGTCCATCATGAACGCAATCGTGCCGGTTGGAGCAAGCAAACTTATCTGCGCGTTCCGATAGCCGTGCTCCCGGCCGAGCTCGAGCGTCCCGTCAAACAGACGGCGAGACGCCTCGAGCACGTCGGTCTGGACACCTTCCTCGGGAATCTGATACGCGGCATCGCGATGCATTCCGATGACGCGCAGGAACGGTTCCTCGTTCTTGCGATATTCGTGGAACGGTCCGCCATGGTCGCGAGCGATGATCGCACTCTGGCTGTAAGCCTCAGCGGTCATGATCGCGGTCAGGGCCGCGGCGAAATTCCGACCCTCATCGGAGTCGTAGGCAAGACCACGGCTCATCAGCAGCGCGCCGAGGTTTGCGTAGCCCAGGCCGAGCGGGCGGAACTTGTGCGAGTTTTCCTCGATCCTGGGTGTTGGGTAGCTGGCGTTGTCGACCAGGATCTCCTGCGCCGTGATCGTGAGCCGGCAGGCGTATCGGTAGTCGTCGACGCTGAATTCGCCGTCTGGCCGAACGAATTTCATGAGATTGACGCTGGCCAGGTTGCAGCTGGTGTCATCCAGGAACGAAAATTCTGAGCACGGATTTGTGGCGTACTGTCGTGCGCTGTTCGACACCGTGTTCCAGTCGTTGATCGTCGTGTCGTACTGGATGCCCGGGTCGCCGCAGAGATGGGCCGCTTCCGCCATCTTGTGGAAGATGTCGCGGGCCTTGTAGGTGTCCATCGGCGCGCCATCGACGACGGCGTGGGTGGTCCACTCCTGGTCCTGCTCGACGGCCTGCATGAACGCATCCGTGACGCGCACGCTGTGGTTGGCGTTCTGGAACGCGACGCTGCCGTACGCCTCACCGGTGAAGCTCGGGTCGTAGCCGGCTTCGATGAGCGCCCAGGCCTTCTTCTCCTCGTTGAGCTTGGAGTCGATGAAGTCGATGACGTCCGGATGCCCGGCGTCCAGGATCACCATCTTGGCCGCGCGGCGGGTCTTGCCGCCCGACTTCACGACGCCCGCGAACGCGTCGTAACCCTTCATGAAGGAGACGGGGCCACTGGCCGTGCCGCCGCCGGTCATGTTCTCGCGGGAGCTCCGGATGGTGGACAGGTTGGAGCCCGCGCCGGAGCCGAACTTGAAGAGCATGGCCTCTGTCTTGGCGAGGTCCATGATGCTGCTCATCGTGTCCTGCACGGAGTTGATGAAGCAGGCGCTGCACTGCGGCTGCTCCTCGATCCCGACGTTGAACCAGACGGGGCTGTTGAAGGCCATCTTCTGGTGGACGATGAGGTGGGTCAGCTCCGCCTTGAAGGTCTGAAGGTCCACATCTGTCGCGAAGTAGTGCTGGGTCTCCGCCCAGGCCGTGATCGTGTTGACGACGCGATCGATGAGCTGGCGGACGCTGGTCTCACGCTCCGGGGTGTCCAGGTGGCCGCGGAAGTACTTGCTGACCACGACGTTGGTGGCGAGCTGGCTCCAGAAGTCGGGGACTTCGACGTCCTTCTGCTCGAACACGCTCTTGCCGCTCTCACTGGAGATGCCGGCGGTGCGGTACTCCCAGGTGATCTCGTCGTACGGGTGGATGCCTGGCGTGGTCCAGCGGCGCTCGAACGTCAGGCCGGTGACCCTGGTCTTGCCATCCGGTGCG
>JBDSWM010000020.1:0-4130 GCA_039926685.1 Fibrobacteria bacterium | reverse complement strand
CCCTCGTCAGCGTACTAGCGTACGCTTTCCTCGGGCGGCTTGGCGATCGGACCCTGCTCTGGCCATATCGGACCCAAGCAACTCCCGTTATTCCTGCTTCCTAATCTCTGTTTCTAGACCTCTGGCTTTTTGGACCTGTTCAGCGAACTCTCGCTAAATTGTCGAGAACTTGAACTTTTAAATGGGTGGGGGCGGTTTCGAACCGCCGTAGGCATAGCCAGTGGATTTACAGTCCACCCCCATTAACCACTCGGGCACCCACCCGTTTAAAAGACCCTATCCTTTGTTTTCTTTTCTCCTGCGACCATCGAGACTAATTGAAGCCAACGATAGGAATTGAACCCACGACCGCCTGATTACAAATCAGGTGCTCTACCAGCTGAGCTACGTTGGCCCGAAAATCCCTCCCTATCGATGGCTTCGAGCGGGCATTGCCCAAACGAGACCGAATTCGCCGATCCTCAAAAGGGAGGGAGAAATTTAGCAAAAATGTTGCCGGTCGATCAAGAGAATCGCTAGCGGGAGGCAAAGTTTATGGGAATAAGCGTTGTTAGGTGGTTTTTGGGTGAAAGGAAGGGGTTAGGCCCCTAATCCCTAGCCCCTCGACTTACGGGACCACGCAATTTTTCCCCAACCCCCTGGATCGCGGCCAAACGCTCCGACAAGGTGGGATGGGAATAATGGAAAGCGCTGTACCAGGGATGCGGCGTGAGGTTGGCGAGATTGTGGCGGGAAAGCTTTATCAGGGCGGTTTGCATGGCATCGGCTTCCTGGATGGCGGCGACGGCGAAGGCATCGGCTTGATATTCGTGACGGCGGGAGAGGAGATTCCGCAAAGGAGACAACAATAAGGAGAAGGACGAGAATACCGTTAGGAACAAGAATAAGCCGACGGCGGGATCGCCCGCGAAGCCGGGGTGGTAGGTGGCGGTACCGGCCGCATCGGAATGGGAGGCGAAGCCGAAGGCGGCATAAAGCGGGGACCAACGCAGGGCCAGGGAGGCCAGGAACAGGAGTAGGCCCAGCATCAGGATTTGCCCTGCCAACATAATGCGGATATGCTGACGCTTGTAATGCCCGATTTCATGCGCCAGAATGCCCAGCAATTCGGGCCGTTCCATCTGCTGCAGCAGGGTATCGTACAACACGATGCGGCGGAAGCGGCCGAAGCCGGTGAAGTAGGCGTTGGAATGCAGGCTCCGGCGGCTCCCATCCATGACCTGGATGTCGCCGGCGGGAAAACGCAGGCGGGCCGCCAAGGAAAATAAGGCATCGCTCAATTCCCCGTCCTGCAAAGGCCGGAAGCGGTTGAACCACGGCGCTATGAGAACGGGAAAGATGATCAGAAGCGCGCATTGGAAGGCCACGATCAAGGCGAAAGTCCATAGCCACCATCGCGATCCGAGCAGGGGCATCAAGGCCAGTACGGCATAGATAAGGGGCAAGCCGAGGAGGGCGGACAGGATGAACCCTTTAAGTTGATCGCGCCAGAACAATCCCCAGGTCATGGTGTTGAAACCGTGCTTGCCTTCCAGGCGGAAGGTGGCGAACAGGGTGGGCGGAAGGTGGAGCAAGGATTGCAAGGAGAAGATGCCGGCCAGGAACAAGGTGCCGCGCAGGGGATCCGGGGACGGAATGCCCGCGAGCGCGCGGGCGAACCAGGGCAGGATGCCCGAAAAGAGAAGTCCTAAGGTGATGGCGGCGGAGTAGCACAACGAGAAGGCATCGAAGGCCGTCCGCTCTAGGGCATAGGCGCGGCTGCGCATGTAGGCCTGGGCGCCCTCAGGGCCTGAAAATGAATCCGCGAACAGCGGGCCCGTAAAACGCGCGGGTAAAACCGGATGACGCAGGGCTTCGCGGCGGTTCAGGCGATTAAGGGACAATTCCACCGCCAAACCTGCGCCGAAAACGGCCAGGAAAAAGGCCAGGAAAAGGGATGCGTCCATGTTATCGGCTTGCTCCGGAAAAGGGCGTGAACCTAAGTAGATTATTGCCCATGGAATTCCGGAAAAATACAATCTTGGCCGCCGTCCGCGTATGCGCTTGCGCAGGCGGCTGGATAAGCCTCAGCGGGTGCAGCTCCGCGCCCATCAAGGTGGAGTGCCAGGAACTGCAGGCCCGCATGGACTACGGCAATCTCACCGGCGATCAGCTCCGTTTCGCCCAGGATGAGCTGGAAGAATGCCGCGGCCGGGTGAAGTCGGCGGAGCAAAAGGACTCCGCTTTCATCGAGGGAACGGAAAAGCGGTTTACGCCCTCCGATTCCGGTTCCGTTCCGGCCGGGACCCCATGACCGCGGCCATGCGCCCGGCGGACGGCCGCCTTCCCCATGGCGCCCTTCCCAAACGGCTTTTGGAGATTGCTTCCGAGATCAATCTCGCCGGCGGCGCCATTTACGTGGTGGGCGGGTGGGTGCGCGATCTGCTCCTGCAAGCGCCTTCCCACGATTATGATCTCGAGGTCTACGGCCTCGACATGGAAAAGCTGTTCAACATACTGGTGCGCCATGCCAAGCCGAATCTGGTGGGGAAGTCCTTCGGCATCATCACCATGCGCATCGACGGGCTCAATTTCGATTTCGCCTTCCCGCGCACGGAGAGCAAGGTCGGTCCGGGGCATAAAGGGTTCCTGGTGACGCCGGATCCTTTCCTCAGTTTCGAGGCCGCTTCTTCGCGGCGCGACTTCACCATCAACAGCATGGGCATCAAGATCCCGGAGATGGAGCTGATCGATCGCCACAACGGGCTGCGGGATTTGCGGGCCAAGCTGCTGCGCCATGTGTCGGACTCGTTTTCGGAGGACCCCCTGCGCGTGCTGAGAGCGGTGCAATTCGCCGCCCGTTTCGAATTCGAAATCGCGCCGGAAACCCAGGAGCTGTGCCGCCGCCTGCCGTTGGGGGAACTACCCATGGAGCGCCTGTTCGGCGAGTTCAAGAAGCTCCTCCTGAAGGCAAAGCGGCCTTCGCTGGCCTGGAATGGATGCGCAAGCTGGACCTCCTGAAATACTTCCCCGAACTGGGCGCGCTCATCGGCGTGGAGCAGGAACCGGAATGGCATCCCGAAGGCGATGTGTGGATCCATAACAATATGGTGATCGATGAGGCCGCCAAGCTCCGCCGGGACGAATACGGCGAGTTCGACAACCTGGCTCTTATGCTGGGCGCGCTATGCCATGATTTCGGCAAACCCGCCACCACGGTCTTTTCCGAAGGGCGCTGGCGCAGCCCTTCCCACGACGTGCGCGGCGAAGCGCCTACGCGGGCGTTCCTTGGCCGCCTGACCCACGAAGCCGCCCTGGTGGAAACCGTGGTGGCCTTCGTGCGGGAGCATTTGAAGCCGGCCCTGCTGCATAAGGCGCGCCTGGAGCTCAAGCCCAGCGCCATCCGGCGCCTGGCCTTGCGCGTGGACATCGAAAAGCTGGTGCGGGTGGCGCGCGCGGATCATTTCGGGCGCACCACTCCCGACGCTCTGGCGCGCGAATTCCCCGCGGGCGAATGGCTGTTGGAGCAATCGCGACTTTTGAACGTGCTGGATGCCAAACCCAAACCCTACCTGACCGGAAAATACCTGCTTTCCCTCGGCATGAAACCCGGGCCTGAGGTGGGGCGATTGATCGCGGAGAGCTTCGAGCTTCAGCTGGAAGGCGAGCTGGCGACGATTGCGGAGGCGGAGGCGTGGGCTAGGGCGCGGCTGCTTGAGTAGTTGTCTCTAAGAGGCCGCCCGGGGGTGAGGGGGGTTCCGCTCAGGCTTGCGGCTTTCGCTGCGGTGCGGGCTTATGGCCTTCGCGCCGCCGGCCGCCGGACCGTGGAACGATGCCTCTCGCTAAGCGGACGCGGACCACGGTCCTGAACTGCTCTGCTTCGTTGGCCGGTGGCGCGACGGCCCGCCGCAAATTCACGGAACCCCCCTCACCCCCGGGCGGCGGGTCCGACGCAAGCCGCCTACCCCTATTCCTCACGTCGATATGTACTGCACGGTCCGTTGGACCTAAGCGTGGGTCGTTTGGCTCGCGCGGGGAGGATGCGTGGAACTGCGATTAAACGGCGGAGCGACGAGGGTGCGGCGGCGAAGAGAATGCGTTCGTCCGGGGTCGTTTAGGCTGGGATGGTGGTCAGGGCCGCGACGGGGGGT
>JBDSWM010000019.1:0-4693 GCA_039926685.1 Fibrobacteria bacterium | reverse complement strand
GACTTCCCCCTTGGATGGCATCCACCTGGATGGCCGGGCGCACCGGCAATTGGCGGAAGCGGTGGCCCGGGTGGTTAAGACGGCTCTTCAGTAGGCGCGCGGTCCAACCTTCGGAACAGTTTGCGGTCTCAGGTCGTCCAACCCGGCTAGCGGCCAAGACCGTGCGCGATAAAAGGAAAAAAATCATGTTGAGGACAATGGGGGTATTAGGGCTGCTGGCCGCCTTTTACGGTTTCGCCGCGGACGGATCCGCATCCGAAACCGCCGCCATCCGGTTGCGGGACGGCAGCATTCTCCGCGGGCAAATCATCGGCCGCGCGGATTCCGTACTCACCATCCAAACCGGTTCGCTGGGAAAGCTCACGGTGCCGGAAAGGGAGGTGATGTGGCCGCGCAAGGCGGATACGGGTAGGGCCCTTCCCGCTTCCCAGAAAGCGGCGCCTGAGGATGGCGGTGAACGCGATCCTTCCGACCAAGCCCTTTTCTTCATGCCCACCGCCTTCATGCCTCCCGCCCAAACCGTCAACTTCCGGGATTTCGAATTGCTTTATCTCACCTTAGGCTACTCTCCCAGCGAGGTCACGGCCGTGACCGGAGGACTGTTGTTCCCCGTCAGCCCCGAGCTGCAAGTGCTCACCTTCGGTATTAAGCAACAGCTATGGCGGCACCCGGAGGGGAAGGTGGCGCTTGCCATAACGGCCAATACCACCAAGCCATTGGGGGAAGTGGCCGATGAACTGGACTGGGTCGCGAATGCGAACCTGGTGGTCGGCGTGCGTCTGCCGGACCGTTATGGCAATCTGGAAAATATCGGATTCCATGCGGCGATCGGATACCTGGGCGCACTGGACAAGGACGAATACTCGCGCTATGACCCGGCCCTGGGCCAAAGCGAGGAGGAAACACGGTACAATTGGCACAGCGGGGTCAGCTTCGCCCTGGGCGCGGAAGCGCGCCTGGGGCCGCATTCCAAATTCCTGGCGGAGTACATCAGCGCCGTGCCCTTCGTTTCCGATTCAGGGATTGACGGGGGGCTTTTCACGGTGGGGATTCGCCTGCATGGCGAGCATTTGGCGGCCGATATCGCAGGCACGCGACCTATCACGGATTCCGATCTCAGCTCCTTTTTCCTATGGCCTTTGCTGGTGGTTTCCTACCGGTATTGACAAAGCCGTTTTCCCGGGCCTGTCTGGCGCAACCGCGGTAAACGCGCTTCCCGCGCCTTCTGGCCCCCAGCCGGATTACATTCTATACTTATTCCCAACGGGATTCCCTCTTACCATGTCCTCTCCTCCCAAAGACACGCGCACCATCGCCATCCTGGCCCATGTGGACGCCGGTAAAACCACCGTTTCCGAACGTCTGCTCTATTTCAGCGAAACCATACCCGGCCTGGGCGAAGTGGACGAGGGTCTGGCGACCATGGATTACCTGGAGGAAGAGAAGAAGCGGGGCATCACCATTGAAGCCGGCATCGCCTCCTACCAATGGAAGGGCACGCGCGTCACCTTCGTCGACACTCCCGGCCACGTGGATTTCGGCGTGGAAGTGGATTTCGCTTTGCAGGCTGTGGAAGGCGTCATCCTGGTGCTCTCGGGCGTGAGCGGCATAGAGTCGCAAAGCCTGGAAGCGTGGCAGAAGATAAAAGCGAACCGCAACGGCACGCTCATCTTCATCAACAAGCTGGACATGGCCGGCCGCGATTACCGCAGGGTGATGGAACAGATCCAGGTGATGTTCAACGTCAAGCCCGTGGCGCTCACGCTGCCCGTGTACGTACAGGGCGCTTTCGGAGGCCAGCCGGCGCTGGACGGCGTCATCGACGTTCTCAACCAATTGGCCATCTACCGTTCCGTGGAGAATCCCCGCAAGCTCATCAAGGGCGATGTGCCCGCTTTTCTCGCCGAAGACTATGCGCGCGTGCGCAAGGATCTGATCGACGTCGCTTCGCAATACAACGACTCCCTGCTGAATGCCTGGCTGGCAGGGGAGGAATTGAAGAACGAGGACATCGTCGCCGGCCTCCGGGCCGCCATGGAACAGGGGCATATCCCGGTCTATATGGGCTCCGCCCTTAAGAACGTGGGCATACGCCAGTTGATGAACGGCGTCAACCAATTGCTGCCGCCACCCGGTGGCGCGCCATCCGGTGGCACGCCGCAGCAGGGTTACACCGATGCTACCGGTCACCCTGCCGGTACGGGATCCCGGGCGAAGGGCGCCATGGGCTTCATCATCAAAATCCGCCATTACCAGGATATCGGCAAGATTTTCCTGGCCAAGATCCACGATCCCGCCGGCCTGGGGAATCTGGATTCCGCCCGCTTCTTCCGCGTATTCGCGGAAAGCCTGGAGGCCATCAAGGATATCTCGGAAATCCGCGCTGGCGACGTGGTGGCCATCCAATCCCCGCAGCATTACCGCATGGGGCAGGTGCTGCTTACGGACGGCAAGGCCGACACCGGGCCCGCGGCGGGCATTTTGACCCGCAAATACAGGCCTTTGCTGCAATCGCGCATCGAGCTGGTCAACGCCGGCGATTTCGCATTCGTCGATCGCGTGCTCAAGCAGATCGCTGATTCAGAGCCCTCCATCGCCATCGCGCCCGACCCGGCCACGGGAGGCTGGCTTATCAGCACCGTGGGCGAATTGCAATTGGACGTGTTCTGCAAAAGGCTCAAAAAGGATCATAAATGCGACGTGAAGGTGGGCGCCCCCTCCGTGCGTTACCTGGAGCGCTTGAAGGCCCCGCAGCTCGGCATCGCCAATACCAGCGTGGGCATAGGCAGGAGCCGCGCGGGCGGCGCGCCCGCCGCGCCGGGAAGTTCGCTGGGCGCGGAAGCGCGCATCGTGGTGGATATGCTGGGGCATCCGGATGAGGAGAAGAACAGCATCGAATACGCGCTTCCGGTCACGCCGTCCTATAAGGAAGTGCTGGACGCCACTTTCGCGCATTTTTGCGATCAGGGCATGTGCGGAATAGGGGTCATCTCCGGGTTACATTGCCGCGTACGGGAAATTTCGGGCTCCAATCAGATCGAGGGCCAGGAAAAAAACGCCATCCCGTTGCCCTTGCTCGCTAAATGCTTCGCCGACGCCTTGAAGTTGAACCTTTCCTGTGCCCAATTCGAGGTGTTTGAGCCCATTATGCGGCTGGAAATCATCGTTCCTGACGAATTTTGCGGGTTGGTGCTGGCGGATCTGGCCGCTCGAGGGGGGGTGGTGAGGAAGCTGGACTCCGATGGATATAACTCGATAATCCTCCTGGAGATACCCTTGGCAAACACATTCGGTTATACTACATTACTCCGCTCCTTAACAAGAGGGTTAGGAGTTTACGTTCTGACGTACGAAAAACACGGTGCGCGCAGGACAAGCTGAGCTTCTAACCCTCTAATCAGGGTTCCTCCTTAAAAGAGAAGGAAAAACCGAGCCGAGGTTCCCCATGGGGATAACACGGCCCTGGACACAGACTCATTAGAGCAAGTGGAGTTGTATTATGGCCAAGGAAAAATTCAACCGGAATAAACCCCACGTGAACGTTGGCACCATCGGCCACGTTGATCACGGCAAAACCTCCCTGACCGCGGCGATCACAACGGTTTTGGCCAAATCCGGCGGCGCCGTCGCCAAGTCCTACGGTGAAATCGACAACGCTCCGGAAGAACGCGAGCGCGGCATCACCATCAATACCTCGCATGTCGAATACGAGACCAAGAACCGCCATTACGCCCACGTGGATTGCCCCGGGCACGCTGATTATGTCAAGAACATGGTGACCGGCGCCGCGCAAATGGATGGGGCCATCCTGGTGGTCTCCGCCGCCGACGGGCCCATGCCCCAGACGCGCGAGCATATCCTGCTCGCCCGCCAGGTAGGCGTGCCGTACATCGTGGTGTTCATGAACAAGGTGGACATGGTCGACGACCCCGAACTGCTTGAGCTGGTCGAAATGGAAATCCGCGACCTGCTCAAGAAGTACGAGTTCCCCGGCGACGATATCCCGATCATCCAGGGCAGCGCCGCGAAGACGCTGGCCGGTGACCTCGGTCCCCAGGGCGAGCAATCCATCCTGAAGCTGATGGAAGCGGTGGATACCTACATCCCGACGCCGGTCCGCTTGGTCGACAAGCCGTTCCTGATGTCGGTGGAAGACGTGTTCTCGATCACCGGTCGCGGCACCGTGGCCACGGGCCGCGTGGAAGCGGGCCGCATCAAGGTACAGGAAGAAGTGGAGCGCGTGGGCTTGGGCGAGAACAAGAAGTTCATCGTCACGGGCGTGGAAATGTTCCGCAAGCTGCTCGACGATGCGCAAGCGGGCGACAATGTGGGCCTCTTGCTCCGCGGCGCGGAAAAGACGGACATCCAACGCGGCCAGGTCTTGTGCAAGCCGGGGACCATCACCCCGCATACGAAATTCAAGGCCGAGATCTACGTTCTGTCGAAGGACGAAGGCGGCCGGCATACGCCTTTCTTCGCGGGCTATCGCCCCCAGTTCTACTTCCGCACGACGGATGTGACGGGCGCGACGACCTTGCCCGAAGGCGTGGAGATGGTGATGCCCGGCGACAACGTCAGCATCACGGCGGAGCTGATTGCGCCCATCGCGATGGCGAAGGACTTGCGCTTCGCGATTCGCGAAGGCGGCCGGACCGTCGGCGCCGGCGTCGTCACCGAGATTCTGGTCTAAGTA
>JBDSWM010000018.1:0-12019 GCA_039926685.1 Fibrobacteria bacterium | reverse complement strand
GGAGGAGAATCCAGGCGTCCAGCGACCAGCCATCGTAATAGGGAGTGACCAGGCCGCTGGGATCCACGATGGGCAGGTAAGGCGAATCGGGTTGGCCCACGGCGGTCCAGTTGCGGTGCGACAGATTGACATGGCTGATGGAGAAGGCCCGCGGGATGAAGGAGGCGTCGCGCGGGTTGAATTGCCGTTCCACCCAATACGGCCAAATCCAATCGAGGTTGTTCTGGATGGCGCGCGTATTCATGAGCCCGCGCGCATGGAAAACCAGGCCGGCGCGCAAAAGTTCGATGGGTTCCCCGACTTCGGAGGGCTGGGCGAAACCGGCCAGCCTGGACATGATCAGCAGGGGATCCAGGAATCCATGTTGGCGAGCCGCGCGGCGCACCAGGTATTTCCAAGGCAGCCATTTTAAGAACATGATCCTCCCCGATTACGGGATACGCTTTTTTGGGAAGATACGTTTTAACGTCCCGCCTACCCCAAAAATGGAAGAAATTCGCGGGACGGGAAGGATGCGTTTTGCAAAGCTGTGGGAATTCGGGCGCCTACCGATACAATGGACGGGACCTGAGCAACCATGAACCAGCCTGCCGATGATGATTTTCCGTAGGAATTGGACCGCTTCCCGCGGCTCCCCCAGCTCCCGCGTCCCGCGCATTGACCCGTGCGCGCATGTGCGCGTTCCGCGCGCGATCCTGCTTTGCGCAACCATGGTAACCTTCCAGCTACCCTCGGCCGCTCAGTCGTTCTATTGGAACCGCGACCCCCAGATTCCCACCTGGCATGCCTTCAACAAATCCAGCAATTGGACTTCCAATGCGGACGGGACCGGTCCCTGGCCGGCCTCCATACGCGATGACGATTTCACCTCCAGCGTGATGGGGGGGCAATGGTCCTGTATCGACGCCGATAATTACGTGGGTTCGGTGAATTGCGATCAGGTCACCAATACCGGCAAGCTGACCGTGAACGCGCGCGGCGCGGATATGTGGGGCGCCACGAATGAGTTCGTCGCCGCGAAGCGCGGCGATATACAGGGGGATTTCGACGTGACCGTGAAGGTGCTCTCGGTGTCGGGAACGGACCCGGCCGCCAAGGGCGGCATCATGGTGGCCAATAATTTCGTAAACCTGGGTCTGGGCGGATACGCCATCCTGTGCATAACCAGTTCGGGAACGGCCAAATTCGAAATCGATTTATCCGGCCCGATGGGGGAATTGGAGAATTTCGTCAATACGGGAACGCTCACCTTCCCCGTGTATTTGCGTATGGTGCGGAGCGGATCTTCCCTTTTGGGATTTTACCGGACTTCGCAGAATTCCGCCTGGACCCAAATCGGGAGCGCCCAAACACCCCAAGGCCTTTCCAACGCGCCTTCGCAGGTCGGCCTGTTTTCCTGCGCCCATTCCGCCAGCACGCCCGGCGCCTCCATTTTCGATGATTTCCAAGCGGGAGCCGATATCGCCGCCAGCGGACTCGACTACTCATTCGGCGGAACCGGGGCCAATGCCGATGCCGATGTCCTGATCACGGGGGAGGTATACGCCAACGGCGTTGACTTCACCGGGTATGCGGGCATCCTGGATTTCGGCCGGGCCAATGGGCTTTACGCCACCCTGTACCCGAACAACAATCTGGCCGGCGGGGCGGTGGAGCGATTCGATACGGATGTGAACTTCAACTGGGGATCGGCATCCCCGGATGGCGGTATCGCCCCAACGGACGATTTCTCCATCCGTTGGGAAGGCATGGTTAAGCCGGAATACAGCGAGACCTATACCTTCTACGTCAATGCGGACGATGGCAAGCGGCTATGGGTGAACAATCAATTGCTGATCGATCAATGGACGGCCGGATCAGGGGAATATTCGGGAACCATTACCTTGACCGCGGGCATCTATGTCCCCATCCGCCTGGAATACTTCGATGGCACGGGTCCGGCGAGTTGCACCTTGAGCTGGTCGAGCGCATCGGTGGCCAAAACCCCGGTTCCGGGCACGGCTTTTTCCGCCAGCCGACTTGCCGTGCAAGCCAACGCCTCCTTCTCCCCGGGCATGGTGGTGGCGGCCAACGCTGGTTTGTTGGAGTTCGCGGGAAACCTTTCCCATTCATTCACCCCCAAAGCCGGGGCCGCTTTCCCCGTCATCGTGAATTCCGGCACGGGCACGGTGACCGTTCAGAACAATGGCTTGAATGCGGGCGGGCTGATCCTGGCCGGCGGCGAATGGAACTGGGGCGCCTCCACTCTTACGCATACAGTCGGGTTTATCGATGCATCCACCGGGGGCGGCACCATGACTTTCGGGAGCAACCTGGTCAAGATCGGGATGGACGATTGCAACCTATCGGGGCTGACAGTCTTGAATGCCGATGCCGGGACCTTGGAATTCATTTCCAGCAACGCGCAGACCTTTACGCCGAAGCCGGGCGGCACCCATCCCGCCATCGTCAAGAACGGGGCGGGAACCCTGACCGTTGCGGGCACGGCTTTGCTGACCAGCGACCTGAAAGTCACCGCCGGCACCCTCGATATCTCCACCAACGCCATCAGTTTGACCTCGGGCGATATGCTCATAAACGGCGGGTCCCTGGAGGCCGACGGCGCCAACCTGGACGCGAACGGCGATTTCCAAATGACCTCCGGAACCCTGCATCCCCCCCAGAGCCCTAATCCTTTCACCATCGCGGGCAGCTTCATCCAAACAGGGGGAACCCTGACTCCCGGTAACGGGACGGTTACCCTGGATGGAGCCAATACCGGCAAGCTCCTGAATGCATCCTCGCTTCTCAACAAGTTGGCCATCAACGGCGGCGGCGTTTGGACCGTCACCGGCACCGGACTCCACACCGACCAGCTTATGCTTTCCTACGGTACCCTGAACCTGGGTAATTCGCTGACCAGCGTGGTCGAAACCAGCATCGGCTATGGTAGCCCGCCCAGCCTGGATTTCGGCGCGTCCACCTTGCGGTTCAAAGGGACATCCCTCAATCTCGGCGGTGTGGGTACCCTCACTCCGGGAACCGGGACCTTGGAATTCGCCGGAACCGCCCAGCAAACCTTCATCCCGAAATACGGGGCCACGCATCCCGGGATCAAACAGAATGGCAATGGCGGCACGGTTATTTCCAATTATGATCTGATCGCCGCTTCCTTGTCCGTGGCCCAGGGCACTTTGGACCTGGGCACGGGCAGCCATACCGTACTCGGCAATGTAGCCTTCAGCGGCGGCACTTTGGATTTCAACGGCGCCACCTTGTTGTTGCATGCCGCCAGCGTGGATTTGCATTTGCTGGCCGGGATCATCGCCGGCACGGGCACTTTGGAATTCGCGGACGGAAACCCGCAAACCTTCGTCCCCTTGAACGCGGCCCAGCATCCCAATATCAGGCAATCAGGCGCGGGGGGAACCACCATCACCACCAATGATCTGAACGCGAACGTTCTGCTGCCCGCGGGCGGCGTCTTCCACATGGGCTCCGGCCGCAGCCATTCCTTCACCGCCATCAATGCCGGCGGCGGCCCTTACGGAGGTTTGGACTTCGCCAGCAGCCAGGTCCACGTAACGGGAACCGTCAATCTGGCTACCGCCACCAGCTTGACGGCGGGAACGGGCAGCATCTACCTGAGCGCGTCCACCGGCACCCAAACCTTCGCGCCTAAAGGCAATGTCATGGTTCCGGCCATATTCCATGATGGCGGCGGCATCTTGCAGCTTTACGGAAACAGTCTCAATTGCCAGAGCTTCACGCAAACCGCCGGACGCCTGGATTTCAATGGTTTCGATATCACCACCGGCAGCGCCGGAGACTTCACCCTGGTGAACGGCAACTCCTCAACCCTGAGCAACCTCCTCGGCCGCCACCTCGTCGTGGGCGGCAACGCCGTATTGTCCGGTCAGGCCAATTCCCATCTCAACCTTAACCCGGATTCAATCTGGTTCATCGACGTGACAGGCACCCTGAGAGCGGTCAATTCGGATATCCGAAACAGCCATGCCCTGCATCCCGGCGGCATCGCCGACTCTTCCCTGAACCAGACCGGCAACGCCAATTGGTTCTTCCCGGACACCCTCCCGCCCGGGAACGTCACCGCCTTCCAGGCCAGGGCCTTGGACGGCCATAGCGCGGAACTGACCTGGACGGCATCCATCGCCGCGAATGCGGACTCGGTGATGCTCCGCTTCCGCACCGACGGCGCCTATCCCTCCGGTCCGGGCGACGGCACCTTGTGGCGGACCTTGGGCAAAGCCCTTCTCACGGACACCGTCACCGGCCTACCCGACAAGAGCATCCTCCGCTTCGCGGCCTTCGCCAGGGATTCCTCCGGGAACTTCGCCGTACCGGACGCGGGTGCCCAGGACACCGCCCGTACCCCTGACGTTACCGCTCCGTCGAACGTCGCCGGATTCACGGCGACAGCGACTGAGGCGGCCACGGCGCCGGGATCCAGGATAGCCCTGGCCTGGACTGCAAGTGCCAGCCCGGACGCGGATTCCCTCATGATCCGCTACCGCACCGACGGAGCCTATCCCGCCGCCCTCGGTGACGGAACGCTGCTCAAGAAGGTTTCCCTGGCCGCCAACGTGGATACCGTCACGGGGTTGGCGCCCAATCTGGTTTACCATTTCGGCGTGTTCGCGCGCGACTCGGCGGGGAACTATAGCGCGCCTTCGGCCGGGGCGCGGGATACGGCCCTTTGGCAAGAGTCCGTCTATGGATCCGTAGCCATTTCCGATCAGTCCGGAAGCACCCGTGATCCCGATCCGGCTCTGGCATTCGCCTATTCCGGCGCCGACAGCATGCGCTTTTCCCGATCCGCCGATACCGCCGCTGCGGCTTGGAAACCGGTCCATGCCGTGGATTCGCTCGATCTGGGCGCGGGCAACGATGGCAGCCGCATCGTACTGGCGCAATACAAGAACCGGTTCGGCACCCTGTCGCCGTGGTCCGGCGATACCACCAAACTGGATCGGACCGGGCCGGAGGTGACGCTGGCGCTCAACGTGAACCATGGCTGGAAGAATTGGCCCGGAGCCGTGGCCGGACATGCTTCGGACGCCATCGCGGGCACGGATTCGGTGTTCGTCATCCGGCGGCGCGTAGCCGATCTCGCTTACTTCAACGGATCGGGATGGACCACGGTGGCGGATACCGCAAAATTCAGGGCCGATAGCGCATTCGCCGCCTTGATGCCCTTATCCGCCCTGAACGATGGAGTTTACGATTTCACTGCTTACGCCAAGGACAAGTTGGGCAATACGTCCGCCCCGCTTACCGTGCGGGTCAATTACCTGGAAAACCGCGCGCCTTCGCTCTCCGCCACCGACCTCCCCAACAGCACGCTCCAGAATCAGGCGGTAGCCTGGCGCCTGGACATGGGTGATCGGGACGAGGGGGATTCGGTTCTGACCATGGCGGCCACTCTGCCCGGATGGCTGATCCTGACGCAGGCTCCGGATTCCGCCCGGGACGGATATGCGGCCCATCGCGTGTACACCTTTACGGGAAAGCCGGGGCAAGCGGATGTGGGTTCGGCCACGATGACGGTGCAGGTCATCGATCTGGGCGGCAAAACCACCGTCTATTCCAAGTCCATCGTCGTTGTCGATGTGAACGACGCGCCCGAGTTCGCTTCCGGACAGGATACCGCGGTCGTCCAGGAAGACGCAGTCAGGCGCATTACGCTTAAGCTATCCGATCCGGATGCCAACGACCCCCGCTTGCTAACCCTGATGAGGGCTCCGGGCTGGGTCACCTTACAAGACGGCGTTTTGACATTGCGTCCCGGCAGCAAGGATGTGGGAACCGCCCAAGTGGCGATCGTGCTCAGCGATGGTAGCTTGCAGGATACCCTGGAAATCGCCGTGGCCGTGGCTGACGTGAACGACGCTCCCGTCGCTTTCCCCTCCGCCGATTGGGAGTCGCCTTTCCAATGGAAGGAAGACAGGAGCGGGGGATTCACCGTGGTGGTGGTGGACATGGACCCGGGCGATTCCTTGAGCCAGGTCACCCCGTTGCCGACATGGATGACTTGCAAAACCTCCCGTGATAACGGGAACGCCTATAACCGCTTTTTCAAATTCAGCGTCTCCCCTGCCCAGGCGGACACGGGAAGCTACGACCTTAGGCTGCGCTTCCGGGATGCGGCCGGCGCTTTCAGCGATCTGCCCCTGCGGGCCAAGGTGGCGGCGGTGAACGATACTCCCACCGCCGTCATCAAGGGCTCAATCAGCCAAGCCGGAGCCGCACGCATCGGCATGGACGTGGTGGATCCGGATGGCGACGCCTCCACCACCCGTTTCCATTACCGCTTGATCGGCGCGGCGGGCGATACCGTGCGCCGGGGCATTTGCGCGGGCAAGATGCTTGATTTGCATCCGCTCGGGGACGGAGAGTATACCTTGGCGGTGGCCGCGGAGGATGAAGGCGGATTGAAGCAGGCCATCTTCACGCGGACGGGCATCAGCATCACGGGCGCCACGGCGTTGTTTTTGGACAGCGCGCGCTGGAACATGCTGGGATATCCGGGCCGTTCGCTGGCGGCAACGGCTCTAATCGGTACAGGTGGGGCAGGCGCCGGCGCCAACGTGACGGGTTGGGATGAGTCCAGCGAGGACGGCGCTCCCTTGGGCCGCTATGCCACCGGACCTGCGGATGACTCCCTGAAACGCGGAAAGGGCTATTGGGTGCGCGTCGCCAAACCCGTCTTGGTCAAAGTCGCTTCGTCGGATCTGCTCGATCGTCCCTTCACGATGAAACTCACCCACGGTAAGCAGGGTTGGAACCAGGTGGGTAATCCGTTCCCTTATTATCTGGACTTGTCCTCCAGCGGGCTGCAGTTCTGGGAATGGGATGCATTGCGCCGCGACCTTGCCAATGCCCATGGCATACTCAAGCCTTGGGGGGCGTATTGGGTGCAGGTTTCCAAGGATACCGTTCTCACCCTCAAGGACGCGCCCTACTTCGCCAATCCGGCCGCGCTGGCCAAAACCGCCGCGTCCATGGCATCGGATGATCGCGGGCCTTCCTTCGACACTCCCGGCGGGACTGCCGGCTGGACCTTGCAATTGGCGGTGCGGGCAGGGCCCTATCAGGATCAAGGCAATTATCTGGGTATACATGGGGAAAAGCGTGGCGAAGAGAGTGGCAAAGAGCCTGGGGATTCACCTTCGGCCTCTTCGCCCATGGGAGGCATGCTTCCCGACGCGCCCAAGTTCGGGGATTATGTGGCCTTGCACTTGAACCCGCCAGGAGCGGCCGCAACGGCGGAAAGCAAGGGACACGAAAAGGGATACGCGGCCTACGGGTACGCCACCGATTTCCGCTCCCGCGCCGGAGCCGATGGCGAAGATGAATGGTGGGATTTTTCGCTGGAGAATTCCGCCACGGGCCTGGAAAAGGCGGAATTGACCCTACCCGGTTTGCAAGCCCTGGAAACCGCCGGCCTGCATGCCTTCTTGGTCCGGAAAGGCGAAACGCTGCCGGTATCGGCAGGAATCCCCGTGGTATTGGCCATGGCCGGCGCCGAAACCCATTATTCCCTGGTGATCACGCCCCGGGCCGATTTCGCGGCGCGGCTGCAAGGCGATTTCTCCCTGGCGCAGAACTTCCCCAACCCGGTCCTTTCCGAAACCCGCTTCCGGTTTTCCCTCCCGCAAAGCTGGGATTCCGATGGCAAGCGCCAAACCAAAGACTATCGCGTGCGCTTGAACGTTTACGATTTCTCCGGCCGCCTGGCCGCCCGGATCGTCGAGGGCGGATTCGGGCCCGGATCGCATACCCTGCTTTGGAAGGGAGGCGGGGCCCTAGCCAAGGGAACCTATGCCTACCGGCTGGAAACCCCCGGGTTCGCGAAAACCCTGAAGTTGCTTGTTAAGTAGCGCATAGCGCTGAAAACCCTCACCGAAAATACCCAAGTCCCGGCGCCAGCTTATACAATGATCCGGGTGAATCCGAATCAAAGCGGACAGGACCCGCTGACTATGGCCATGAACGAATCGAGATCCGGAAAACCCCAGCGCGGAACCCGCCGCGCAATCCCTAGCGGATTCCCTTCGCTGGCGCTTGGCCTTGCCGCCGCATTGTCGATTTGGACCGGCTGCTCCAGTCCCACCTCCTCCAAGAAAACCGCTTGCGCTTGCGAAAAGGACAAATCCACCACCGCCATCAAGGGAATCGATAACCAGGACTCTCTGGTGAAAGCCGCCAAAGCCGCGGGCAAGGGCGTCATCGCTGGAGCCTTGCAGGGTGAAGGCAAGGACGTGGTGAAGGGCCTGCTCAAGGTGGGCACCAACGCGGCCGGGGAACAACGCTACCTCGCCACCGCTCCGGTGCCGCTGGAAGGCGCCACCATACTCATCTTCGATGCGCTCCGGCCTACCACCGTCGCGGAAACCTCATTGACCACCGACAAGTACGGGAACTACGCAGCGCTGCTCAAGGCCGGTCGCTATTACGGTTTCGCCGTCCATCTCGATCTCGCCACTTTCCGGCTGGTCACAGCGTCCATCCCGTTCATCAGCGCCAAAAAGGATTCGCTGGTCAAACTGGACACGGCCGTGGCCATCGAAGACGTGGCCGGCCCCACCGTCACAGGCGTATATGACGCCACCTCGCCCGATGCCGATGGATTGTTCCTGGTGGGTTCCATTCCCGCCGCGAACGCCAAAATCAATATCGCCTTTTCCGAGCCTATCCAACGCGAAAGCGCCAAAAGCATGGTGGTGGGCAAGTTGGACGAGCGCAACAGCAACGGTTCCATGCTTCTCAAGGATTCCCTCCCCGCCGCCGCCGTTTCCTTCAGCTGGAGCGGGGACAGCAAGCAACTCACCCTGTCGCTGGGGCGCCTGGAATCGGACTCGCGCTATGGCATCATCATCCCCACCTCGCTCAAGGATTTGGCCAAGAACCCCCTGGAAAAGGAGTACCGCGCCGTGTTCCAGGCGGTGGCGGACGCCCAGACTCCGGATCAGGCATTCACCGTATCCACGGCCTTCCCCGCCGACAAGGAATCCCTGAAACCGACCCAGAACCCCTCCGTCACCTTCAGCCGCCCGCCCCAGGTCTTCTCCGCGCTCAACGCCATCGTCATGGATCCCAAGATCGAGGGTTACTGGGAGGTTACTGGATGCAAGCTGGCCTTCGTGCACAAGACTCCCTTCCAGGTGGGCGCCAGCTATACCGTCGCCATTCCGGACACTCTCACGGATCTGGGCGGCAAGCGGCTGGACAAGGTCTTCCGCTTCGGCTTCACGGTAAAGGACTATGATGGCGCGGCCAAGGACAAGAAGGGACGCGATCAGGCTGTGGCCCTGTTGATGGAGGATTTCTTCAACGCCTACCTGCAAGGGGATGTCGGCCGCCTGGGAAGTCTGCTGGATCCTTCCTTCCGGATGGAAAGCGGCGATCGGTTCCTCTCGCCTCAACAATTCCTCGACAAGATCCGCCGCGAAGCCTCGGATAAGAACCTGTTCAACTCCGGTTTCAACGCGCCCATATACCGGCACGACGCCTTCAATTGTTCGGCCAAGGTGGCCTTGCGCAAGGTGGCCGCGCTGGACAAGCCGGATACCCTGTGGGTGCAGGCCGAATCCGCTCCCGGCATCCTCCCCAGGGTTTACCGGGGCGTAAACGAAATCATCTCCGGCATCATCTGGTCCAAGACCGATCCCCGCTTCAGCCTGGACGGCAAAGAGTACCGTTACGACCTACCGACCGCCAACGGCCTGGAAAACGCCGCGGGCGACTTTCGCTATGCGTGCGAGCAGATGCGCCAAGGCACCACCATCGCGCTCGCCACCGTGAAGGATGAACGCAAGGATCAATTCACCATCGACGGCGGCATCAGCGTCACCGAATCGGAAGCCCGGGTGGCGGTAAAGCTCTCCACCGTCACGCGCCATGGCAGGAGCGATTGGGATCCCGATCTGGCTTGCGCGGAAGGGGCGGAAACGGATACCACCTTCCAAATCGTGAAATTCATCCTCGGCTATACGGGAACCAAATGGATAGTCAACCACGCGGTCGATGAAGGCAAAATCGGGAAGCAGAGATTCGGCCAGGCCGTGGCCGCGGCGGACTTCAAGGTGCGGGAGATCAAACCCATCAACCTGCTCGGGCCCGTGGGCGGAATCGACGGAGCCGCCGACTCCAAAGGCATCGTCAACCTCCATTTCCGCGGCTTGGATTTCGACAGCGTAGGCGGCTATCTGCTGGGTCTTGCGGAAGATCCCAAGTTCACGGGAGGGCGCACCTTGTACGGCGCGCTGTATTTTATGCGGACGCAAGGCAAAGGCTCTGAGCACAAGCTGTTCATCGACGCCTCCGGCCAACCCGTTTCCGGCGGTACGTCCATTTTCAGGGATGTCCAAGCCATGGGTTTGCCGGGTTGGGAACGAGCCATTTTCAAATACCCCCTCACGGAATTGTTCAACGCCGACAAGAACGTGGCGGGCGTGTACCAGTGGAAGGTCATCGCCGTGCGCGATACGTCCGCGGCGCAATTCCTGGCCAACGGCTTCCTGCCCGATCGCTTTTACGGGGAATCCGATTTCGGCGCCGCGCGCGGAGCTTTCGCCGTGCGGGGCTATCCCAACGCCAACGACTTCAAGAAACTCGACCAACAGGCGGCCCCGACCGTTTCCGCGACCGCGGCCCTGGAGGGTTTTGCCGACCGGGATCTGGACGGCTTCCCGGATTATATGGAGGCCAATTACCGGACCAATCCCAACGACAAGGGCAGTTTCCCCAACTTCCTGGTGGATACGGACCGGGACGGCCTGGCCGACTTCCTGGAAGAGATGATCGATCCGCTCGGAATCGAGAAGGAAGCCGGCGATGCGGATAAGAAAACGTTCTTCGCCGCCCTGGGGGCCAAAGGCGTGAAGTGGCTCGATTCGGACGGTGACGGCATCCCCGATGATATCGAAAAACTGCTGGGGTACAATCCCAGCGACGCCGCCAGCAAGCCCTCCACGCGCGCGCGCGTTTCCGCCCCTTCCGGCGTGTATGCCGGCTTCATCAAATTGGGCGACAACGCTTATGCTTTGAAGTTCAAGGTCCGCGCCCAGCAGGATACCCTGCTGGTCTCCTACTCCGCCTATCTCAGGGACACGTTGAACGATACCGTGGCGGCCAGCCTGAATGAAGCCATGGGCGAGTTCCTCTTCCCCATCCGCCTGCCGGACAATGGCCCCGATTCCGGCAAGAGCCTGCTCCTGCGCGGCACCTATGATAAAAACCGCGCCTTTCTGCAGGGCGTGGCCACCCGCATCGCCTCCGTCCCCAAGCTGAGCACCGCCTACGGGGGCGGTCCATTCGTGGGCCAGTACGCCGCCAGCGGCCGGGGCGAGGATGTATCCGGGTACCTGGACCTCCGGAAAGCCGCGCCCGCGGGCACCATCGCCGCCGCGCCCCAGACCCAAGGTTCCCCCACGGTGACCGTGGCTCCCGGCCTCTCCATGGCCTACCGCAAAGCGCCCTCCGGCCTCGGCAACGCCCGCTTCAAGCTGCGGCAATCGGGAAGCAAGTTGTTCATCCTGACCCTCATGGACGAGTTCGGGGATGAATTGGCGGTACTGGACTCCACCCACTCCTACAACCAGGACGACGGCAGTTTCGACATCAGCGCCCGCATGGCCCGCACCGAAGCCGGGAAGCAATCCACCCGTCGCTTCGAGGTCAACGCCCGCCTGGGGCGGGGCAAAGATTCGCAGGCGGATATCTGGGTGCTGGACGGCAGCCTAATCGAAAGTCTGGATTCCTGCAAACGGTTCGACGCCGAGGCGCCCGCCAAATGCGCGGACAGGCTTTTTCGGGATGTACCGGGGCAGTTCTCGCTCCAGGTTTCCGCCAATGACGCTTCGGTGAAGGTGCTTGCCAACGGCGTGGTCGGCGATTTTTCCGGGTGGCTGCAACAGGATAAGTTCGGCACAGGCCTGTCCGATGGGACCACCGCCGCGGGAGCAGGAGCAACCACCACGACGGGCGGAGTGACGGTGGTAACCGATCCCATGCCTCC
>JBDSWM010000017.1:0-12078 GCA_039926685.1 Fibrobacteria bacterium | reverse complement strand
TCGGGCATGATGGGCCCGTTGGCGCTGTTCCAGCCGGCGCGGTCGCAGATGCGGCTGCGGCTGCGGCTGCTAAAGGGACCACGGCTCCATGAACGCTCCTGAAGAAATCGCGCCACCCCGGCCGCCGACATACACCCGCGGCCGTCCCGGCCTGGCGGGGGAATTGCGTACGGGAATCGTCTACGTGATGCGCAGCCTACAGACCAGCCTGGCGTACACGAGCGCCTATGCCTGGGACGTAGTGGCCGCTTTGATGGCCTTCATGTCCGTAATCCTGGTGTGGGTGCATGTCAGCGGCCAAGGAGGGCTGCCGGCGACGCTGGAACGCAGAGGCCTCTTCGCTTACTTGACGCTGGTGTACTGCCTCAACTTCGGGATCGGGACCTGGCTGGAATTCTTACTGGGCCGCCGTGTGCGCACCGGCCTCATCGCCACCGACCTCCTCAAGCCCATCGATTTCCAATGGATGCAATTCTGCGGATACCTGGGTGAAGTGCTGCCTCAATGCCTGATCGGTGGCCTGATCCTTATCCTGGGCATGGCCGTGCTCCCCTTGGCGCCTTTCTCCGGCATCGGCGCGCAACCCGTCGCCTGCCTGGTTTCCGTCGCCCTCGCGGTCGCGCTGCAATTCGCGATCTGCTATTGTTTCTCCCTGGTTTCCTTCGTCACCCATTTTTCCTACGGAGCGTTCGCCCTCCGGACCGCACTTCACTTCATGTTCTCGGGCATGATGGGCCCGTTGGCGCTGTTCCAGCCGGGGTTCCGGGATTGGGCCGCCGCCCTCCCCTTTGCGCATATTCTGCACACTCCCGCCGCCCTGATGCTGGGATGGATCAAGGGCGGAGACGCGTGGATCCTGATTGCGCAACAAGCGGCCTGGACCGCGGGACTGCTGCTGGCGGGCCGGATGCTGCTGGCGTTCCTGGTCCGCCGACTGGTGATACAGGGGGGATGAATGGATTTTTCCGGATTGCGCGTCTACGGCAAAGCCTACAAGGCCGTGCTCATGACCAAGCTCGAATACCGCCTCGACTTCGTCATCGGGTCTTTCTCCGCCGGGGCCTTACAGCTTTCGGGACTGATCTTCCTGAACGTGGCCCTGCAAGGGCTGCCCTCCTTGGGAGGATGGACCCTGCCCGAGATCGTGTTCCTGTTCGGCCTCACCGGCGCCGCGCTGGGAGCGTCCGAATTGTTCTTCAACCACCTATGGTACCTGCCCTCATACGTCGTGAACGGGGAACTGGATCGCCTGCTGCTCTATCCCGTGCGCAGCCTGCCGTTCTTCCTGGTCACTTCGCCGGAACTGCACGCTTTCGGCAACCTAGGCACGGGTCTGGCCCTGATGGGATGGGCATGGTGGAAAATCCAACTGGCCTGGTGGGCGGTTCCCCTGGCCCTGTGGTGGCTGGCCTGCGGCACCATCATCTATACCGGCGTGCTGGTGGTCCTCTTCTCCCTGTGTTTCGTTTTCGTGGGCCCCAAATTCAGTTTGCCCTTCATGGCCAACCACCTGCTGCTGGCCTCGCGCTATCCACTGGGCATTTACCCGTGGGCGGTCAAATGGGGATTAATCGTGGTAATACCCTACGGCGCCTTTGGCTTTTTGCCGGCTCATTGGCTGTTCCACGGCGGGAGCATCGCGTGGAGCGTGGTCCTGCCCGGGACCGTAGCGGCAGCGGTCTCGGTGGCGGGGAAATTCTCCTGGGAAGCCGGATTGCGCCGGTACGAAAGCACGGGCAGTTAGGCCGGCGGCGCGCGTAGCCGTTCTCACCTTCGCCGTTGCCCCAGGGCAAGGTCGAAGTGAACAGAAGAATCTTTGCTTATTACTTGGGCCAAGTCTGGCTAACGCTTAAGCGATCGTTTCCTCCCGGTAAACGCTATCTTTCCTGGTGTTCCATTCCGCCGCGGCATGCCTCTAAGTTCAGCCGTTCCCCAAATAACTGGTAAAAAATCGTCGCGGCGCGGATTTCTTGACCGTTTTACCGCCTGGCTTTCGCAATCCATCCGGGAATACGCACGGCAGGAAGACGCTTTCCCCGTTAGATTGCTGCAGAGCTTGGGAGAACACCCTCCGCCCCGGAGGGTCCGACGATTCCCAATTCGAAGCAACAGACAGAGGAGCCTCTATGACTCGCCTTCCACTATTCGCAGCCGCCGCACTTTCCTTTTCCGCGTCCCTGGCATGGTCGCAGGCGACAACCATGCGCGATGCCGCCGACGCGGCCGGCCTCAATATCGGCATCGCCACCAATAGCTTCAACGTGAGCAATTCCGCCTATGCGACCGCCGCCAAGGGCCAATTCAACTTGGTGGTATGCGAGAACGAGATGAAGTTCGAGAGCACCGAAAGCCCCCTGGGCAGCTTCAAGTATTCCGGCGGAGACGCCGTTTCCACATTCGCCGTCGCGAACAAGATGAAGATGCGCGGGCACAACTTCATCTGGCACTCCCAATCCACCTCCGCCTCAAGCGCCGTCAAAGATCGCGCTTCGGGGCTTACCGTCATGCGGAACCATATCGAAGCGGTCGGCGAGCATTTCAAGACCAAGATTTACGAATGGGACGTCTTGAATGAAACCTACTCCGGAGGCACGGGCTCGCTATGGTATAAAATCGGGGCGGACTACACCGACTCGGCCCTGTCCATTTCCCGGCGGGTCCTAGGGACCAGCGGGTATCTCTATTCCAACGACTACGGCGCCGATGGCGTCAATTCGAAGTCGACGGCCATCCTCGCCATCGCGAAAAAGTGGCAGGACAACAATGTCCCCCTCGATGGGATCGGTTTCCAATGCCATTTGAACTCACCCATCAATAGGGCCGATATCTCCAAGAACATCAAGCGTTTCGGCGACCTCGGCCTGCGGGTTTCCCTGACCGAGATCGACATCAAGAACGCGACCGCCGCGGACTGGACCGCTTTGGTGGGCGCCTGCCTGGAAAACTTCAATTGCGTGTCTTTCGTGACCTGGGGCCTATCCGACGCCAATTCCTGGATCGGCAGCAATTGCGGTTGCCTTTTGTACAATGGCAGCCCTCCCACGGCCAAGGATGCCATGATCAAGGCCGTGCTGGACGCCTTGAACGGCGCGGATCCCACCATCTCGGCCAGGCGCAAGGCTTTCACGGCCATCCCGCCGGGTAGCCTTGGTCCCAAGGCCCTGAATGTGTTGGAACGGCCGCTTTCCCGCCGCGGTTCTGAATACATCTTCGGCGCCTCCCCGGTGCGGATTTTCTCGACGCCCCAAGGCGCCGCCATCGACGTCATGGGCCGGAACCGGAACCTGATCCCGGTTTCGGGAAATCTTCCCGGCGTGGGCATAGTGCCGCAATAACGGGAACCGTTCCCCGGTACCAGACACCGAAAACCCTCCTCCCGGAGGGTTTTCGTTTTCATACCAGGTCCTAATGACCTAATCCAGCCGTGTTTTCCCTTTATTTCCCGGAGCTTCCGCAAGCAGGCGGGATAGATTAAGGTTGCGCGCAGCTTGACCCTTATTCGGGAGACCAGCATGGGAAAACGGTATTCAACCACGACCTCCCGCCTCCCCGCCTTGTGGGTCGCCGCCACTCTCGCTATCCCTCTCGCCAGTACCGCCTCCGCCAAGCCAAGCGCGGCCGCAGAAGTCGGGGATTTCGCCCCCATGGCGGCGGGCAACACCTGGACCTATCAGGGCGAGGAGACCATGCTCTGCAAGGCCTTGTATGACGTCATCACCGTGCGCCGGGTCATCAGCGTCGATTCCTCGCGCCCCAATACGGGTGGCGTGACCCATTTCCTGTCCTATCGCGATTCGATCCATTGGACCACCTATCGGCGTTGGACACCCACCGGCGGCAAGCGGGAGGATACCGTACGCACGGGACGGTTTCTGGTCCGGGAGAAGTCCGGGCAACGGGAGCTGCGCGTGGGTCCCTCCGGGACCGGAAACGTGCCTTCGGAAATGGAATTCTTCTTCCGTTCCCATACCTACCCGGCGGATAGGATCATGCCGGATAGCGCGGGCACGATGACGGGCGGCGAGGTCCGATACCGCCGGACCATCTCCAAAACAGTCTTTGACGACGCGGGCTACGGCAAGGATATAGGGATGACACGGCTGTACCACCTCTACAATGTGTGGAATACGAACAACATGACCGCTCCGGAACGGATCGTCTCGTACCGGCTCGTCGCCTTCAACGGAACGGCCGTGATAACGGGGTCTGCGGAGACGTTCGGCGTAATGGATATCCCCGGGGATGCGCTGTCGCCCAAGGATTTCGCCCCGGTGGCATTGGACTACAGTTGGATTTATCTCGGCATACGCCGCGTGGATTCCGCCGGAACGGTGTCGCGGGACAGCATGTACCGGGTCATCACCGTGAAAAGCAGCAGCGCCGGCATCTTCACCCTGACCCTGAAGGACTCGTTGTACGCGCGATTGCGCGCGGATAAACCCCTGGACCCGGTGATCAAGACGGTGGACTTCCGGGTGAGCAGCGGCGGCGTTGCGCTGGCTAACGGTAGCGCCGGGATCGGCATATGGGAGGCCGATAGCGATCCGTCCTGGTCGGACCCGTTGCGCTTCTTCAACGGCAAGCGGTATCCGGCGCGGGACGTGGAGGAGATGGCGTTTCCGGACGGGCCGCGTTCCGTGGTCGCCTATGCCGAAAAATCCCCGGGAATCCTGGTGGACACGACGGTCTATGCCGAAGGGGTGGGCCTGGTGAGGCGGGCGAAGATTCTGGATGAGGGTCGCGTGTACACGGAGGAGTTCCGCCTTATCGAATTCCAGGGGAAGTCCATCCAGGCCATTCCGGTGTCGCTGGCGCCGCCGGCGGCTTCGGCCCGCCAAAGGGTTATCAACGGGTCCGAGCCGGCGCGGCTGCCCGTACGTTCCTGGCGCGGGCGCGATGCGGCGGGCAAGGAAGTGAAACCGGCGCTCCCTTTCACAGATTGAAAGTCAGGCCCGCCATGATCACGCCTTGCGCGTAATATTCATCCGGACCGTAGAGTTGATAGCGCAGGCTGCGCGCTTCGCCGGGCTGGCTGTCCAGCTTGTCCCCGCGCGTGTCCCTGATGGTATAGTCGAATTTCAGGTCCCACCGATCCGGCAGCAGAACCGAGTCGTCCCAGTCCTCCGGAAAGGCGGCGGAGATTTTCGCGCCTACCAGGATGGATGTGAATGGGTATAGGCGGATATCGCCGGTGCGGAACGGTTCCGTACCCAGATAGACGTCCTTGGCGAATGCCGCCCCGGATTGGGCGTAGAAGCGCGTGCGCAGACGGAGATAGCCGGACTCGCTGAAATGCTGGCTGACCTTGAGATCGACGGTTCCCGATTCCAGGTCCCAATCATCGCGGTAGGCGCGGCAATCCAGGTTGAGGGAACCGAGCAGGTTACCCAGATGGTACCCCTGCACGATTTGCGCGGCGAGCGCGCCCGCGGTTTTCCGGTCCGGCACCGCTTCCGTCATCAGCGCCCCATCCCTATCGATGGGCGGATTGTACGGATGCCCCAGATAACCCCAGGATCGGATCCAATTGGCGGTGAGGCCGACCAAGGTGAGCGGCGTCAGGATCTGCGCCCCTTCGACTCCCAGGCTGCGGATTCGTTTATCGCCGCCCATGCCTTTGAAAGCGCCCGTCGGTCGGAAGGCGTCGAAGTACTCAGCATAGCTGCCGCCTACGGTGGTATTGCGGCGGTTGAAATCGAATGCGAAGGATCCCGCCGGGGACACGGAAGTATAGTCCCGCTCTCGGCTGATATACACCGACCCCGAGGCCACCGTGCCCGCATGCGAGTAGGTCAAGGAAGGGCTTTCCGAAAACCGGGTTTCCACCTTGGAGGCACCGGTGACGGCATCCGCCCCCGCCGATTGGCCCACATTGCCTTGGCCCAATCGGCGCGAAGCTCCCGAAACCAGGTCGAATTCCTGTTCCCAGCCCAACCGCCAGGCCCGCGACAGCGCCATCCGCAAGGCGAAGGCGGGCGTATGGTTCCAGGCCCGGTTGCGATCGCGGAAAAACTCGTACTTGAGATTGAGTACGTTTTCCGATTCGTCCGCTTGGGCGGATCGGGTAGCAAAGGTCGCCGTGATAGCAAGGATGGCGACGGTTGTAAGCCGGGCGAAGGTTAACCTGCGGGAACGATGTTGCGGCGTAGCGCGCCTCAGCATCCGCAGCCTCCGCCCGATCCGGAGCCGCCGCCCGCGGAGCCTTCCCGGCGCGGGAAGTCATGGGCTTCCAATCCGCTTTCCAAGGCGTCATCCTGTCGTTGCATGATGGGGTCGCTCAGGAATTCCCGGTCCTTTTGCGGCACGGGGGCGCATCCCAGCCAGGCCAGTACGACCGCCAGGCCCAGCAAACCGGTTGCGGCCACGC
The DNA here is from genome assembly GCA_039926685.1 of Fibrobacteria bacterium. Lineage (GTDB taxonomy): Bacteria > Fibrobacterota > Fibrobacteria > UBA11236 > UBA11236 > Chersky-265. The sequence continues at coordinate 5,711 of JBDSWM010000017.1, read as the reverse complement.
CAGGCGCGCGCGGGCAAGGCAGGGGTTTGCGCAAGCCGGAGATGGGAACGCGGGTCATGGCGTCTCCGATTGGACCACCGCTGGGTCAGGTATTTCTGAACAGGTAGGATCCATTCCGTCGAAGGAAGGGCAATTTCCGAAACCGCGGGAGGACTTCCAGCGGTATACCGCCGCGGGCTTTTTATGGCAGGCGATGGCGGAGCAGGAGAAGTCGCGCGGTTTGTAGGCGGTGGCGAGGGATTCCGGGGATGAAACGAGATCGGGAGGGAACGTAACATCCACGCTACCATTGAGGTGCAGGAAACCGGTGCGCCAGGGTACCGGTTTTCCGGCGCGGGCATAACGTTGGATCATTGAGTCGATTTCGGCGGTAAGGACGGCGCCGCGGGACGTATCGGCCGGGCCCGAGGCCGGGATGGGCCTATATTCAACCACCTCCCCGGTCCGCAGGACCACATCGGAGGGCGAGGCATGGGTGGGAAGTTCCATGCCTTGGGAATCCGCCCAGACGGTATCCTTCCGGGTGAAAGGAAAATGCTTGATGGAATTGAAATGGCAGTCGAGGCAAGTGGCCACATATCCCGGGACCGGCTTGCCGGACCGGTAGCGCATGGTATCCGAAGAGACCAGGTGATAATAATGGTTGATGTCCCCTAGGGGATACGCATGGCAAGCGGCGCAATCGGGGCTGGCCGGAGACCGGCCTGAACCGTCGGACACTGCGCTCAGGGCCGGATCGGTTTCGAGGCCGGGAAAGGTTTGGCAACCCGCCAGGGTTCCGGCCAAGAGCCCGGCCAGCATTCCCGCCAATGCCGACACGGCCCGCAGGGAGGCATAGGGAAACCGTATGGAGGCGATGGAGGGTGGATTGCGCAAATGTCACGTCCTTTTTTTGGTGAGTAGTCCGGCCCCGGCCGGATGCACGAACCATCCCCAGGCCGTCCACTGCGAAAACCATCCGGAAAGGGATCCGGCAAGCGATCCGCCTCCGCTATCCTCACCGCCCTTACCGGCTTGGGCCGATGAAGCGCAGGTGCGCAGGCAGGCTTCTCCGAGCGGACAACCATCCGCCAATTCCTTCAGCAAGCGGAATTGATCCGACGTGAGCCGTACCCTATCCACCCGCGCATCCTTACGTATTATCGCCCAATGGTTTTTTTGCGCGCGGAATGCCGGCTTTTCGGGAAAACCTTCCATGAGCCGGGTGCGGCACTCCATCAGGTTCCAATCCTCCTTGCAAAGGGATAACCAGGGTTGCAGGCGCAATGGCGCGTCCTCCAGCGATTCCGATTCGGACCTGGTCAGACGGGCCGGATCCAAAGAGGGAAGACCGGGGGCGTGGAAGGCTTGGATGAAAGCGAAATCGAGATCCGCGCTCTGGATGGACCGGATATCGCGGGGGCGATCCTCCCTTAGGAAGGCGGGGAATCCGGTGGCGAGCCGTTCCAGGAAGGGGTGACGCGACGGATACCGTACCATGAAGGCCGTGGCCAATCGGTTGAATCGCCACAGGCCCATACCCGCTCCCAGCAAGGGGAAATGCTCCTGCATGGCGGTCAGTAAGCGGTACCAATATTGCTCATTGTACACGGCCAGCCTTTCGCGGGAACCTTGGGTTCCCCTGGTAAGTATGGCCTCCGCGGCGAACGCGGAGTACTTCCGGGTGCGGCAGGCGAAACGGCCGGTAGCGAACGAAAACGGTTCGCGGATGCTCCTTCCGAATTCGGATTGCAAGGCTCGGAGGCCTTCCGGAGCTTGGATCTGCGCTTGTATCTGCGGCACCGGATCCATATCAGTCCTCCTGGAATTCCAGGGCGCGCAGGGCTTCCGCCCGCAACTCGGGAAAAAGGGGAAGTTTGTCGTCCCTTTCCAAAAGCGTCCTGAATCCACCGGAAAGCTTCCAAGCCCGGCCGTACAGTTCCCAAACGGCGTCCGTCACGGGGGCATCGTGCGTATCGAGGATAGTACCGTCCTCCCTGCGCGTGTGGCCGGCGATATGGCATTGCAGAACCTTATCCCAACGGACCGACTCCAGGTACTCGGAAGCCTGGAACCCATGATTCACCGCGGAGACGTGGATATTGTTGATGTCCAACATATAATGGCAGCCGGAAAGTTCAATCACGCGACGGTGGAACTCCCACTCCCGCATATCCGATTCCTTGAAAGCGACGTAGCTGGAGAGGTTTTCCAACCCGAAGGGCCGGCCGAGGAAATCCTGGACTCTCGCCGCCTTCTCCGCCACATAGCGGGCGTTTATTTCCGTCAGCGGAAAGGGCAATAAATCGTGATGGTGAATCCCCTCGGAAACGGTCCAGCAAAGATGATCGGTTACGTAAGGCGTTGCGGTGAAATCGGCCAACGCTTTCAACCTCCGCAGGTAATCGTAGTCGAGCGGATCGGCCGACGCGATGCCCAGGCCCACTCCGTGCAGCACCACCGGATAGCGGGTCAGGATACGCTCGAGGTTCCGCCGCGGCAGTTCGGCGGCGCCCATGAAGTTCTCGGAAATGATTTCAAAGAAATCCACCTCCGGCCATTCCGCAAAAATGTGCCGGTAGTGGGGAAGGCGCAAACCCAATCCGATGGCGCGGGAAGAGATGCCGTTAAGGGAAGATATGCCGTTCATAGGATTCGCTTTCCCAGGTTTCCCTTCCCGCTCCGCCTTTTCAGGATTCGATGCAACTGCCGCCTTTGCAGGACGACATGCCTTTGCAATCATGCGCGGCCACGCCTTCCCCTTCCAGGTAGCTATGCCCCTTGCAGTCGTTCATGGCCGCGCAATCGTGCTCCAGGAACATGCCGCCCACCTTGGTGCATTCGGTCTGAAAGGTGGCCAGGGTCTTGGCCGAAAGGATTCCCATGGCCGTTTCCGGCTTGGAGGACGTGCTGTCATCGCATCCGGACAGGGCCAACCCCCCTAGAAGGATTCCGGCCACAGCAAGGCTTCCCAACAGTTTCTTTTCAGATTTCTTTTCCATCATCATCTCCTTGGCTTCAAATCCCCCAAACGGGGGAGTCTGGGGTATACGTCCTTAAGACGGAAAAAAAGTTTCAGGAAAAAGCGTTTATCGCCGGATAGTACCGTTTGGGACGGTCCGGGATGGCATCCGTATAGGGGAAACAGGCGATTTTTCTACCTTCTGCGCCCGACTAAGAGGGGGATAGCCTCCGGGGAGCCGAATGTTCAAGAATCTGATACCCAGCGACGTGAAATTCTTCGAGATGTTCAGCAATGCGGCCAAAATCCTGCAGGATGGCGCCAAGGTGATGAGCGACATGGTATCCGGTCCCTCCGCGGACGTGAAAGCATGCGCCTCGCGCCTGGAGCGGCTGGAACACGATGCGGACGTGCTGACCCATGAGATCCTCATCCGCCTGGACAAGAGCTTCATCACCCCCATCGACCGCGAAGACATCCATCACCTCACCTTGGGGCTGGACGATTGCATGGACTACATGGAAGCGGTGACCGAACGCATGATGCTGTACGGCCTGACCGAGATCACGCCTCCCATGAAGGCCCTGGTGGAGGTAATCGTCAAGCAGGTGGAAGAGCTGAACAAGGTCATTCCCCTCATCGCCGAGCTGAAATACGAGAAGATCATCCCCCACTGCATCGAGATCAACCGCTTGGAGAACATGGCGGACAAGATCACGCGCGAAGCCGTGGCCGATCTGTTCAAGGGATCGCCCAATCCCCTGGACGTGATGAAATGGCGGGATATCTACGACAATCTCGAGACCGCCACCGACAAGTGCGAACATGTGGCCGGCATCATCGAAGGGATCGTCCTCAAGCATGGCTGAGTCGCTGCCCATCCTGTTGGGGCTGATAGCCCTCGCCCTGATCTTCGACTACATCAACGGCATGCACGATTCGGCGAACGCCATCGCCACCGTGGTGTCAACGCGCGTCCTTTCGCCGCGCGTGGCCCTGACCATGGCCGCCATCCTCAATTTCGGCGGGGCCTTCCTGAGCACGGCGGTGGCCAAGACCATCGGCAAGGGAATCGTGGATCCGCATCTGGTCACCAATGCCATCGTCGCCTCCAGCCTGCTGGCCGCCATCCTGTGGAACCTGCTGACCTGGTTCTACGGCATCCCTTCCAGCTCCTCCCATGCCCTGATCGGCGGCATCATCGGCGCGGTGGTGTCCCGGCACGGGTTCCATAACCTCAACGGCGCAGGCATCTGGAAAATCGTGCAGGCCCTGATCGTCTCGCCCTTCGTCGGGTTCGCGGGCGGCCTGGTGCTGATGATCGCCATCATGTGGATGTTCCACAAAAGCCCGGCCGGCAAGGTCAACCGCTGGTTCAAGCATATGCAATTGGTGTCGGCATCCTTCATGGCCTTCAGCCACGGCTCCAACGACGCCCAGAAGGCGATGGGCGTGATCACCATGGCTCTGGTGGGCATGGGCTACATGCATGGCGGCAAGGATTTCCACATCCCCATGTGGGTGGTATTCCTATGCGCCAGCGCCATGGCGCTGGGAACGGCCGCGGGCGGCTGGCGCATCATCAAGACCATGGGCGTCAAGATGATCCGCCTGCAACCCGTACACGGCTTCGCCGCCGAGACCGCCGCCGCCATCACCATCCTCACGGCCACCTCCATGGGCGCGCCGGTTTCCACCACCCATGTCATCTCCTCCGCCATCATGGGCGTGGGCTCGGCCAAGCGCGCCTCCGCGGTGCGCTGGGAGATCGCCGCGCAAATGGGCGTGGCCTGGTTTCTGACCATACCCTGCACGGCCCTGCTGGCCTTCGTTATCGGTTGGGGATTCCGCCTGCTGGGCGGATAACATTGGCCCAGAACGGGCTAACTGTGATTGGCGTCCAGTCGGACGCCGGCAATCGATTCCGCGACTAAAGCTAAAAACCGCCCTACAGAGTGGTCCCTTGCAGGCCTTCGGAGGGATTGTGGTCCTTGATATCGTCCATATCCGCCCGCCGGGAATCCAGCTTCTCCTTCAGGTGCTTGGCGGGATATTCGTCAGGATGCTGCGGAACGACATCATCAAGCGTCACTTCTTTCTTGCCGTCTTTTTTCTTGCCGAACATAATGGGCTCCTTCACTTACCGGAGGGTTTTCCCCGGTACTCAGGCGGCGAATGCGGCCCGTTTGGAATATATGTTCCCCGCCTGGTCGGGACAGCTATTTGTCGTAGGGGTAAAAAGCCGATTTTCGCTCAATCGGGACCGTAATCGGAGCCAATCCCTACCCTCTTTTCAAACGTGGGGGACCTGTTCCACCAGGGCTCTCGGAATCTCGATGGTGAAGCGGCTGCCTTCCCCGATTTCGCTTTCCGCCAGCACGGTCATGCCGTATTTGCTGGCGGCGTGCTTTACGATGGCCAGTCCCAAGCCGGTGCCTTCCTTGCTCGCCCGCGAAGCGCCGGCGCGGTAGAAGCGTTCGAAGATGCGCGGCAGCATTTCCTTGGGTATGCCTATCCCGGTATCCTTCACGTATAGCTTGAGGGTTTCAGTGGATTCCGTCCACACCTTGACCTTGCCCCCCGGGCGGTTGTACTTCACCGCATTGCCCACCAGGTTGTTCAGGATGAGTTCCAAATCGCGCGGTTCCATGATCACCTTCACGTCCTCGGATACGTGGTTCTCCATGCGCACGCCCGCCCCTTCCATGGCGTGCCGGTGCAGGTTGGCGGCCGCGTTTACATAGCCGCGCAAGGGCAGGGGTTCGGTATC
>JBDSWM010000016.1:0-20353 GCA_039926685.1 Fibrobacteria bacterium | reverse complement strand
TGCGGGCGGGAAAGAGGAAGTTTTCCAGAAAGCCGCGTTTGGGAACCTTGGCGCCCCCGAATTCCACGTACTCGGCGTCGCCGCCCAGGGTTTGCCACACGGTTTTCTCCGGGTCCAGGCTTTCCCGTTTCTGGTCGAAGTAGGCCGTAAGCGTATTCACGCCCAGCTTAATCTCGCCCGAGTCGGCCTTGATCTTGCCGAGCAGGATTTTCAGGAAGGTGGTCTTGCCCGAACCGTTGGGACCCAGGATGCCGATGCGATCGCCGGGAAGCAGGCTCAGATCCAATCCCCGGAAAAGCTGGCGGTCCCCGTAAGCCTTGGCCAGGTTGGTGATTTCCAGGATGGTCTTGCCCAAGCGGGCGGAGGAATCCAGATCCAGTTCCATGATCTTGTCGGCGGAAAAGGCCTGCTTGTCGCGGATCTCCTCGAAGCGCTGGATGCGGGATTTGGCCTTGGTGCCGCGCGCCTTAGGCCCGCGCCGGATCCAGTTGATCTCTTCTTTGAGGAAAGCCATGCGCTTGCCTTCGGTGACGGCTAGGTTCTCTTCCAGTTCCGCTTTCTTCTCCAGGTATTTCCCGTAATTGCCGGGAAAGGACCGCATGTCCCCGTTCCAGAGTTCGAGGATATGATCCACCGCGTTTTCCAGGAAGTAGCGATCATGGGTCACCACGATCATGGTCCCGGGGTAACCCGCGAGTTTCTCCTCCAGCCAGCGGATGGCGCTTTCGTCCAGATGGTTGGTAGGCTCATCCAGCAACAGCAGGTCCGGGGTCCCCGCCAAGGCGCGGATGAGCTGGATCTTCTTGAGTTGGCCGCCGGACAAGGCCGGCTCGATGGTCCAGGCCAAATCCATGTCCAGTTGCCCCGCCAGGGCCTGCACCTGGCCGTACAGATCCCAACCGTGATCGCGTTCGATGGCGTCATTGAGGTGGGACAATTCCTCGTGGGCCTTGTCCACGGCGGTCTCGCTGAGGGCCGCATGCTCGGGCGTGCCCATCTCGTGCAGTAACATGACATAGCGGGCCAGCAGGGCGCCGATGGCGCCTTGGGGACCGAAGACTTCTTCCGCGATGGATCGGCCCGCGATCAAATCGCCGGGAGCGGCGTCCGGGTCGCCGGGCTTTACCACCTTGGCGGCCTGGTCCAGGTAGCGGTGGATGAAATTGGATCGCCGCGTGATGGAGCCCTCGAAGTCGGTTTCGCGACCGGCCAGGATGCGCAGCAAGGTGGATTTGCCGCTGCCGTTGAGGCCCAGCAAGGCCACTTTCTGGCCGCGGTCGATGCCGAAAGACAGGCCGTTGAATAGGACTTTTTCGCCCCAGGCTTTGTGCAGGTTCTGGGCGGTGAGGACATTATCGGCCACGATGGAAACTCCGGGAAGGCGGGGATGCGGAATCCGGCCGGGCCGGAACAGGGAGGGGCAAAGGTACCAAAATATGGGGGTCTTTATAAGGGGGAGGCTATGCCGCTCGCCCCTGCGTTCTCAAGGGCGGGATCCCGAAGTTGCTATCTTCGGCAATCGCCGGAGAATCAATGGATAAGGTCTATTCCAATAAATTGTCCTACGCGTTATTGAAGTTCCTGGAGCAACGCTACGGAAAGCGGAAAAGCGATGAATTCCTGGAAAATGCCAAACTTGATCGCTTGAAGCTGGCCGATCAGTCGGGCTTCATGACCGCCGCGGAGTCGGATGCCCTGGCCCGATCCGCAATCGAGGTAAGCGGCGAAAAGGATATTTATTGCTGGTCAATGACCCGGAGGAGCTTTATCAGCAGGTTTCACCTCGCACCGGGGAGTTTCTGAAGGCCCTTAATATCTCATCCTTCATCATCACGCCCCTTATCCATGGGGATCGGCCGCTGGGCCTGCTGGCGGCGGAATACCACAACGGCGAAAAGATGCAGAACCAGGATAAGCTTTTGTTCCAATCGATTTCCAACACGGTCACCAATGCCATCGTCAAGGCCGAGCTTTTCTCCCAGATGGAACAGAAGATAGAGGAGCGCACCCGGCAATTGGAGGTCACCTCCAAGCAGCTTTTATCCGCCCAGGAAATGGCCATTCAGAGCGAAAAGCTGTCTTCCTTAGGGCAAATGGCCGCCGGCGTCGCGCATGAGATCAACAACCCCTTGAACTTCCTGGTGAATATCCTTCCGGAGGTGAAGCGGGATGTGGAGGGGTTGGAAAAGATCCGCGCCCTGTCCGCGCAATCCGGAATCGATGGGGAGATCGCCCGTCAAATCAAAGAGATCGAGGATCAATACCATCTGGATACGCATCTGGAGGAGAAGGATTTCGTATTCGAGAAAATCCAGAAGGCGTTGGATAAGAGCACCCGCATCGCGAACAGCTTGAAAGTGTTTTCCCGCACGGCCGCGAAGGAGAAAATCGCCCGGGAAACCTTTGCGGAGATGATCAAGGAGGTGCTCGATCTCCTTCCCCGCTAGGTAATCGGCGACACCCGAATCACGACCGCTATCGCGGCTGATCCGGGCTGGAACGTGAACAAGAACGAAATGGAGCAAGCCTTCCTGGCCATCATCAACAACGCCATCGACGCCATGAACCAGAAAGGCGAACTGGAAATCAAGTGCGAGGCCGGCCCGCGGGAAATCATCCTGTCCTTCCGGGATACCGGACCGGGCATTCCCGAAGACGCCCTGAAGCGGATTTTCGATCCGTTCTATACCACCAAACCTCCGGGCAAGGGCACGGGCCTGGGGTTGACCATCGCCGCGGAGATAGTGAAGAAATACGGAGGCGCCCTGGGCGTCCAATCTGCGCCTGGCCGCGGAACCACCTTCACCCTCCGCTTCCCGAACCCTTAGCTACTTCCCCGGGTCCGGGGACCGCTTGCGTTGATCCGCCAGGCGCATGATTTCCAGGTGCTTGCGGAAAGCGCCTCCGGCCTTTCTCTCCAAAATCCACTTCGAAAAGGCATGCAACTGGAGCTTCATCCGGATAATGGCGTTAGCCTGGGAAGGGACATTGATCAACTTGCGATTGACCAGGTGGCGGACCAAGTCCCCGAACAATGCATTCCACACCAACAGATTCATGCCTTTACCGTACAGGAAGGTGCTCCTGTGGGCCAGGATCAGGTAATGCTCCTGATTATTCAATGCCTTATGGTGGTAGGATGCGTTGAGCTTGGTGAAGCCTATGCGCAAGTAAAGCGGCAGCAGATCGGCAACCGCCGAAGTCAGCAGCCAATGCCGATCGGAGAGCAGGAAATGCTTGATCCCGTGCTCGAACATGCCCTGCAGCAAATCGGTACTGCGGTACTCCTCATGGATGCACAATCGGGATACTTCGATAAGGTTGGTCCGTGGAGGTATCAGGATGGGGTATTTCTGGCCGGGAAAACCGGCTTGGCTGTCCAGGATGGTATCTTCGGAGTTCGGAAAGGTGAAGGATACCGTAGCCACCAATTTATCATGGTGATGGGCCATTAGGATCCGGCTTTGGCCGTCCAGGTTCCCCGCCATTTCCTCCGGCCGGGTGCCGGGTGGTTTTTTCCCGGCGGCCACATAGGTGTCCCGTCGCAAATGCAGAACCTCCGAGTAGTCCGACATGGTCTTGACGCTGCGGAACCGGAGTCGGCTTTTCACCAGCTTGGCCTGGAATCCGGCTTCGCGCAGACGCCCGGGGGTCCATTGCTTGGAAAAAAGCAGGAAATCGCAGATACCATTGTGGAGCTTCCAGTCCATGTCCACGCAAGCAACGCCGAATTTAATCTGGTTGCCGTCGCTGGCATGCACCCACGTCACGCGCCCGATCATGGGCCTTTCCCGGTGATTGGCCATTTCGAAATGGATAGGCATTTCCATGCCCGTGAAAATGAGAATGGATGGATCCCGGCTCAGAAATGAAAGGCCCATGTTCTTGTTCATGTCCGAAACTTGCAGGGGGCACCAATAACCGTAAATGAAGGGATGCCGGATGCGGGCGTTTAGGGCCAGTGTGGGAGCGAGCGGTAGGCGCAAGGATTCCCGTCGCTCCACCTCTATCGTGTGAGGAAGATTCAGATCCAGGCGGCGCAGGCCGATTTTGACGCCCGCCTTGAAGGGGGAAATGTTTTTGACCTGACAGCCTATGCGGAACTCCTGGGACTGGGATATGCGGATCCGCATTTCGATTTCGTCCCCGCGGGAAAGTCCCGATAGGGGATGGGAAGGTGCGGTCCCCGAGTTTCCGGTCGTACAGAAAATGCCGAAAGACAGGGAGGTGAAGTCCCACAGCTTAACGTCCACCCAGGTTTGCTTGTCGGGCAGCAACAGCGCTACGGAAACCATGCCGAGTTCCCGGTGGGAAATACGCTCCTGCGACCGGCTTCCTTCGGCGGAGAATTTGAATGCGCCGGTTTCCAGCTTGGAGCGATCCACCGCAGGGGCGGCGGACCAATCCGTTTGGGCCCCGCGTTTGGGTTTGGCCGAAGTTTTCATCGGGAAGGAACGCTGTCCTGCGCCGGCGCCGGTTTCCAATCCCGGCATCGCTCCAGGATGCCTGAGAACATCAACCCATGCAACTCGCAGGTGCCCCGCAGACCGTACACCGCCGCTTCCAGGTCCGATTCGGTGCGGATGAATCCTTCCAGGTATTCCCGGTTCCATTTGACATGCACCAGATCGGCTTCGGCGTGCTCGCGCAGGAATGAGGTGGCGGAATCCGGCACCCCCATCTTGGCCAGGGTTGCGAGGATGCTCCCGCCGGCATGAATGGGGAGGGCTTCCAGATGGTACAAATAGCCCAAATAGGCGGCCGGATTGCGATGCTGGATTTGGAATACGATGAAAGCCGCCAGGGCCTCCGTTACCGGCATGGGCCTGCCGTTGCGGACAGGCTCGGGGTCCACTCCCAGATGCCGCAAATCATCCAGGGCCAGTTCATCATGCCCGATTTCCATTGCCGTATGCTTGGTGAATTTCGCTTCCAAGGCGCGCGGGCCTCCTTGCAAATGCGCCATGAACAACGCCATGGTTTTCGGATTCTGGGCGGTGTTGTGATAGGTTTCCGCCAGGAAGGCAGTATAATGATCCAGCCGCAATTCCCCCGATCGCATAAGCTGGAAGAACTCCCCCTGTTGCATCCTCGCGAAGCAAGCCAGCCATTCCGATTCCATTGTTTTAGTGCGATTCATTTTTCCGTTTCCCTATTTTCAGTGATCATATTCCTAAAAGCCCGCTCGCCATTTATGCGGTGAAGCCTGTTCGCAAGCGGCTTGAAAGCCAGCCGGAATCGCAACATCGCGCGGTCCCAAGCATTGAGGCCCAGCATATTTTTTACCAGCAGATCCTGCATCAGGTCTCCGTATAGTATGTTCCATCGGAGCAATCCGAGGCCGCGGGCCTTGGTGATGCCTTCCCTGGACCCTTTAATGAGATGATGGGGCCTTCCCAGGAATTGCCCCGTGACCCCTTGCGCCTTGAAGCCGATTCCCAGGTACATCGGCAAGAGGGTAGAGTCGGAAAGATTCATGATGTATTTGCGATCGGATAGGAGGAATATCCGGGCTATATGCTCGAAAACGGCATGCAGCAAATCCCCGCGGCGATAATCCTTGTGGGTGCAAAGGCTGTTGATTTCCAGCAATTGGCTTTTGGGCGGGGGCTTTCCCGGGAATTTGTTCCCGGGAAAGGCCGATTCGGATCGCAAAATCACCGACTCGGAATTTGGGAAGGTTAAGGCCGCGCTCGCCACCAGGACGCCGTCATGGAAGGCGCAAAGTATCCGGCTACTCTTGTCCCAGGCGATGGACATGTCCTCCGGGACGGTGGCCTGGTCGCGCTTGCCTACTTCAACGTATGCGTTCCGGCGCAGGATGAGGACCTTTTCGTAATCCTCCATGTTCTCCACGAACCTGAACGCGATGCGAGCGCGGAAGAACCGGGTGGGGAAGCCGAATCGCTTTAGCGCATCCGGGGATATTTCCAATTCGAAAACAAGCAACTCGGCCAAATCATTGGCCAGGCTCGCGGACAGGGAAAGGGGCTTGATCCCGATTCTGACGGTTGAGTCCCCAGATATCGAGATGGAAATGATTTCCCCGCGGTAATGGTTGTCTCCGGAAGTGGGCAAGGCGAGCTTGGCTTCTATTCGCTGGCCGAGAAAGAAAGGCAGGGAATCGTCCCGGGATTGCAACTCCAATTTGAAGCCGCTCCGGATCGCGCATAAGCGCATTTCAGACCACTCCCCATAGAAGACGGGGTTCGCCACCACGACCTTGATCTGCATCGTTTCGGGAAGCGCAAGGCATTCTTCTCCCGGACCGGCGTCATCGCTTTCCGACCCTTCCCAGCGGGTAATGTCGAGCCTGGCCAGGCCGATTTTGATCTGACCCTTCCATTGTGAGGCGTTCCGGATGACGCAATCAGCGGAAAAGGGCCCCGCGCCGAAATCGATGCTGATGCGCGCCTTCGCCCCCGGGCTTGCCTGGGCCAAACCGGTTTTAGCGGGGTCCAAAAGCACCGCGAACCCGATATGCGAGAAGTCCCATAGCTTTACCCGGAATTTCCCCGCGCTTGCGCCATCTCTCGCGTGGATGAGTTCGATCCAGGCCGCGATTCGATCGAGCTCCCTTTCGTTCACGCGATTGAAAACGCGCCCGGCGGCGGTTTCCACGGGACGCCAAGCCTCGGGCGGCAAAGCAAGCGGGTCAAGTGTTTTCATAGTGTCCAAGCGGAGCAAAGGCGGCATGACATTCGCGCTAGAGTTAAAGTTTTTTTTAAGCTGAAATGATTTTAGGGATTGGATCGCATTTCCAACAAGAAAACGACAGCGAAGACATTTGGGTTATTTTGGCCGTTTTCGACATTAACTAACTTTCATGTGAAATGTCCGCAAAAGATCAAAGCGCGCGCGCTAATGAAAAAATCTATTCGAATCGACTGATGTTCGGTTACCTGCATCTGATGGATCAAAAGGTTGGCAAGGCAGCTACGGATGCGGCCCTGTCCCAATACCATCTCGATAGGCTCAAGTTGATGGACCCGTCCGGCTATGTGACCTTTGCGGAAAACGAGGCCGTGGTGCTGGCGGCCATGCAAGTCACCGGTGAAAAGGATATCGGATACGTCACCGGACGGAATTTGCCGAACAGCGTCAGCATCATTCAGGCGTTTTCGATGGGGATCACTTCGCCCGGCTTCCTGATCCGAAGCTTCGGCCAATTCGAAGAAAAGCTGGCCACCAAAACCCTAGTGGAAACCGAAAAAATCTCCAATAACCGGTACCGGGTTAAAATCGCGTTCCGGGAAGGCTTCCGTGAGAAGGAATATGTTTGCCGCAACCGTCTCGGGTGCTATGAGGCCCTGCCGCTCTTCTTCGGATTGCCGTACGCCAAAGTCGAACATGATCAATGCGCATTCCACGGATCCGACCATTGTGTTTACATCATCGAATTCCCGGAATCGGAATTCGTATTCCTGAACCGCATTTTCCAGGTACTTTCGGCCGCCAGCCTGGTTTCCGTCGGAGTGTGGTTGCTGGATATTTCCCGTTGGTGGCTTCTGGCTCTTGGGGGCGGTCTATTCACCGTTAGTCTGATAAGCTTTTCGGTATTCAAGCATCTCGCCGCCAAGCGGGCCATGAAATGGTCGGTGCAGTCCAACGAGGGCCTGAGCCGCCAAAACCGGATCCTCGAAAGCACCAACGTCCAAATCCACTCCCTGCAGGACCTCACGACCTTGCTCCTCAACACCACCGGAGTCCAGCAAATCTGCGACAAGATAGTCTTTATGCTGGTCAACCAATTCCAATTCGGCTCCAGCCAAATCTGGCTCCTGGACGAAAAGGGCGAATACCTGAGTTGCAGCAAAGCCCTTGGGTACTCCGAGTCTCTATTGGCTTTCATCAGCAACACCCGTTTCAAAATGGGGGAGAACTGGGACAATCCCTACGGCTTGCTGGTGCAAACCCTGGAGCAGCGGAAAACCCTGGTGATCAACGACCCCACCGAAGTCTATGCGCGGGTATCCTCGCGGACGCGCGATTTTCTGGAGGCCCTGAAAATCTCCTCCTTCATCATCACGCCGCTTATCTATGGGGACAGGCCCCTGGGGCTGCTTGCGGCGGAATACCACAACGGTGAAAAGATGCAGAACCAGGATAAGCTCCTGTTCCAATCGATTTCCAATACGGTGACCAATGCCATCGTCAAGGCCGAGCTATTCTCCCAGATGGAACGGAAGATAGAGGAGCGCACCCGGCAATTGGAGGCCACTTCGAAGCAGCTTTTATCCGCCCAGGAAATGGCCATCCAAAGCGAAAAGCTGTCGTCCTTGGGGCAAATGGCCGCGGGCGTCGCGCATGAGATCAACAACCCCCTGAACTTCCTGGTGAATATCCTTCCGGAGGTGAAACGGGACGTGGAAGGATTGGAAAAGATCCGCGCCTTGTCCGCGCAGGCGGGAATCGATGGGGAGATCGCCCGTCAAATCAAAGAGGTCGAGGATAAATACGATCTGGAGACGCATCTGGAGGAGAAGGATTTCGTATTCGAGAAAATCCAGAAAGCCTTGGATAAGAGCACCCGCATCGCGAACAGCCTGAAGGTGTTTTCCCGCACGGCCGCGAAGGAGAAAATCGCCCGCGAGACCTTCGCGGACATGATCAAGGAGGTGCTCGATCTCCTTCCCCGCCAGGTCATCGGCGATACCCGTATCACGACCGCCATCGCGCCTGAACTCGGCTGGGATGTGAACAAGAACGAAATGGAGCAGGCCTTCCTTGCCATCATCAACAACGCCATCGACGCCATGAACCAGAAAGGCGAGCTGGAAATCAAATGCGAGGCCAGCGCGCGGGACATCGTCCTTTCCTTCAAGGATACCGGTCCGGGTATTCCCGAAGAGGCCCTGAAGAAGATTTTCGATCCGTTCTACACGACCAAGCCGCCGGGCAAGGGTACGGGACTGGGGCTGACCATCGCCGCGGAAATAGTGAAGAAATACGGTGGCGCCCTGAGCGTCCAATCCGCGCCGGGCGCGGGAACCACCTTCTCCATCCGCTTTAACACGCCGTAGCGCCCATCCCTACGCGGCATTCAAACCAGGGAGTCCATCGCCTTCCGGATGATGCCGTAATAATCCTCCCCGCGCGCATCGAAATCCAACGGCTTATTGATGAAATCGTAAAACCGGTTCGTCCTTAAGGAGCGATACATCAAATCACCGTCGCTATTGGGGTTTCCCGTGATCAGGATGAACTTCATCAGGGGTTTGGCCTTATGCACTTCATCGCATAGCACGTTTCCGTTGAGATTGGGCATTACCTCATCGGTTATCACCAAGGCCACATCGTCCGTGGTCTTTATGAAGGACAGGGCTTCGGTCGGATTGGTGAAGGTCTTCAACGTCAGGCGTTTTCCGAACTTCCGCTTGAATATGAAAATGTTTTCCTCTTCATCGTCGACGTAGACGACGATGGGATTCTTGATTGGGGATTGCAGGGCGCTGGATACGGATTCCAGGAACTTTCCCAAGGTGAGATAATAATATTCCTGGGGCACCATGAACGGAGTCAGGTGGAAATCCTTCCCACCGAACCGGTCCTTGAATGCTTCCACGATTTCCGAGAAGGCCATGAAATCCACGCCGAGTTCTTCCAGCGTCTTTTCGGGATCGGGAGATTCCGGCAAGGGTTTTGCCATTTCGCCCCTCTGTACGAGCGTGGCGGCGATTTCCGCGAAGATCTGGTATGTCAGACTGGTATTCATTATAAGTTCCCCATGGAAAACCGAACCGGGTTCTCAAAGATACGGAATTTTTTCATGCTTTTTCAACCGTGGAAACCGGGGGTTTTACGGATACGCCCATTTTTCCGATACATTCCGCGACCGCATCAGCGACCCTCAGCATGTCATCCGCGGTCACCTCGCTATGGATGGAAAACCGGGCCAAGCTCGTATCCCTAGGTACGGCTGGGGCGGTAAATACGGATACCAGTATCCCCTTTTTGCGCATGAGGCCGTAAAACTTCGCCGCCAGCGGGTCCTCGTCGAAATAGAGGGATATGATTTGGCTGTTGCTTTGGCCCGGGTTGATTCCCCGGGCCAGCAGGTATTTCCTGAGCAAAGCGCCCATTTCCAAGCAGGTTTGCGCCCGCTCAGGCTCGCGCAAGGCGATGGCCATGGCCGCGTTGGCGCCGGCCGAACCGGAAGGCGACGGACTGGAACTGAAGATAACCGAGCGCGCCCTATGCTTCAGGAACCATACGAATTCCTCCGAGGCCGCGATAAAGCCACCGTTGCCTCCCAGTGCTTTGCTCATGGAAACCGTACGTATGGGAATGCGCGTTTCCAGGCCCAATTCCACGGCCAAGCCTCCGCCATTGGGCCCAATCATTCCGAAGGAATGCGCTTCGTCAAGAATGAACAGGCAATCGTTTTCTTCGCAGATCTCAACGTATTTTTTCAAATCCGGTATGCTGCCATCTGTGCTGTAGAACGCGTCGATGCAAACCACTCCTGGGCCCGATCTCTTGATCCTTTTTTCCAAGTGCTCATAGTCATTATGCCGGACGGGAACGATTTTCCCCCCGGAAAGCCTGGCCCCATCCCATAAGGAAGCATGGGCCTGGTAATCGAGGTAAATCGGCATATCGGGCTGCGCCACCGATTCCACTATGCCGACATTGGCGGTCCATCCGGCCGTGGTCAACATGATGTCGCCTACATTCATGCAGCGCTTCAGTGTAGTGCGAAATTTCTGATGCTCCCCGGTATCGCCTCCGTAAATGATGGAGGCCATAGGCCCGCTTCCGGAGTTTTCATTCGCCTTGTTCTTCGCTTCCACGACCTCGGGATGATTGCTCAGCCGCAGGTAATCATTCTGGTGCAAGCTCAGATAATTCTCGGTATCGGAAGGCTGGTCGAACGGAAATGGATCATAGGCCTTCCATCGTTTAGTGTATTCATTCATGTTCGCATCGAACCATGCGGGCGAATTCTTATCTGGATCTTGGCTGGGATATCCCACGGTCATCCTTTCGGAAGGGTCAGCACGGGCATTGTGCGTCCCTGGTTGGAAAAAAAGCGAAACGGTAGGCGCATATGCACCGATTCAAAACGGGAGAGAGGATCAAAGAAACGGAAAATCTTCGCATTTCGATTGGGGATTTTTGGGGTAGGAGCCCCCGCATTTGTTTCCACACCCTCTCCATGTAGGATATTCCGGTGCCAAGAGAGACGAATCGCCCCTGAATTCGGAGTATCCGGGGATAAATCTCTTTCCATTATCCTGTCGGCGTAAAAAAAAGTGTAGCGATGGAAAATTGGGTCTGTAGATACCAACTGTGGTTTTTTCGAGCATCCATCCCGTAAAATCCTCAATGAAACGGATTTAGAACGGGCCCCAGGAAGATGCGAAAGTTCCACATCAACACCGACTACGCTTTTTTTCAGAAAGTGATTCCCGTCCTGGGGGCCTTCGGCGTGTTCGGCCATCTGATGTTCTACTTCATCCTGCGATTCGGCTTCGGGTACTGGGAGTCTTGGCAGCTCAGATTGGCAACGGCGCTCTTGTACGGCGCCCTGGTTTTTTTTCCCAAGGAAAAATCCCTTACCCTTTTTCAAAAGGCCTATTTCGAAACGGCCACGGCGCTGACGCTTCCCGGCTTGTTCACGATTCTCTTCCTCAAGAACGGATGCAACGTCTATTGGTACGCATCCCTGGTTTTCGCGGGTTTGCTGCATGGCCTGCTGACCAAGCCTTACCTTTATGCCTGGACATTCCCGGCCTCGGCAGGCATCGCCACCGCGATTTTCTCCTGGGTCCATCCGGGCCAGCATCAATTGGTGATGGA
Source organism: Fibrobacteria bacterium (assembly GCA_039926685.1). GTDB lineage: Bacteria > Fibrobacterota > Fibrobacteria > UBA11236 > UBA11236 > Chersky-265. Next base: position 8,551 of record JBDSWM010000016.1, on the reverse strand, counting down.
AAGCCTTCAGGCCCAGCTCATCGCCTATTTCCTGGGGGTGGTCACTTCCGGCATCAAGACGACGATGGAGATCACCCACGAAAAAATCATGGTTACGCAGATGGCCTTGTCTAAAGCCGAAAACGATTTGCTTACCGCCGAGGCGACCCGGTCCGCGTATGAGGAGCTTAAGAAACGCGAAGAGCTCATCCGTCTCTATGTCCGCCCGTCCCTGGTCGAAGAGATCCAAGCGGGCAAAGATCCGTCCAAATCCGAGCCGGTCATCAAAAATCTCTCCATCATGTTCTGCGATATCCGCGAATTCACCAAGCTGACGGAAACGCTCACTCCCTACGAGCGGCAGATATTCCTGAACCAATATTTCTCCATGATGACACGTCCCATCGTTCAATATGGGGGCGAGGTCGATAAGATCATGGGTGATTGCGTCATGAGCATTTTCCCGGACGGGGCCAAGGCCGTGCAAGCGGCCATCGCCATGCGCCTGGAGCTGCAAAAGTTCAACGAAGCCATGTTCGCCGTGGAAAGCCCCATGATCCGCAACGGCATCGGCATCGCCAAGGGTGACGTAATGCTCGGCAATTTCGGATCCTTCGAGAAGCTGGACCGCACCGTCATCGGCGAAGCCGTCAATATCGCCTCGCGCCTGGAATCCAAAACCAAGATGTACAACCTGGAAGTGGTGGTCACGGAAGATGTGATCAAGGATCTCGCCCCCGGTTCCGCCCATTACCGCTGGATCGACAATGTCCAGGTCAAAGGCTCTACGCGCCATCTCAAGCTGTACGAAATCTACGGGCATCAGCCTCCCGAAGTGCGCCAATACAAAGACGATACCCGGGACATGCTGGAGAAGGCGCTGACGATCTATTTCCAGAAGGGTTTCAAGGATGCCTCCCGGCTGTTCCGGGCCATGCTGGAACGCGTCCCGCCGCATCGCCTGAACGCCAACGATCTGATGGATAACATCCTCCGGTATTACATCGCTCATTGCGATGCCTGGATTAATAATCCCACGGGCACATGGGAGGACATACAACGCTGGGAAGGCGTGCATGTTTTTACGGAAAAGTGATTCAGAAGAAATCGCCCGATAGTACCTTATTCATCGATTCGAAATATTCCTCGCCCTTTTTGTCGAAATCCAACGGCTTGTTGATGAAATCGTAGAAGCGCCCATGGCGAAGGGAACGATGGATCAGGTTTTCGTCACCGCCCGGATTGCCGGTGATGAGGATGAACTTCAGGAACGGCTTGTATTGGTGCACCAAATCGCATAGATGATTGCCGCTGATGCCGGGCATGGATTCATCCGTAAGAACGAGCACCACTTCGGGATCCTCCTTGATGAAGGCCAAGGCTTCTTCAGGATTTGAGAAGGTTCGCAAGGCGAGGCGCTTTCCGTAGCGCCTTCGGAACACGAACAGGTTTTCCTCTTCGTCATCCACGTATACGACAATCGGATTCTTGATGCCGTGATGCACGCCGGAATGGATATGCTTTATCATATCCCCGACCGTCGAGTACTGGTTTTCGCCACCTGATATTCCGCTGAACGCTTTTTGGGTGCGATACATCAACTCCACGTTCAGGGCGAGCCCGCCCAGGCGATGGCGCAACTCTTTCGCCAGCTCGGCGATGTTGGCGTCGGAGACGTGCAATTGCTCAAGCGTGGTTGTGGTATCGATGACCGCCGGAAGCGGCGAGAAGGAAGGATTCTCATGGGACAACCTGGAGAATACTTCCTGCAAGATTGCCAGGATGCGATTTTCTTGCACGATGTTTCCTAACTAAAAGTATGACCTGACCTAAAAATAAGCATTTCGGTAAAAAATCGTCGCATCAATTTATGGTCACATCAAGGGTGTCTTTGCCTATTTGGGGTTGTACATGATGTGCGCGCTGCCCCGTCGGATGGCTTTACATGTCGCCGAGGGATTGTAGGGGTCTACCGCCGGGTCCGGGAACTTCCCCGCCATTTATTTTCGGAAATTTAGGCGACCGGGCTGTATGATTTATTTGAAAATCCAACGTTCCGGATCTCTCACAAATGCGCAAGCGAATCGAACACCTGCTGCATCTGCTGTCTCCGCGTTCCCTACAGGTGGCATGGTCCGCCGTTTTCAATCTCGACTATGAACTGACCTTGAGTCTGATGCCCGTGTTCGGCATCATCGGTTCCGTCGCCTATGTCATTTTCCACTTCTCGGAAAAGCTGCTGGGATTCTCCGACTTCTTGCCCGGTCGCGTCTTTTGCGTTATCCTTTCCGCGCTGATCTTGGCTTGGCCGCGCAGTGCGCGGTACCGCTTCTCCCGCTTGGTTTTCTGGGAATTCGCTGTCTCCTTCTTGTTGCCCGGCTTCCAAACATTCCTGTTCCTGATCAATCCTACCGATGCGTATTGGTCATCCTCGAATGTATTTTGGGCCTTTTTCCTGGGCATTGCCACAAAAGGCCCTTGGCTACCCCTGCATCTCTTCTTCGGCCAAGCAGCGGGGTTTGGGCTTTGCCTGGCAGTGCAAGGCCCTCCGGAGGCGCTGAAAATCAAGGCTTTGATAGATCAGCAGGTCATGATTTGGTTCACCACCTTTTCCGGTTTAGGGTTAAAAGCCGCACTGGAAATTTTCCACCGGCGCGGCCTGGCCTTGGCTGGCCTTACCGCGCGGGCTCAAGAGGCGGAAGCCAGGGAAGCGGAAATCAAATCCGCTTATGCCGAGCTGAAGCGTCGAGAGGAAGTGATCAAGAGGTTCGTGCGGCCTTCCCTTTTCGACGAGCTGGTCAAAGGCAACAACCCCACCGAGTTCAAGCCCGTGCAGAAGGAATTGGCCGTGATGTTCTGCGATATCCGCGAATTCACCCAGCTTACCGAAGTGCTGACGGCGGAGGAAAAGCAGGAGTTTCTGAACCAGTATTTTTCCCTCATGACGAGGCCCATCATCGCCAACGGCGGGGAAGTGGACAAGATCATGGGCGATTGCGTAATGGGCCTCTTCCCGAACGGGAGCCAAGCCGTCAAGGCGGCGGTGGAAATGCGCCTGCAATTGCAGGATTTCAATCGGCAGAAATACGTCCAAGGCAAGCCGAAAATCCGCAACGGGATCGGCATCGCCAAAGGCGAGGTCATGCTGGGGAATTTCGGTTCCTATGAAAAGCTGGATCGCACCGTGATCGGCGAGGCCGTGAACATCGCCTCGCGCCTGGAATCCAAAACCAAGATGTACGATCTGGAAGTGGTGGTTACGGAGGATATCATTCGTGACTTGGAGGCACATACCCAGCATTATCGCTGGATCGACCTTGTGCAGGTCAAAGGTTCCAGCCGTCACCTCAAGTTGTTTGAAATCTACGGGCATCAACCGGAAGAGGTGCGTAACTACAAGGACGAAACGCGCGGCATGCTTGAGAAAGCCCTTTCCATCTATTTCCGCAAGGGTTTCAATGACGCTTCGCGACTATTTCGCGCCATGCTGGAAGACGTCCCGCCCCATCGCCAAGAGCCTTTGGACAGGATGGATAATATCCTGAGTTACTACATCTCACATTGCGATGCCTGGAATAATGATGCCAAAGGCTCCTGGCAATTGATTGAGCGTTGGGAAGGCGTGCATGTTTTTTACGAAAAGTAGGCGCCTTGCCTCGCGATGATCGGATAATCTGGAGTTGCTCCCGATAAGGAGAATTCCCATGGCCGAGAACAAGGCTCACCTGAATGACTATTTGCGCGAGCACGGAAAGCACCGCGTCCTTTCGCAACCGGAAGAACGGGAGCTGCTGGCGCGGATACGCCAAGGCGACAAGCGCGCCTTCAACGAACTGGTCACAGCCAATCTGCGCTTCGTGATTTCCGTTTCCAGGATGTACCAGAATCAAGGCTTGCCCTTCACGGATTTGATCAGCGAAGGCAACTTGGGATTGATCCGTGCTGCCCAGAGCTACGATCTCACCAGCACCTGCCGGTTCATCACCTATGCCGTCTGGTGGATCCGCCAACGCCTATTACATGCGCTCGCGGAGCAGTCCCGCAATATCAGCCTCCCCATCAGCAAAGCGGCTTTGCTCCGCAAGCTGATATTCGTGCGCAAGACTTTGGAACAGAAAAGGAGCCGCGAGGCGCTTCCCAGCGAACTGGCCGAATCCCTGTCCATCAAGGAGAAAGAAGCCTTGAGCCTGATGCAGGCGGGGCTCGCGACCGTTTCCCTGAGCGATCCGGGTGCCGGTCCGGAGGGCTTGGCAATCGAAGAGCGTATCGCGGATACGAGCGCGGTGGGACCGGATGTGGAGTATGACGATTCGCGCCGCCGCGGCCGGGTACTGGATGTGCTGGACGGATTGAAGGCGCTGGAAAACCGCGTGCTACGGCTTTATTTCGGTCTGGATCAGGAAATGCCCATGACCTTGGAGGAGATCGGCAATCGCCTGGATATCAGCCCTGAGCGGGCCCGGCAAATCAAGGAATGCGCCCTCAATCGCTTGCGCCATCCCAGCCGCATCCAGAAGCTGCGCGAAGCGGTGTGAAGCGATCTCCGGGCTTGCAAAATGCGGGGGAGAAAGTCATAATCATCAGGAAATGCGGCCTCACCCTTGCCTTCTCGCGATTTTTGTCGCGCTAAGCCCCCTTAGCTCGCCTCAGGCTGGCGCGGTACCGTCCTCCTCTGAGGCCGCTCCTTCACCTGCAGTCGTTGCCACGCCGGTTCAGCACGGCAAAACCGTTCCGGCCGACACGGTGGACCAGCAAAAGGTGCATGCCGAATACGGCGAGGGCAATTTTGAAAACGTGATTCAGATTCTTGAGGGATACCGGGCCGGCCATGGCCAATACCGACGGTCGGACAGTGTTTACATCGCCAAATATCTTGGCGTCATCTACGTTTCCAACCCGGATTCCCGCGAGAAGGGGAAATACTGGCTGTACAAGATGCTTCAGATGGACCCGGGCGCGGACCTGGTCGATCTCTATGTGGGCGAAGAAGTGGAAAAGGTCTTCGATAAAGTGAGATCCGAGTTCGTCGTCCGCAGGAATTACCGCGGCGTCAGCGATACGCGCCTGGCCAAGGCGGTCCAGGAAGGGGAGCCAGGGAAAAAACAGGATACCCTGGTCCTGAAGGATACCGTCGTAGTCAAGGATAATTGGATTTCTCCCCTGACCGAAGGAATCAAAGGGGGCTACAGCGAAGTGAAGGGCGGCATCAAGGCCGGCATCGAGGGCGGCTATGTGCCCATCGAGGACAAGGCCGCCAAGGACGATGCCCACTGGACCGGCAATATCAATATCGGCGGAGGCTTGAAGTTCCTGGACAAAACCCAATGGGAGGACGTGGCAGGCGTGACCGACCAGACGGAAATCCGGGTGGCCAGCGACTTACGCCAGCGCAAATGGCCCATCAACATCGCGCTGGATTTCTCCTATGCCTTCGCTCCCGTGGTATACCAGGATCTGGGAAGCGAGGGCGTTTTCAAGCAAACCATCGAGACCTACGAAATCAACGTGGGGGTGCGCAAGATCTTCGATTTCCGGCTTTATACCGTGCGGCCCTTTTTCGGGGGCGGCTTCGGCAGGAGCACGGTGGAATGGGGCCTGGTCAACGAAAATTACGACGAGTCGATCCGCGACGGCAAACTGGGCATTTGGGTGAACGGCGGCTGCTATTGGGAAATGGACCGCCATTTCAATTTAGGGTTGGAATACCTGTATTCTTCCGCCACCATGACCCTGTTCCAAACCAAGCTTAACTTGGGCGGCCATCATCTGGACATGATCGCCGGCTTCCATTTCTGATCGGAAGCCTGACGCAGGCCCCATCCGGCATGAAAGACATCCTCCTTTTACAGTTGAACCGTTTAGGCGACCTGGTGCAGACCTTGCCCTTGATGCGGCGCATGCGCACCGATCATCCGGACGCCCGGATTGTGCTGGTGGCCCAAGAAGGCTTCAGCGCCATCCTGGGCGAATGCGACTATTTCGATGTTTTGATCACCCTCACCTTGGGCCAAGTGGAGGCATTGGGCGCGCCCGAGCAGCAGGCCGCGTTTCCGAACCTGGCGCCTTTCGATAGCCATCCGGAATTCAGCCGGACCTACGACTTGATCGTGAATCTGACCAATGATTTGGGCTCGTCCGTGCTTTGCCGGAAAATCGGCGCGGAACGAAAATTGGGCCGCGTGGATACCTATGAAGGGGAAATCCGTTTGCTCGGCCCCTGGGCCAAATACATGTTCTCCCTGGTATCGAACCGGATTGACAATCCGTTCAACATCGTGGATATCCAAATGGGCATAGCCGGAAAGGCACCCAGGCCCGAGCCGCGTTCCCTGCGCGTTACCGAAGCGCGGCGCCGGGAAGCGAGGGAGTTCTTGGCCGCCGCGGGCAAACGGCCAGAGCGGAAGCTGATCGCTTTGCAAACCGCGGCCAGCGAATTGCATCGGGCCTGGTCGCTTGAGAACTTCAGCGCTTTGGCTCAATCCCTGCTGGCGCCAGGCGATGTCGACATCGTTTTGGTGGGCGATGCGCGGGAAAGGGAACGAACGGAACGCCTGGCCGGCCTGGTAGGCCTGCCCGTCATCAATGCCGCGGGGAAGACCTCGCTCTTGCAATTACCGGCTTTGCTGGAGGCCTGCGATTTGTTGATCAGCAATGATACGGGCACCATCCATGTGGGTGCCGCCGCGGGAACTCCCACCCTGGGACTGTATTTTTCCACCGCTTATTATCCGGAAACGGCGCCCTATGGGGAAAACCATGCCGTGCTGCAGGTGGAAATCCCTTGTTCTCCCTGTCAGACGTCATCGCGTTGCGCCGTCCAGACCTGCCGGGAATACCTGACACCGGAGGCCGTGCATGAAACCGCGGCTTGGATGCTGGGCATCAGGCGGGAAGTTCCGCTCGCGCGGCCGAACTTGTCCTTGTATGCGAGCAGGTTCCTCGCCAACGGCACCCTGGCTTATGTGCCGGTGCGGCCGGAAAGCCCATCCGAGCATTACATGTCCGGCCTGCTGGGTCGTTTTTTGTGGGATGGAACCTTGGGCTTGCGGCCCGATCCGTTAATGGAAACCTACCGCATGCGCCTTTGCGCATCGGAAGCATGGAATCGGAAAAAGGATGGCTTGATGGAAGCCTTGGCCGGGATGACGCTTTCTTTCCGGGATGGTTTGGAATGGGCGGATAGCCTGCGGGCCGAATTCGCTGCCGATTCGCCGCGCCGAGAGCGCATTATGGAACTGCATGGGAACCTCGCGCGCTTGGGGAAAGCAATGGCGGAAGAGACGAAGGTAACGGGAATATGCGGTACCTTCCTCAAATTCGAAATGATGGATATGGATTTCGCCACCTATCCCGTTCTGGCCGATATCCTGGCCGGGAAATACCGGAGCTTGACGGAATGGGTCGGACGCTTCGATTCCGCGTTGGCCCGGCTCTCCGCTGCCGCCTTGTCCGTGTAAGCGCGGCGTTGAGCGCGATTGCTATATTGACCGGGCCTTATTCTTGCAGCCCGGGGTGTCCCCGGCGGGAAGAGCCAACCCATGCCACGTATCCTCCACGCCGCCGATCTCCACCTTTCCGTATCGGAAAAGGAGTACGGCCTGGAGGTTTTCGCCGAGCTAATCGAAACGGCGCGGCGCGAACGCGTGGATTATCTGATCTTCTGCGGAGACCTCTTCAATACCTTCGCGGACGCGGAAAAGCTGCGTGCGGATTTCCGCCGTATCCTGGGGACGCCTCCCTTCGAATTCCTCTTCCTTCCCGGCAACCATGAAGACATCCAGCGCGGCGGGGGGGAGCTGTCCCGATTGGACTGGGGCGCAGCCACGGTATTGCACGGCAAGCCTTTCGAATTGTTACGCCGCGATCGCGGCGGCGTGGGGGTGGAGTTTCTGGCGGTGCCGCATCAGGAGCAGTATTCCGGCTACGCCGACTGGCCAGTTCCCGCCAAGACGGCTCCCTGGCGGATAGCCCTGGCGCACGGGGTAGTGGCCGGCATGTCCTATCGCGGCCCGGACGAGGAAACCGGCGGTAGCGCCATCGACGCGGATCTATTCACCCGTTTCCAGGCGGATTATGCGGCGCTGGGCCATATCCACGGGCGCCGCGGCCATTTCGTGGCGCGGTCCCGGCTTGCCTATCCCGGCTCCACCCGTGTGTGGCGGCGTGGGGAAAGCGGCAAACGCGGCGCTTTGTTGCTGGAGCTCCCTGAATCTGCGGGCGCCAACGCCGTCCCCGACCCGGTTTTCCTTTCCCTGGCCTCCGCCGGCGAGTACCGGGAATACACGCTGCCGCTTTCGTTGGAAGGCGATCCCGGCGATCTGGAAACGCAAGCCAAGGCCTGGGGCGTGGCGGATTATATCGACCTCCGGTTCACGGGCGTGGTCGAAGACGAACGCGCGGCGGCCGCGGCGGCGGACCGGTTGCTGGCGCGTTACGGAGCGCGGGTGCGCAGATTCGAAATAGACCGGGCGGGGGTTTCCGCCTTGCCCGGCATAGCCTCGCAACCCATAGTGCGGAGGTTCCTGGAGGCGTGGCGGGCGCGCATGCCCGCGGCTTCTGAAAGTGGGGTGGT
>JBDSWM010000015.1:0-14332 GCA_039926685.1 Fibrobacteria bacterium | reverse complement strand
GAAGGCGAAATCCGGAATATATGCTACGCTGGGGTCTACTGCGAACCCGAAGGACCATGATCCGGCAGTTGCCATCGCTTTGGGTTTCGCTGGCTTGAAAATGGAGGCCAGTGTCTTGTTTTGGGATGGCTTTATAAGCAAAAAAGGGGAAATTTCTTTGATCGATAAAAAGGAAACCAAACCCTTCGATTTAGCCCTTTCAGAATACCTTGAATCCTTGGCGAAGTCGGGCAGTAATGGAATGGGAATGTGAAGATGGGAACCTTTATCGGCTGCGCCGTTTTATTGGGTGTATTGGTGATTTGTTTGGTTGGAGCCATCCTGACATTCCGGAATGGACAACGGGAAAAACCCATACGCGACGATAGCCCTATGCTCCAGACCGGAAAATGCCGCATCAAGGCAATCGCGATTAGCGAGTCTCAGGGTGAATCCTACCCCGTTTACAGTGTGACCATGGAATACACCTTCCTCGAGGACCCGGACCAGCGCACCCAATCCATGGATGTGGTCGGCAATTCCCTGGAGGAGGCCTACCATCGGTTGACCCAATACGTTCCGGAGGGCACACCATTCGAATTTCGTCCTATAAATAAGTATCAGAATCCATTGGTAAACCGCGCCGGCCAGGATTACCAAGGCACCCCGATCCCATATTTGATGGAGGGAGATTATGCCTTCCTGATCAATAGCAGATGGTCTGATGCCTATCCGGATTTTGTGGAGGTAAAGCATGTTCAAGGGGACTACCGGATCAATGCTTGGAACTTCTCACCGGGAGAAAATTCCACTCCTACCCTTTTGGTCCTTGGCCTTGTAGTGGTGATGATCGCTGCGTTTTATTTTAGCGGGTTCCAGCCAGGAGGGTTCGCCAGGGGATTGTCTCCCAACCAATTGGTTGCGCTCGCCATTGGAGCGGTGGTACTGGCGGTTTTCCAGGTGATGGTGGACAAGAAGCAACCCTTTTCCAAAATCCCGAAGAATTTCGGAAAGCACTTTTTCATTTCCGCGACCACAGTGAAGAACCTGCCACGGTGAATATTCCGCCCTCACCGCCCTTACCGCCGGTTTCCGGCAAGGACATTCCATGAGCGTATCCCGCGTGCTCTTCCTGGTTTTCGAAACCTCCGGCGTGGCTTATTCCATCCATGTCAACGGCATCAAGTTGGCCGCCGATCGATCGGAGCCGCAATCCTCCAACGCCTTTCCCATCAATCAGTGGCTGCAACCGGGGACCAATCGACTGGCCGTGAATTTGTCCGTTCCCTACGAGCAAGAGGACTACAAGGAAGGCAAATCCGCCTTGGTCCGCATCCTCGAGCCCGGCGAAGGGGAGTCGCCGGAAACCGTGTTCGCGTCCCTGGCCTGGAACGATGCCCAAGGGGAGGATTTCCCTATCGATATGGCGCTGGATTTCGAGGTTGAGGCCGGGTTTCCCATCCCCGCCTGGATGGGAGCGGATGCGCTCGGTGAGGCGGAAGCGGCGGATGCGTCGTTGCGGCATTTCCTGGCCAGGCTCCACGCCGATTTGCGAAGCCGGGATTTGCCCGCTTTCCAGTCGGGCTTTGCGGTGAAAACCTCGGAAATGGCAGCGGCCTACGGCATGGATCCGGCCGATCGCTTGAACGGGCAACGTGAATTCATGGGGCGCTTATTCGGGGATCCGCGTTGGGATTTGGAACCTTTGCCGAATGAATTGGCTTTCGAATTCCAGGCGGATCGGCGCATGCTGACGGTGACGAAAAAGACCGGCAAGCCGGTGCTGCAATCGGTGGAATTGGATGATGGCGTGCTCTTCGGCATCGATTTGCATTTGTCCCGCAAGGCCGGCGCCTGGTTCGTGTGCCGTTGATCTAAAGCCGATGATGAATCCCCCCTGGGGAAACGCAATTTCACTCGAACTGGTCGCCATAGGGTTCGGTAAATGGTTGGGTGAATGGTCCGGTAAATCGCGCGGCTCACAGCCCTGAAAATCCGTTTTCCATTGGTAAACGAAGGCCTCAAATCGACGCCTGCGCCTGGAATCGAGGTCAGTACCGGGGCGATCCTTGGGGGTGAAAACAAACAGAGGCCCCCTTACGGAGGCCCCTTAAAGATGGGGGAGATGCCGAGAGGCTGCCCGGACTCGGCCGCCTTACTCGCCATCCGCTGACCCGGGGAGGGCGCGGAGGGGCGTTTACCGCTTTTGGAGCGTTACCGCATCTCCCTTTCACGTAATTTCGGGGTTTTTTGTCGGTCCTAGACGAGACAAATGCCTTCCGAAATAGCAAATGGAATGAAAATGGAATTCCAACGCTCTACCCCTAGAGCGCTGGAATTACCCATAAATCATAATTTTAGCCCGCAAAAACGGGTTGTCGATCATGGCGGAAAGTGCGTACTTTTGGTGCGCATCACAGCTGTTTTCGCCTGCGAAAGGGCCAATTGAAGATGGGCGCTGCCATCAAGCCGGAACCTCCCAGGATTTTCGCGTACCTGGATTATCGAAGCTATTTGGAGGACTTTTTCGCGCACTGGAAAAAGCGCGATCCCGGGTTTTCCTTGCGCACTTTCGCGAAGTCTCCGGGGTTGTCGCTGGCGAGTTCCAGCTTCATCTCAGCCGTGATCAAGGGCCGCAAGAATCTGAGCCAGCATCTGCGCCTGCGTTTCGGGATGGCCTTGGGTTTGGATCAAGCCGAGCTGGAATATTTCCAATGGCTGATCCAGTTCAACCAATCCCGATCCGCGGATGAGAAAGCCCACTTCCACGCCAAGTTGACCCGCTTCCACGGTTCGCGCGCGCGCGCTCTCACGGAAACCCAGCAGCGTTTCTACGCCAAATGGTATTACAGCATGGTATGGCATTATTTCGGCCTGCGCCAGGATCAGAACAGCCCCGCCCGCATAGCCAAAAGCATCTTCCCGCCTTTGCGCCCCGAGCAGGTGGACGAGGCCATCCATGCCTTGCTGGAGTTGAAATTGATCAAGAAGCTGGCCAACGGGTATGCGGTGAGCGATAGGCATCTGGTGGCCGGCAAGGCTTTCCGGGGAGCGGCGGCGCGGGAATACAATAAAGCGTTCCTGCAGCTGGCGCTGGAAAGCCTGGAGCGCGTTCCTCCCGCGGAGAGGCAATTCACAGTGACTTCCTTTTCGATATCGCCGCGAGGATTCGCCCGCCTCAAGGAAAAGCTGGATGCCTTGCGCGCCGAAGTGCGCGAACTGGCGGATGCGGATGAAGGCGTCGAATCCGGAGAGCGGGTTTTCGCGCTGGCTCTGCAACTGTTCCCCTGCAGTCAGGAAGAAGGCGGCGCGGCGGCGGAAATCCGGCCCGTTAAAGGGGCCGCGCAGGCGGTGACGCGGACCTCGAGCGATTGCGGAAATGCATCGGAATAGCGGCGATTGCCGGGTGGCGGCGAAAGCTCGTCATTGAATGTGAAATCTTCTGGACGATATTCCGATCCACCCTTTAGACTCGCTTTGTGAGCAGGATAGGGTCCTGCGCTGGGGCGGGTATAATCATGCGGTACCTCCCCAATAAAATCAAAACCCGGTGCGGGAGGCTCGGCTAAACACCGGGCTCTTCCCATTTCCGGACTTCCCGACTTTCCCCTCCGATTTCGATCGCTCCTGCGCCGCTCAGGATGGCTTGACTTTCTTGAGGATTATTTGAACTATAGTTTGGGGATACACGGAAGCACGGGTTGGAAAGCATGCAGCGCTACGCGCCTTATCTCGCGATCATTTCGGGGCAATCCGCCGCCATGTCGGAACTCGTCCGCGCCTGGGTTGCGATCCCTTCCGGCAGCCATGATATAGCGGGGTTGGCGGCCATGGCCGCGGAACTGAAAACCGCATTCGCGTCCCTGGGCGGGGAAGGGGAGGAACTGGCTTTGCCTCCGCAAACCGTAATCGACTCCCAAGGCCGAAGGTCTTCCCTGCCGTTGGGCCGGGCTCTGCGCTTTCGCAAGCGCCCCCAGGCGCTTCTGCAAGTGTTCCTGGGAATCCATTATGATGTGGTGTATGGCGATGGGCCTAATGTACCTCCCAAGATACCCTCCATGACGCATAACGACGGCGAGCTGCATGCTTCCGGGGCCGCGGATGCCAAGGGAGGCCTGGTGATACTGCTCAAGGCGCTGGAAGCCTTCGAGGCCAGCCCCTTTTGCGGGGGTGTGGGCTGGGAAGTGCTGCTCAATCCCGATGAGGAACTGGGATCGCCCGGGTCGCATCCTTTGTTGCGTGAGGCGGCGGGCCGGAACCACTTGGGGCTTTTGTTCGAACCGAGCCTCCCCGACGGCAACCTGGTGGGGGCCCGCAAAGGATCGGGGAATTTCGCGGCGGTGATGCGCGGCCGCGCGGCGCATGCGGGCCGCGATCCGCATTTGGGCCGGAACGCCATCCAAGCCTTGGCGGAATTCATAACGGCCCTGGAGGCTTTCGGGAAAACCCGCTCCGGTTTGAACGTGAACGTGGCCCGGGTGGAGGGGGGCGGCGCGCTCAATCGCGTGCCTGATTTGGCCATAGCCCGTTTCAATCTGCGCGCGGGCGATGCGGAAGACATGGCGGCTGCGGCGGCGTTTCTGCGCGGGCAGGCGGAGGCCTTCTCGGCGCGTGAAGGCTATGCGCTGGAAGTGCATGGGGATTTCGCGTCCCCGCCCAAGCCGCTGGCTGGCGGCACGGCGGCTTTGCTGGAAAAGGTGGCGGATTGCGGAAAACTGCTGGGGATGGATCTTTCCTGGCGGCCCAGCGGCGGCGTTTCCGACGGAAACAAATTGGCGGCGGCGGGGCTTCCCAACGTGGATACCCTGGGGGCGCGGGGTGACAATATCCACGGCCCGCTGGAATGGCTGGCGCTGGACAGCTTGCCGGAACGGGCGCGCCTGACGGCCTTGTTGTTGATGCGCCTGGGATCCGGGGAACTGGCGTGGCCGCCCGGCAAAAACGGCGGCGAACAACCAAGCGGTAGCGGACAACCGCGACAGGGAGGATAGGCAAGTGGCTAAGTTGGCGGCGAAAGCGATGGCGGAGGACCCCAGGGTGGCCGAGGCGAAGCGCCTCCTGCACGAAACCCTGCGAGATCATCAGGCCGCGCTGACGGGCATCCGTCCCCCGGACGCGGAGTTGCGCGCGGAATACGCCGAGACGCTGGCCCGCTTCGCGGCCAATCGCGGGGCGGCCCTGCATTATCCCTATCTGGGCAGCGGTATGGGGCGCGGCGCCTTGGTGGAATTGGCCGACGGCAGCGTGAAATATGATTTCATCTCCGGCATCGGAGTGCATTACCTGGGCCATAACCATCCTGCGTTGCTGGAAGCGGGCGTGGACGCGGCCATGGAGAATACCGTGATGCAGGGAAACCTGCAGCAGAACACCGATAGCGAAGAGCTGCTGGGGATCCTGCTGGAGGCGGCCAACCGCCGGGGCGCGAAAATGGCGCATGGATTCCTGACCAGCAGCGGGGCCATGGCCAACGAGAATGCCCTGAAGGTGATCTTCCAGAAACGCTTTCCCGCCCACCGGGTGCTGGCCTTCGAACATTGCTTCGCGGGGAGGACGCTGGCGCTTTCCCAGGTCACGGATAAAGCGGCCTACCGCAAAGGGCTTCCGGAAACGCTGGCGGTGGACTATGTCCCATTCTATGACGCCACGCGCCCGGGGGAAAGCACGGCGGAAGCCTTGGCCGTTCTCACCGCCCATCTGGAACGTCATCCGGGCCTGCATGCCTGCATGATCTTCGAGCTGATCCAGGGTGAAGGCGGGGGTTACCTGCCGGGTACCTCGGATTTCTTCCGCGCCTTGATGGCGACCCTGCGGACGGCCGGGGTGTCCGTCCTGGTCGACGAGATCCAGACCTTCGGGCGCACCTCGGAGTATTTCGCTTTCCAGCATTTCGGCCTGGACGAATTCGTGGACGTGGTGACCCTTGGCAAGCTCAGCCAAGCGTGCGCGACCCTGATCCGCGCCGAATACCAGCCCAAACCGGGCCTGGTCAGCCAGACTTTCACGGCGCCTTCGATATCCATCCGCGCCGCCAAGGTCATCCTTCGCTATATGGACGAGAAGGGCTTTCTGGGCGCGAACGGGAAGGTCATGCGCTTGAGCCGCCGCTTCACGGAAAAGCTGGCGGCTTTGGCGAAGCGCCGTCCGGACCTGGCCGCGGGGCCTTTCGGACTGGGGGGCATGATCGCCTTCACCCCCCTGGGCGGGGATACCGACAAGGTCAACCTTTTCCTGCGCAACCTTTTCGACGCCGGCGTGATCGGATTCATCGCCGGGGCGCATCCGGCCAAAGCCCGCTTTCTGCTGCCGGTGGGAGGCGTGGAGGAATCGGACATCGACGCGGTATTCCCGATCCTGGAACGCGTGCTGGCCGAAACGGCGGCTGCTGCCGGCAATGCCGGCATATCCGGCATATCCGTGAAAGGCAAGGCCTGAGCATGGTCATCATCCGGCCCGTGCACGGCGACGATCTCGACGCGCTGATGGAACTGTCCTCGCAAACCAGTTTCGGCCTGACCACGTTGCCGCATGATCGGCCCTTGCTGAAGCGGCGCATCAAGGAATCCCAACGCGGTTTTTCCCGCATGGCGGACAAGCCCGGCGGCGAGACCTACCTGTTCGTCATGGAGGATCTGGACAAGGGCAAGGTGGTGGGCACCGCCGGCATCGTCTCCAAAGTGGGCGGCTTCGAACCCTTCTACTCCTACCGCGTCGTGTCCACCGTGGCCGAATCCAAGCTGCTCAAGGTGCGCAAGGAGATAGGCGCCTTGCACTTGGTGGCCGAGCACAACGGTCCCTCCGAAATCGGCAGCCTGTTCCTGTCCCCGGCCTTCCGCAAAGGGGCCAACGGGCGGCTGCTCTCCTTGAGCCGCTTCGTGTTCATCGCCGATCACCGGCAATTCTTCGATCCCGTGGTCTTGGCCGAGATGCGCGGCGTGATCGATGAAAAAGGCGGCTCGGTGTTCTGGGACGCGCTGGGGCGGCATTTCTTCGACCTGGATTTCCCCAAGGCGGACGCGCTGGTGATGAAGGACAAGCAATTCATCGCGGACCTGATGCCAAAGCATCCCATCTATATACCGCTCTTGCCCAAGGTGGCGCAGGACGTGATCGGGCGCGTGCATTCGGAAAGCGTGCCCGCGGTGAAGTTGCTGGAAAGCGAGGGTTTCGCCTTCTCGGGCATGGTGGACATTTTCGAGGCCGGGCCCATAGTGAGCTGCGCCACCGACGAGATCCGCACCGTGCGGGAGAGCAGGGTTTCGCAGGTATGGAAGATAGCGGCCAAGCGCATCGATTCCGACCTGTACATCGTTTCCAACACGTATTCGCAAGGATTCCGGGCCACGGCGGCGCCGCTGGCCATAGTGCCGGGCAAAGGCATCGAGATCGATCGGGAAACGGCTTTGGCCCTGGATCTCAAGAAAGGCGACGCCGTGCGCATAGCGCCGCTGAGGTCGCTGGCGTGAACGGACCGGGGCGCAGCGGAGGGAGAACGCCAGGCATGGGCAGAGGAAACCAAATTGGCGGGAGGTGGCTGGAAGGCGGCGGGCCGGATTTCCATTCCACCAATCCGGCCACCGGCCTGGCCGCCTGGGCGGGGCGCGAATCCGACTCCCGGGACGTGGAAGCCGCCATGGACGCGGCCCGCAAGGCCTTTCCAGCCTGGAGCGCGCTGGGCCCTGAGCAACGCGCCGGTTACCTACACGGCTATGCCGCCCGCCTCAAGGAAGGCCTCGCCGCAGGGGCGGCGGCCATTTCGCTGGAAACGGGCAAGCCTTTGTGGGAGTCGCGCCAAGAGGTGGAAACCATGATCGCCAAGGTGGCCAATTCGCTGGAAGCCTATCGCGAACGCTGCGCCGAAACCAGCTTCTCCCAATCCGGATTCACCGCCTACAAACGTTTCCGGCCCCATGGCGTGGTCGCCGTGCTGGGGCCGTTCAACCTGCCCGGGCATTTGCCTCATAGCCATATCGTGCCGGCCCTGCTGGCCGGCAACACCGTGGTTTTCAAGCCCAGCGAACTTACCCCGGGAGTGGGCGAGTGGACCACGGGAATCTGGGAGGAGGCGGGCTTGCCGGCCGGGGTCCTGAACCTGGTGCAGGGGGGACGTAACACCGGTGTTTCCTTGGCGTCCCATCCCGGCCTGGACGGGCTCTTCTTCACGGGCAGCAGGGCCGCGGGCGCGGCCCTGAGCCGGAGCTTCGCCGATACGCCCGGGCGCATCCTGGCCCTGGAGCTGGGCGGGAACAATCCCCTGGTAGTGTGGGACTGCGCGGACGCGGAGGCTTCGGCTTACCTGGCGGCGCAATCGGCCTATATCACATCCGGCCAGCGCTGCGTATGCGCCCGCCGTCTTATACTCCCCAAGGGACCGGAAGGCCAGCGGCATATGGACGCCCTGCTGGCGTTGTTGCCGCGACTGCGCGTGGGCGCTCCCGCCGATAATCCCGAACCATTCATGGGCCCGCTGATTTCCGCCTCCGCCGCCGATCGCATGCTGGCCACGCAGGCCGCGCTGGCCGCGGCAGGCGGCCGCCTGCTGGCGCCCATGCGCAAGGTGGCCCATGGCAAGGTGGCGGTGGACGCTTCCGCCTTCCTCACGCCCGGGTTGGTGGATATGACCGAGGCGCTGGCCCGTCCCGGGGGCCGCCAGGCCGTGCCGGACGAGGAGTTCTTCGGCCCCTTGCTGCAAGTGATCCGCGTCGATGGCTTCGCGGAAGCCTTGCAAGAGGCCAACCGCACCCGTTATGGGCTGGCCGCGGGCCTGGTCAGCGATGATCGCGCCCTGTGGGAAACGTTCCGCACCGGCATCCGGGCTGGGGTGGTGAACTGGAACCGGCAAACCACCGGCGCCAGCGGCAAACTTCCCTTCGGCGGCGTAGGGGAAAGCGGCAACCATCGTCCCAGCGCTTATTATGCGGCCGATTATTGCGCCTTTCCCATGGCCTCGCTGGAAACCGATCGCGCCGTGGCGCCGACCTCCCCGCCGGCGGGCATCGATCCGTGAGCGAGCCTTTTCTGGAAGCAAATTTCGACGGCTTGGTGGGGCCTACCCACAACTATGCCGGCCTGGGGCAGGGCAATGTGGCATCCCAGGCCAACCGGCGCAAACCCGCCAATCCCCGCCAGGCCGCGTTGCAAGGCCTGGAGAAGATGCGCCGCGTGGCCGCCCTGGGGGTAGCGCAGGCGGTACTCCCTCCCCAGCCGCGGCCCGACCTGGAATGGCTGCGCGCCTTGGGATTCGCGGGCAAGGACGAGCAGGTGGTGGCGAAGGCCGCGCGCGCGGAACCGGAGCTGCTGGCCGCCGCTTACAGCGCCTCCGCCATGTGGACCGCCAACGCGGCCACGGTATCGCCTTCCGCCGACTGCGGCGACGGCCGTGTGCATTTCACGCCCGCCAATCTGGCCAGCCAGATCCACCGCAGCGTGGAGCCTCCGCATACGGCTGCTTTTCTGAAACGCCTTTTCCCGGGACCGGGCTTCGTCCACCATGCGCCCCTTCCCGCGGGACGCCGCTTCGGGGACGAGGGCGCGGCCAACCACATCCGCCTGGCGCCCGTCCATGGCGCGCCCGGCCTGGAAATATTCGTGCACGGGGGATCCTCGGCCGCGGCGACCGGGAAATCCGCCTGGGTAACCCGCAAGTTTCTCCCCCGCCAGACCCTGGAGGCTTCCCGAGCCGTGGCCAGGCTGCACGGACTGGATCCGGAGCGGATCGTCTTCCTGGCCCAGAACCCGGCCGCCATCGATGCCGGCGTGTTCCACAACGACGTGATTTCCACCGGAAACGGGAACCTGCTGTTCTGCCATCAGGCCGCCTTCGCGGACCAAGCGGAAGCCCTGCGCGAGATCAGGCGCAGGTACGCCATGATGCATGTCGACGGCCCGGCCGCGCGCGGCCCAGCCGGGGGAGGCAGCTTGCGCATCATCGAAGTGACCTCGCGCGAAGTGCCTTTGGCGACGGCCGTGGCCACCTATCTCTTCAATTGCCAGATGTTGACCCTGCCGGGTGGCGGTACCTTATTGCTGGCCGCGGACGAGTGCCGACGCGATGCGCGCACTCGCAAGTACCTGGAAGCCTTGCCTGGGCGCGGTCTGGGTATCACGGAAATAGCCTACGCGGACTTGCGGCAAAGCATGCGCAACGGCGGCGGTCCCGCCTGCTTGCGTCTGCGTGCGGTCTTGACGCGGAGCGAATGGGACTGCGTGCCCCCGGGAGTGAAGTTCACGGAAGCGCTGTACCGGCGCTTGCGCGCCTGGGTGGAATCGCACTATCGCGATCGCCTGCTGCCCGCCGATTTGGCGGACCCGTCGCTTCTCAAGGAAAGCCGCGCCGCCATGCGGGCCCTGGATCGCATTCTGCGTTTGCCGTAAACCGGCCTACCTTAATGGGGGATCATTCCTATGCCCATTTTGGGACGGGATGCGATAGGGCTTCGATTATCGGGAGTGCAAGGCTTCCCAGCGGACCAGCAAGACTTGGTTCTCCAGTCCAGCGGGCAATTGGGCCATGGCCGGGGCAGCGCCTCGGCGCACATAAGACCATATTCGTCTCCCGCCCTGGTCGAAGAGAGTGAAACCGGAGAATTCCGCGGGCACTTCCACGAGGCGGTTGCCCACTGTCAGACCGGGAAGCTTGCCTGCCCTGCCCACACCGCTCCTATCCTGGATAGAGTTCGCCGTCTTGGGGAGACAGGTACCGGTGTACTCGATCCGGCTGACGAGCTGGGATGAGTTCTCCAGAACGTATAAGCCGCCATCGGGGCCGATTTTCATGTCCGTGACGGAGCTGTAGGTCAGGCCAGCGAATACCGGCTGTACGTCCACGGCCTTTTCCCCCTTCGCGTCGATCGCTACCGCCTTGATCCATTTCATGTAGTAGTCGGTGATGAACCAGAGGCCGTCGAAGTGGGGCGGCAGCCGGTAGGTCGCTGTCTGGCTACCGTCGTAACGGTAGATGGGGCCGGCGACAGGGACGATTTCCGAGCCGGTGGTAAAGCCCGGCCAGGGAGCGGGAGCATTGACGTCGCGCGTGTAAGCGACCAGGGATCCCCTCGGGCGCGGGAGGGTTTGCATCCCGGTATTGAGTTTTGAGTCGTTGACCGGGGCCAGGGAGTCGAAAGCAGGACCGGTCTTCTTGGCAACATAGTCGTACTTCAGGTAGGGCAGATTCGGCCCGGTGAACATGGGCCAGCCTGCATTGCCCGCTTGCGGGAACAGGTTGAATTCCTCCCTTCCCGCGGGCCCCTTATCGGCCGATGGCACGGTGGCGTTGGGCCCTACCTCGCCCCATAACACCCAACCCGTGGCGGGGTCTATGTTCAGGCTGAAAGGATTGCGGCAACCCATGACATAGATTTCGGGCCGCGTCAGGGCCGTGCCCGGCGGGAAGAGATTGCCGGCGGGAATATCGTAAGTCGTCCCCACGCCCGGAGCGGGGGCGGGATCCTCTTCGGAAAACGGCTTCGGCTTGATGCGGAGGATTTTCCCGCGCAGGTCGTTGGTGTTGGCGGCGGAACGCAAGGCATTGAACGTGGGGTCGGTTTCGTTTATGTTCCCGTAATTTCCCGAAAACCAGGCGTTCTCACCCACCCCGAGGTACATGTTGCCGGCGGCATCGAAACCCATGCCGCCGCCGCTATGATCCATGTTGGTCCTCTGCGTGCCCCATTCCAGGATGAGCCGTTCCGAGGCCGGATCCATGACGTTGTTCTTGAGGGTATAGCGGCGGATCTGGGCGATCTGGCTGTCGCCCGCGAGCGGCTTGTAGGAGAAGATGTAGATGCGGCCGTTGGTGGTGAAGGCGGGATCGATGGCCATCCCGGCCACGCCCCAGATGTAAGAACCGATGCTATCGGGCTTGCCGGCATCTATTTGCGTGCCGGTTTTGGGATCGAATACGCTGACCTGGGCGCTACCCCCCGCGGCTACGATCCTGCCATCCTGGGCGATGTTGAATTTGGTACGTCCGCTGCCGATGAAATCAGCCACGGTGGTTTTGCGGAAATCGCTGGCTTGCAGATCAGGGCAACCTTTATAGGTAAGGGTCTGGCTCTGGGCCATCGCGGCAAGGGCTACCGCAACCGACCCGGCCCGGCGAAAATATTTCGGTTTCAATTTCAGCATCTTCGTAAGAAAAAACAATTGTCAGAATCGCGCATGACATTCCTGGATTTTCTCCGGACTTTGTCGTATACAGGGACAAAAAACCGCTTCCTTGGCGAATTTTTCCGGCTCGTGGAAAACCGGCTACCGGGACTCGGGAGCGCAATCCCCTTAAGAGCTCCAAAAATTTACGGAAGTGGGAACCGGACAAAGCCATCCGGCGGTAGTTTATCTGTCTTAAGCGGATAGGGAAAGACTGCAAGCCGGTCTGGAAAAAGCTGCAAGCCGTTCTGCGTTCTGAATAGGCTGCGCCAATCCCCACGGAAAAGAAAGCGGGAGAGAATGGACATTTGCAAGGTTTTGGTATGTGCCGGAGTAATGTGCATCGCCCCCGCCGCGCATTCGGCCCATCAGGTAAGCCTCCCCGCCTCCCTGGCGGCGCCGGGCGCCCAGGTCGTCGATGTGCATGTCGGCCTTTCCTATTCCGAAGGCGTGGCCGTGGACCTGGCGGGCAATGTGTGGTTCTCCGAGGATCCGGACGTGAACACCGGACGTATCTGGAAAATCACGCCCGATGGCGTGAAGTCGATTTACAAGGATCCCAGCCGCGGATCCAACGGACTGGAATTCGACAACCAGGGACGCTTGAACATTTGCATGCTGGACAGCGTGCTCCGGGTGGAATTGGACGGGAAGGTGACCGTGCTCCACTCCTCCAAGAACGGCGCGTCCATCGGCCGGGTCAATGACCTGTCCATCAATTCCGCCGGGGCCATGTTTTTCACCAACCTGGGCGGCAATACCCTGTTCTTCCGGAACACCAACGGGGAAATCACCACGAAAACCTTCAGCGGCGTCAATGGCGTGGAATGGGTCGAAGAGAAGTCCGTGGTGTACGTGGCGTCCGGCGGTCTGCAGAAGTGCAAGGTCGACAATGCAACCGGGGCGGTTTCGGATTGCGCCGTCTTCGCAGGAGGAACCAACGGGGCCACCGACGGACTCACCTTAGACGTGCAAGGCAACGTTTGGCACGCCAACTGGGGCCTGGGAAAAGTCTTCGTCAGCGACTCGACGGGCAAGGAACTCGGCAGCATCACCATCGACGCGGCCCCGGTGGCGAGCCCCAAACGCTCCTCCCCCAACGCGAGCGGCAATGCCGACAATTGCCATTTCGGCGGACCCAACAACAAAACGTTGTTCATCACGGGGGATGGCGGATTATACAAGATCGATCTCCTGGTGGCGGGGCGGAACCGTCCCAACTGGCCCTCGGCCGTAGGTCCAATGCTGCTTCCCGCGGCACCTCGCGGCGCGCTTTCCCGCGCTGGGGATCGGATATTTGATCGGTCGCGGGTCCTCCTGCAAACGGGAAATGGGGGCGCGGTGGTGGGGGCGGACGGTCGCCGTGGCATTCTAAGGATTGCTCCTTGGCTAGATTTCAACCTCAAGGAGTAATTCAACCATGTATGGAATAATGCGATCATTCGGGCTTGCCGCGGCGTTTTGGGCGGCTTCACATTCAGCCCCCGCCCAGGCGGACACGACGTTCGTTTCCCTGTTCAATGGAACGGACCTGACCGGCTGGTCGGTCAAAACCGCTGGGACCACCATCACGAATTTCGCCACCGTCACCGACGGCTATATCCATCTGGAATCCCCCGGTGGGGCCGGATGGCTGTGGCTGTACTCCGATAAGCAATACACCGATTTCGTATTGAAGCTGAAATTCTCGGCCCCGAGCGGGAACCAAGGCAACAGCGGCGTCAATTTCAGCAGTTCCTGGGATGCCAACGATCAGGGCGGGTTCCTGAACGGTCCGCAGGTGGACATCTATACTTTCAACAATTGGCGCACGGGTTGCATCCTGGACATGACCAAGGGCAGCCAAAAGTGGTTCTTCCCCAGCCTGCCCGACTGGAACATCGCCAAGTCGAACGTCACTACTCCCGCCGGTTGGACCTTTAAATACTTCCCCGAATGGAATGATTTGGAGATCCAGGTCAAGGGCCTGAACGTGAAAACCACCGTGAACGGAATCGCATTCGCGAATTTCAACGGAGAAGGCATTCTGAACGACGCGCTGCACAAATCGAAGAACGTGGGAACCACGGGCTATCTCGCCCTGCAAGCGCATGCAGAAGAGAAGGTGGTCATCAATTTCAAGGATATCAAAATCGCCGATCTGTCCGCGGTCACCGCCTTGCAGGCGCCCCGTCCAACGCATCAGAGGGGCTCGTCGGAGGCATCC
>JBDSWM010000014.1:0-5451 GCA_039926685.1 Fibrobacteria bacterium | reverse complement strand
CACTACGCGCTTGCAGGCCGAGGTGCTGCCGCCGGATGCCGATCAAGGCTTGTTGTGGACTTCCCTGTCGCCGGGCACGATCTCGGTCGATTCCTCGGGAAATCTCCGCGGGCTCGCCGAAGGCGCCGTCTCCATCGTGGCCGCGTCCAAAGCCGATCCCTCTTTGAAGGACACTTTGTCGGTCAAGGCGGCGGTGCCCAGCGCGGTCTCATCGATCACGATTTCGCCCAAGACCATGCAATTGTATGCGGGAGGCGATGCCGGCAAGGTCACGGCAACGGTTGTTTTCACGGGTCAAGCCGGCGGGGCGAACTTCACCACCTCCAATAAGGACATCGCCGATGTGGGGGTGGACGGCAAGGTAACCCCCATTGCGGCCGGATCGGTCATCATCATCGCCCATGCCCTGGGTTCCTCGGCCCTTGCGGACACATGCAAGGTGACGGTTTCGCCCATGCCGCTGAGCGCCTTGTCGGACTTGTCCCTTTCCAAAGGCACCTTGACGCCCAAATTCGCCGCGGGCACCCTCGCCTATACCGCCTCCGTGCCCTATGAAACCGCTTCCCTTACCGTCACCGCCACGGGAGCCGGCTCGCTATCGGTGAACCAGGAACCGGTCGTTTCCGCCAATGCCTCCGGACCCATTGCGCTGCTGCCCGCTCCCTCGGAAAATATCGTCAAGGTGGCGGTCCAGGCGCTGAACTCCCACAAGAACACCTATACCATCACCGTGAAGCGCGAGGGCGGGGATTCCAACGCGACCCTGACCTCTCTCTCGCCTTCGATTGGAAGCCTGGCTCCGATATTCGTGGGGACTTCCACCGCCTATACCTTGTCGGTGCCGTTCTCCACCGCTTCCATCGCCTTCACCGCCAAAGCGGCCAGCACCTTGTCCACGCTAGCCATGAATGGAGTCGCTGTCGTTTCCGGCAACGCCTCCGCTCCCATCGTTTTGAACGTTTCCCCGAAGAAGATCGACGTGGTGGTCACGGCCCAAAGCGGCGCGAAAAAAACCTATAGCGTTACCGTAACAAAGGCCGCCGCCAGCGCCGAGAATGCCCTGAAAAACCTGACCGGTTCGGTTTCGGTTCCGGCGGGCGGCGGGAGCCTTACGTTCAAGCCCGCAATCAACCCGACCGATTCCATCTACACCGTGGAATTGGGAAACACGGCTACGGAAGTCAAGCTTACGCCCATCGCGAAGGATAGCACGGCAACCATCACGGTCAACGGCAAGCCGACGACCTCGGGCGCAGCTTCAGCCGGCATCGCCTTGATGGCTCCCCCCGCCAACAATCAAGTGCCCTTGGTAGTTACCGCGGAGAACGGGAATGCGCGGACCTACTGGATCCGGTTCCGCAGGACGCAGGATGTGGGATTCATGATCGATTTCGAGGGTGGCATAGCCAAGACCGAGGATGGCGGGGACACGTGGACCATGAAGAAAGTGTTACCGGGCAGTAATTCAGTATTCAACGATATCACCTTCACCGACGTGAACACCGGCTTCGCCACCGGATTCCTGGGTGAGATATACAGGACCATTGACCGGGGGGAAACCTGGCTTCCCATGACGAGCGGCGTGAGCCAATCGTTGTACGCCATAAATTTCCCGGACAAAAACACCGGCATCGCGGTGGGCTATGACGGGGTCGTTACCCGGACGGGGGACGGTGGAACCACTTGGACCGCCGGCGCCGTCGCCACCCTGGAGTATTTCTCCTGCGTGCATTTCCCGGACGCGAGCACCGGCTACGCCGGCAGCATCGGCGGCGTCATTTATAAGACCATCAATGGTGGTGCGAGTTGGACTGCCTTAGTCAGCGGCGTCACCGAACCCTTGTATTCCATGTGGTTCACCAGCGCGCAAACCGGGGTAGCGGTGGGATGGGGTGGTACCTTGATTCGGACCACCAACGGAGGCGCGACTTGGACCCCTGTCACTGGGGGAGGGACCAATAACCTGAACAGCGTCACCTTTACCAGCGCCAGCGTGGGCTATATCGCCGGCGGAGAGAACATGTCCGGAGGCACTGGGATCGTGCTTAAAACAACCAATGGCGGCGCCTCTTGGACGACCCAGTACACCAAAACAGGCAGTCGTTTGAACCGAATCCAGTTCCTGGATGCCAACCGGGGAATCATACTGGGTGACGGAAGCCTTCTGGTGGAAACCCGCAATGCCGGAGTAGACTGGATCGAACATGCAGACAATCTGAATCTGCGCATCCATGCGTTCCGATTCTTAAGCTATTGAACCTGGCCGAGAATCCGGCTCAGGGCATTGACCCAAACTTTCTGATCCGCCATTATGGCAAATCCCCGGATACGGCAAGATTTAAAAGTGCTGATTTCCTGTCATATTGACAGGTTCAAGAAGAATCCAAATCATGTGTAAGAATGGCGCTATCGTTCCGTCTGTAATGCGAATGGGCGGCCGCGCCCATGAGTTTCAGTTCCGTCTCGGTCATCGCGAACTCCTTGCGGCTGCATCGCACCCGGATTTGAGGCCAGGATCGCGGGTATGGTTGTTTTGGCGGGGTTGATGATGTACTTTCTGGGGCAGAGGATAGGTCCATGACGGTTTCGCTTACAGCCCTCAAAAAGCACCGCCTCTTCAAAGGCCTGGCCTTCGGCGTGGTCTCCCTCCTGCTCACCGGCCAATTCTTCAACTGTTGCTTCATCAATGAATCCTTCGCCTCGGCGGTGGAGCGGGCGTTCCGGCCCACGCATCCGGCCCAGGGCGGAACGGGCGCCGCGCATAACGGGAATACCGGCGCAGCCGTCGCCGCGGAAGCGGACGATGATGCCGATGCCCATCCCCAATGCCACGGGCATGGGAGCGCGATGCATACGGAGCGGAATGACTTGGAGGCATGCGCCTTTCCGGGCGACCGTAAATTCAATCCGGATCGCCACTGCCTCTCGGAGCAATCCTTCAGCGGCAAACCGATGTTGAGCGGCGATATCGCCGATGCCCATGCCGCATTGCCCGCCACCCTGGAGAGAATCGAAACCTCGGTTCCGGCGCGGTTCAAGTTCGCACAGCCCCGTCCCCGCAACAAGAGCAGTCCCCCGCTCTACCTGCTGACGCTCCGTATCCTCGTTTGAAATCCCCCTAGGAAGCCGCCTTCCGGTTTCCTTGAGCGCGCCCGCATCGGGAATTATCCCGCCGCCCCGGGCCCGTCACGCCGATCCCTTCCTTTGGAATTTCATGCGAAAGCAGCGAGGAGTCTATGCGATGTCGAATCCATGGCAAGTAGGAAGAACCAGGCTGACCGGGCCAACTGGTCGAACCGGTCGGAATGCTGCGATGATGGCGCTGTGTACCGCCTGGGCGCTAGGACCGGCTTCCGCGGCCGGGTTGGCGCTGGACAGCCTCATCCGCATGGGGCTGGCCGGAAACGCGGAGTTGCAAGCGGCGGGGGCGCAGGCGGAGGTGCTGGCGGCCGATACCTTGGGTGCGCTTAATCCCGCCAATCCCAGCCTCTCCCTCGAAGCGATGCACAACCTGGATGAACCTTCCAGACCCAAGGCCGCGGCGAAGCTCAGCCAGGAGATCCGTCCGGGATACCGGCCGCGGGCGGAGTCGGCCGCGCGGGCCCGCATGGCGACCGGGCGCGCATGGCAGATGGCGCGGGAATGGGATCTGATCCTCGCGATCCGGACCGACTACCAGGCCTGGCAAATCCTCAACCGCAAGGCGCGTTCGCAGCGGGAGGTTTCCGCGCGCTGGGAAGGCCTGGCCCGCCTGGCCAAGGCCATGGTGGCCGAAGGCAAACTTTCCCAGGTGGACGAGGCCCAGACCCGGCTGGATCTGGCCGGGGTGCAGCAGCGCGAAGCCGGATACCGGTACGCTATGGGCGCCCTGGAGAAACATCTGGGTTACCTGGCCGGAACTTCCCCGCTCCCGGATTCGCTGGCCCAGTTGGAAGCCGGGCCGCTTCCGGCGCTTCCTCCTTTGGATACCCTGGCCGCCTGGGCCGAAGCCGCGAACCCGGAACTGCGCGCCTTGGCGGCGGAAAGCGAAGCCGGCCGATCCCAGGTGGAATTGGAGAAGGCCCTGCGCACGCTTCCCTTCAATGTGTCGCTGGGTTATGAACGGGAAACCGACGGAGGCAATCTCGTGGGCGCGGGCGTCGAGGTCCCCTTGCCGTTGTTCGGCCGCAACCCCGGCGGCACCGCGAAGGCGAAGGCATCCTTGCGGGAAGCCGACCTGAAGCGGATTGCCGCCCAAAAGAAGACGCGCGCTGACCTGGAGGCCATGCGCGGGGAGTTGCTGAGCCTGGCCGATCGCGATCGGAGCTATCGGGAGGAAATCCTGGAACTGGGCCGCAAGCAACTCGCCCTTGCCGAGAAAGGCTTCCGGGACGGCCGGTTGGGGGTGTTCGACCTCTCGAAGGTGCAACAGGAAGTCCTGGCCCGGGAACTGGAATCGTTGGACATCGAAGACGCCTATTACCGGATTTGGAACCGCCTGGGCAGGGCGGTGGGAGGAAAGCTATGGTAAGCCTACGCATGAAACTCACGGCATGGAGCCTCGCGGCCATAGTAACCGCGGCGACACCCAGCGCGGCGCACGAGGGCCATGATCACGGGGAGGCCCCGCCGGAGCGCGCCGCCGCAAGCGGCCCCATCGAGCTTTCCCCGGAGACCAAAAGGAACCTGGATATCCGCACCGCCGAGGCCACGGTGAGGGCCATCGAGAAGACCTTGACGGCTTCGGGAACGGTCGAAGCCATTCCGGGAACGCGGGAAACCGTTTCCAGCAAGATAGCGGGCCGGGTCGTCCAGGTCCATGCGGCCCTGGGACAGCGGAAGAAAAAAGGGGAGACCTTGCTGGTTTTGGAGGCCCGGCAATTGTCGGAGACGCCCGTGCGCATCGCCGTGACCGCGCCCCGGAGCGGCAGGGTGGCGCGGTTGAACGTCATCCAGGGCGATGCGGTGGAGACCGGCGCGTCCTTGCTCGAAATCGCCGACTACGGCGAGGTGTACGCCGTCGCCAGGGTTTTCGAATCCCAGATAGGGAAGATAGCCCCGGGAATGGCCGCGCGCGTTTACGCGCCCGTGATCAAGTCCAGGGAATTGGACAGCAAGGTCGACGTCATCGGGTCCGAGGTGAATCCGCAAAGCCGCACCGTGGAGGTCCGCCTGCGCGTGAAAAACCCCGGCGAGATCCTCAAGATCAACATGGCCGTGAACGTCTTCTTCCTGGCGGACAAGGAGGAGGAAACCATCGTCGTCCCGCGCTCGGCCGTGCTGGGATCGGCAGGCGACCGCCTCGTATTCATCGAGGACGGGAACAAATACCTGCGCACCCCGGTGGTCACCGGGATCGAAAACGACAAATGGATCGAGATCATGGAAGGCGTGGCGCCCGGGGACGTGGTGGTGACCCAAGGGAACTACCAGTTGCAGTTCGCCAAGCCCAAGGCCCCGGCGCCCGTGCCG
>JBDSWM010000013.1:0-2682 GCA_039926685.1 Fibrobacteria bacterium | reverse complement strand
CCGGCCACGGAGGAGCCCAGGAAAAAGTAGAGGATGCAGAAACCAAGGGCCAGGATCAGATTGAAAGCGGGCCGGCGAAGGCGACCAGTTGCATGCCCGTGCGCGGATTGCGAAGGTTGCGGGCATCTACCGGAACCGGCTTTGCCCAGCCTATCGGCATCCGGCCGAAAATCATCAGGGAACCCAAGGGATCCATATGTACCAAGGGATTCAGGGATAACCGTCCCATGCGTTTGGCGGTGTCGTCCCCCAGGCGGAACGCGGCCCAGGCATGAGCGGCCTCATGGAAGGTCAACGATACGGTGAGAACGAAGAACCGGAGCAATAGGATCGGCAAATCGTCGAACATGGGATGAGAAGTTACAAAACCGGGGGCTTTTCAGCCTTACAGCGCTTCAGCTTTCCCCCTGGAATTGGGCGAACCAGGCCAAGCCGGAATAAAGCGGAAGCACCCTGGGAATCACCTCGCCCAGCAAATACAGGGATCCGCATACCACCACCAGATCGAAGCCCGGACGGCCCTCGTCCCCGCCGGTGGCGGCGGGTGTAGCGGGCGCGGCCAGGATTTTTTCCAGAGCGGCCGCATCCAGCGGAAAGGCGCGCAGGCCGGCGCGTTCTTCGGGAGTCAGCGCCTCCCGCAGATCCGCAAAGGTCAAGGCACGGGGGAATTTGTCCTCCAGCGACAGGAAATAGACCTGGGAGGCGAACCCGCGTATGCGCCGGTACACGCTGGCATAGTCCTTGTCGCGCATCATGGAAAACAGGGCCAGGATGCGGCGGCCCGCGAAGTCCCGCCGCAAATAGGCGGAAAGGGCGTCTATGCCCCCGGGGTTGTGGGCCCCGTCCAGGAGGAGCGGCAGCCTGCCCGGTTCGCGGAGCAATTGCGTGCGGCCGGGAACGCGGGAAGCCTCCAGGGCCGGGACCAGGATTTCCGGAGCCGGTAAAGGTCCCTTCAGGAAGGCTTCCATGGCCGCCAGGGACAAGGCCAGGTTGTCGCGCTGGTGCGGCTCCGCGCGCAGGGAACTGGGTAACTTGTAGGTGGCGTACCTTCCCGGGAACGTCAGCCCGGATTCTGACTCCGTCCACGGATTCTCGCCCAGGGTTATCACCGGGCTGCCCGCCGCCTGGGCCCTCTCGCGCAGCTCAGCCAGCATATGCGGGCGCGTTTCCTGCACCACCATGGGCGCGCCGGGCTTGAGGATGGCGATTTTCTCGCGCCAGATGGCCTCCACCGTGCCACCCAGGATGGCGGTATGGTCCAGTGAAATCGAAGTCACCACCGTCACGGCCGCGACCACGGCGTTGGTGGCGTCCAGCCTGCCCCCCAGGCCGGTTTCCAGCACCACGGCCCCGCAGTCGCAGGCGCGGAACCAGGCCAGGGCCAACGCGGTGACGCATTCGAAATAGGTGGCGTTCACCTCAAGGATGGCGGGCATGGCGCCCCGCAGCCAGGACACGATCCAATCCGCCGGGATCGGCTCGCCGTCCACCAGGATGCGTTCGCGGAAGCTGACCAGATGAGGGGAAGTGTATAAGCCGACGCGGGCGTAGCCGCATGCGCGCAGAAGGGCCGCCAGGTTGGCGCATACGCTGCCCTTGCCGTTGGTGCCCGCCACATGCAGGAAGGTCATCCCTTTATCCGGCCGCCCTTGGCGATCAAGCAAGGTGTTGATGCTGTCCAACCCCAGTTTCATGGAAAACTGGTTGCGCCGGAACATGAAGTCCAGACAGTCGCGATAGGTTTCGGGTAAGGGAGGCGGGGAATCGGAAGCGGTCATCGGCCGTCCCGTCGGGTTAGCTGGTTAGCGGGTTAGCGGGTAATTAAGGTGGGCCAATATCGAGGCCAAGGTTTCCTTTAGCTGCTTGCGCGGGACTATCATGTCCAACATGCCTTTTTCCAGCAGGAATTCGGCCCTTTGGAATCCGGCCGGCAGGTTCTGGCGGATGGTTTCCCGGATCACGCGCTCGCCCGCGAATCCTATCAGGGCTCCCGGTTCCGCGATATTGATGTCGCCCAGCATGGCGAAACTGGCGGTGACGCCGCCGGTGGTGGGATTGGTCATTACCGAAATATACGGGAGCCCGGCTTTGTTCAATTGGGCGATGATGGCGGAGGTCTTCCCCATCTGCATCAGGGATAGGGAACCTTCCTGCATGCGGGCGCCGCCGGAAGCGGAAACCACGATGGAGGGGATTTTCATCTGCAAGCCGCGTTTGAGCACGCGGGCGATTTTCTCGCCTTCGACCGAGCCCATGGAACCGCCGATGAAGCGGAAGTCCATCACGGCCAGGCTGGTCTTGATGCCCTTGATCTCGCCGATGCCGGCCACCACTCCCGAATGGGCGCCGGTATTCTTCTCCGCGTCGTGCAAGCTGTCCTTGTACTTCTTCTTGGCCGAGAACTTGAGCGGATCGGTGGACCTGAGGCCGGTATCCATCACCTGCCAGGTGCCTTCGTCCGTAAGCAGCTTGACATAGTCGTTGGCGCCGATGCGGAAATGGAATCCGCAATGCTCGCATACGTACTTGTTGGCGGCCAACTCTTTACGATAGAGGATTTCCTTGCATCCGTCGCACTTCACCCAGAGATCAACGGGGGTATCCCGCTTGATGAGCGTGCCGATGCCGGATTTAGCTTTGCGGAACCATTCCATTACGTCGCTTACCGGTCCTTGAAAACAA
>JBDSWM010000012.1:0-5242 GCA_039926685.1 Fibrobacteria bacterium | reverse complement strand
GAATGCCAGGCCGGGATGATCGAAGCTCTCGTAGAAGAGATCGCGGATATCCTTCAAAGGAATCAAACCCTTTTTCACCGCATAGTACAAGCGGTTGCCGAGCATATACCCCAGCTGGGTGCTGAAGGTTTGCGGCAAGGTCGTGCTTTCGGAAAAAACCGGCGCGAACTTTTTGCGGAAGTCCATTTCCACGGAGCTCCGCTTCTCCAAATGCAAATGCTGGAGGATCAACCGGGATACCTTCACGGTTTCCGAATCAGGCGCCTCCGGGTTTTGCCTGGCCTTGCCAAGGAACAGGCGCAGGGAAGACTCGGTGGGCGCTTTGCGCTTTTCATTGATCATCTTCGAGCCGAAAAAGCCCATGGCTTCCGTAAGCAGGTTGGCATAGAAATAGTCCTGGCCCTGGAGAACCCGCTTGAGCGGTCCCCGCAGCACCACGTTCATGAAATGGGTGGCTTCTTCTGCCGCTTGGTTGATGCTGGAATTGGGCAGATATACAAGGTATGAATCCAGTCCCCCATCCTTGTACTCGATGAGGAAACCCTCTCCCCGGCGGATCTTCTCATTGATGCGCCGGATCTGCCCCCGCAATTCGGGGATGGTCTGGATCACCTCGGTGAAATCCAGGTTGCGGGAGGAGTAAACCGTAAGCCTTTCCAGGCTCGCCATCGGAAATTTGAATTGGAAAAGGGAATCGAGATTCTGGATGATGGACTGCAATTGCGCGAAATAATTCTCACCGGAAAGTTCGGCCCAATTCCCGCGCACCGGAAAATACCCGTCCTCGGCATACTCCAGCCAGTCCAGGTAGGATTGCAGCTTGGTCGCTGGCACGGTGTTCATCAGGCAGAAGCTGTCCTGGTTGATTTGCAGTACGTCCGCTTCTTCCTTATGCTCGCCAGCCAACATCCAATACAGGTTCTCGGCATTCTGGTAGATGATGGTGCGCTGCGGAGCCACTCCCAGGGGCGAAACGCGTTCCTCCACCTCCTTGGGGAGATGGTTCGGGGAAACATGGTAATCGCCGTCCACAACGTAGACCAGCTTGCCGGGATGGCGGATAAGGGCCCGGCCTACTACCTGCGCCGAGAATATGTCGCGCGCCTGCAAGGACATTTCTGGATTCTCGATCTCGGTATTGATGCCCAGCACCGGGATGCCATGGTCGCGGCAGAAATCCAGGATATGCCGCCAAGGATTCCAGTTATACGCCCATTTTTGGGCGTAGTTGATCTTATGCAGGAATGCCTTCTCTTCTATCTCGCCGGACATGTACAAGTCCACCCATTTTTGGTCCTTGCCATGGAACATCTCCAGGCACAAGATGATTTCACGCTTGCCATCCAACTCACGGAGCATGGCCAGGATAGAACGTTGAGAGTGTCGTAAAGTATGATAGTCACCATGGTATACCACGTCGCTGGAAACGACGCGGCGCAGCAATTCGTTTTTGCTGGAAATAGCCTGATAGGTTTTCAAATAGCGATGGTATTCCCGACCATAGCGGGCAACAAAAGCATTCGAACCCAAACTGCGTTTGACCTGCCGCTTGTTCTTCTCGTAGTTCTCGCGTTGGATGCGGAGAAGTTGCGCGCGCAGCCTAGCCATGGGAACGCACCCAAGGTTGGGGGACTACCCGGATAAGTCCCTGATTATTCTCGAGTTGGCTGCACAGCATAGGCTTCCATCTATATTATCCCATAATCCTGAGAATCTCCCAATACGGCTGGGGGAAATTATATTCACAACCTGACTGATAAAATCGTATTTTTTCTCGATTTCAAGCTGAAATCGTTAAATTCGGTTAAATAAGGGATATTCGCAATGGGTTTTAAATGCGGCATAGTCGGTTTGCCAAATGTGGGTAAATCGACGATTTTCAACGCCTTGACGAGTGCCGGCGCAGAAGCGGCGAATTTCCCATTTTGCACCAAGGAACCCAATGTCGGCATGGTCGGCATCCCAGACATACGTCTGAAGGATTTGGCCAAGGTCTATAAACCCAAAAAAGGCATAATTCCCGCGGTTATGCAATTCGTAGACATAGCCGGTTTGGTCAAGGGGGCTTCCAAGGGCGAAGGCCTAGGCAATCAATTCCTTTCCCATATCCGGGAAACGGACGCCATCATGCACGTGGTCCGCTGTTTTGAGGACATCGACATAGCCCATGTGGACGGTTCCGTGAACCCGGTCCGGGACGCGGACGTGGTGAACATGGAATTGGCCTTGCGGGATATGGATACCGTGGACAAGAAGTTGGCCAAGGACAAGAAAATGTCCGTGCTGGCCACCAAGGAAGCCAAGGAGGCCAAGGCCCGGGTGGATGTGCTGGAGAAGCTCAAAACCGCTCTGGATGCGGGCAACCCCGCCCGCAGCGCCGGCCTCAGCGAAGAGGAATCGGCTTTGGTCCGGGACTTGGGGCTGCTGACCTTGAAGCCGCAATTCTATTGCGCCAATGTGCGGGAAGAGGAAATCCATACCGGCAACGACCATGTCAAGGCCATGACGGCCTATGCGCAAACCCAGGGCAGCGATGTGCTGGTGTTCAGCGGGAAGATCGAAAGCGAAATCGCGGAACTGAACGAAGAGGAAAAGGCCTCCTTCCTGGAGGAAATGGGTCTCAAGGAATCGGGACTGTCCATGGTCATCCGCAAGGGCTTCTCCATGCTGGGACTGCAAACCTATTTCACCGCGGGCGAACAGGAAGTGCGCGCTTGGACCATCCACCAAGGCTGGACCGCTCCCAACGCCGCCGGGGTCATCCACAGCGATTTTGAACGCGGCTTCATCAGCGCGGAAACCCTGGCCTATCCGGACTTCATCAAGTTCGGCACCTGGCAGGCCGCCAAGGAAAAAGGCCTGGTACGCAAGGAAGGCAAGGAATACATCGTCAAGGACGGCGATATAATGCATTTCCTCTTCAACGTCTGAACGGGAGCGGCCATGGCGATGGAAGAGGGACCGGAAGAGGAGTTCGAGGCCGCAGATGATGATTTCCTGGAAGCCCGCATCGACAATATTTCCGTCAGTAATCTGGGCTTCATCGTTTTCCTGAAGGCCATCGGGGACAGCCGCGTGCTGCCCATTTTCATCGGCGCGAACGAGGCGCAATCCATCGCCATCGCCTACAACAACCAGACTCCCCCGCGTCCGCTCACGCATGATCTGATGAAGAACGTGCTGGGCATGCTGGATGTGGAGGTCACGAAGATCCAAGTTACATCGTTGTCGGAAAACACCTTCTACGGCCGCATCCATTTCAAGAAGGAAGGCATCGAGGATCTCGACATCGACGCCCGTCCGTCCGACGCGCTGGCCTTGGCGCTGCGCTACAAGGCTCCCATCTTCGTCCACAAGGACGTCTATGAGAGCGCGGCCATCATGGTCAAGGAGGGAGGCGAGAGCGGCGAAGGAGAAGACCTGGAAGAGGCCGGAATGGAGGAAGGCGGAACCAGCTCCGGGGAAGGCGTGCGGAAAAAAGCCGAATCCCCCGCTTCCATCAATCCGGTCGAACGGTTGCAGGAGAAATTGAAAAAGGCCCTCGCTGCGGAACGCTATGAAGAAGCGGCCCGCCTGCGGGACGAATTGAAACGGTACGAGTCGGGAAACTGAAGGCGATCCGCGGGCCGGATCCCGCCCCTCGAAGCGATTCAGGGGAAGTAGAGAAGATAGACGGAGGCGTTATACGTCGCCGCGTCGCGATAGCCCCATATGCCGTGGCCTGCCTTCAGCCCCAGGGCGAGGTTTCCGTTCAGGAAATGCTCGACGAACATGCCCGCCACCAATCCCGCGCCCCATTGGGGCTTGGGGCTGGCGGAATCGGTGATACCAAGGACGGACTCTCCGAAGCCCGCGGAGCGCCCCCAATAGGATGACTTCCAATAGCCCAGGCCTTCCAGCCCGAATTTCCAAGGCTGCCCGGGCCGATAACAAAGATTTCCGCTCGGATATAGCCCCCAGGTGCCGGATTTGGCGATGGCGTCGTCCAGGGTATAGGCCCATTTGGCTTCAGAGGACATTTCCCAACGCCGTGAGTAGCGGGTCAGATTGGGATTGAAGGCCGCTCCTAAGGTAACTTGCAGGTTTCCCGGCCCCATCCATGGATCCCCGTCGCGTATATCGTAGCCGGCCGGGAAAATCAGGCCCAGGCGCCATTCCGCTCCGCCCGCCTTTTGTCCCAGGTAAAATTCACCGTCTCCCAGGGCCACGCGATCATCCCTGCCGCTCTCCCCTACATTGGCCGTCCACAGCCAGGGTAAGGCCGCGAAGGCGGGCTGACCCCATACGGTTCCGTAAAAACCGATCACGGCGATCTTGTTGTACTCGATCCTTCTCAAGGGACCCAAAGCGCCCGGCGATCCCCCCGAAGATCCGCCGCTTGCGCCGCCATAAGGCTTGGGCAGGAAACCATCCAGGTCGCCATAAACGGTCCAAGTGCCGGCGGATACGGTCGCCAACCCCAGCGCCGTCTTGCGTACGGCGGCCACAGTCTGGGCGGCCGACCAAAGGATGAAAAGGATGAAAAGGAAAACCTGCAAAACGCGCTTCACTCTACCTCATGGATGGGTCTTCGAGCCGACATGATAAGGCCGGCCGGCAAAGGTATCGCCCATTATATTATCATCCGCAGGGCTTCTAAAGGGGAATAGCGCGATGAAATACGGTGATACGGCGAAATGGATATTGCTCCTATGCGGTTGCTTGCTTTCGCGTGGGCGGGCCGTGACCGTAAACGTGGATGGGAACAAGTTGGGGCGGACCTTTGAAGGCATAGGCGCGGTCAGCGCCGGCGCCTCTACCCGCCTGGTTTACGATTATCCGGAACCCACGCGCGCCGATATCCTGGACTTCCTCTTCAAGCCCAAATTCGGGGCCGGATTCCAGCATTTGAAGGTGGAAATCGGCGGCGGTGAGAACTCCACTTGCGGCAGCGAACCCAGCCACGCCATAAAGAAGGCGGAAGCGGCTAATCCGGTGGCCACCCGGGGCTATGAACTATGGCTGGCCCGTGAGGCCCGGAACCGGAATCCAGGAATTATCCTGGACGCCTTGGCCTGGAGCTATCCCAATTGGTTCAGCACCACCTGGTCCCAGGACAACGCGGATTACATGGCGTCTTTCCTGAAGGCGGCGAAACAGGGTTGGAACCTGGACTTTCAATGGCTCGGGGCATGCAAGAACGAAAAAGGATACAACCGAAACTGGATAGTGAACAACCTGAGGCCCACCCTCGACCAGGCCG
>JBDSWM010000011.1:0-5120 GCA_039926685.1 Fibrobacteria bacterium | reverse complement strand
ACCAGCACGGTGGGCACGTTCAGGCCGGGGTAAATGCCGACGATGAAACGTTTGCTGGCTTCGTCCATGACGGGCGTGATCTGGATCTCCTGCCTCACCTTGTTCCGGAGCAGGGCGATGGCGATGGGCGAGCCTTTGGAGCCGTTCACCATTTCTATGAGCGCCGTGGCCGAGGGGATGCGGATGCCGTCCACCGAGAGGATGACATCGCCTTCCTTGAGACCGGCCTTTTCGGCGGGTTTGCCCGGGATGATTTTGGCCACCATCACTTCGGCTTCGCCGGTGATGCCTGAAAAAGCGATTCCGAATTTGGGATTGATTTCCGATTTCAGGCTGAGGGTCGTGTCCCGTCCATCGCGGCGGATCAGCAAAGGCACCGGATGGCCGCCTTCCATGGCCACGTCCTGCATGAATTGCTCCCAGCCGGCCTGCTGCTTGCCGTTCAGCTTGAGCACTTCATCGCCGCGGCGGATGCCTGCGGCGGCTCCGGCGGAGCCTTCTTCCACTTCGCCCACGATCATGGATACCTTGGGTTCCTGGACTCCGGAGAGATAGAGGCCGAAGAGGATCACGAACGCGAAGATGAGGTTGGCGGCGGGGCCGGCCACGGCGATGGCCAGGCGGGCGGGGATGGACTTGTTGCGGAACTCGTCCGAATTGCCGTAGCCGCCGTCATCGGGATTTTCCCCCGCCATGGCCACGTAGCCGCCGAAGGGAATGGCAGACAGGGCGTATTCGGTGTCGCCGCGCTTGAATTTGATCAGCTTCTTGCCGAACCCGATGGAGAAGGTATGCACCTTGACGCCCACCCATTTGGCCACTGAGAAATGGCCCAGCTCATGGATGAACACCATCAGGCTGAGGCCGATCAGGCCGACGGGGAGTTGGTATAAGAGGGACCAGAAACCGGTGAGATGCATGGAAGGATCCTTTCGGGTAGGGGCTGGCCCTACCGCTCCGCCGCTTTGGCGGTCGATTGCCGCGCGGTGACGGCTGGAATGGGGGAGGATATGGACGAGGGAGTGGTCGAGGAAGAGGGCGAAGGAGCGGGGGAGATGTCGTCCATGATATCCAAGGCCGCCTGACGCGCCCAGCCGTCGGCTTCGATGACTTGATCCAGGGTGGGCTTCTGACCGATTCGCGCCGCGTCGAGGACTTGCTCCAGGATGCGCGGGATGTCGGTGAACCCGATCGCGCCAGGAGTCCCGGCCGCGCGGTCTTCCAGGAAGCGCGCCACTACGGCCTCGTTGGCGGCGTTGAGAACTGCGGGCGCCGTACCACCCAGGTTACCGGCGCGGTAGGCCAGACCCAGGCACGGGAATTTGTCAGCGTCGGGCGGAAAGAACTCCAGTTTGGAGATTTTGGCCATGTCCAGGCGATCCACGTTGAGCGGCCAGCGCTCGGGATAGCTCATGGCGTATTGGATGGGAAGCTGCATGTCCGGGCAGCCCAGCTGCGCCATCAGCGATCCGTCGCGGAACTGCACGAAGGAATGGATGATGGAGGTGGGGTGGATGACGACCTTGATCTTATCGAACGGGACGCCGAACAGGTAATGCGCCTCGATGACTTCCAACCCTTTGTTCATCAGGGTGGCGGAATCGATGGTGATCTTCGCGCCCATGACCCAGGTGGGGTGCTTGAGGGCATCCGCCTTGCGGATGGAGGCGAAGGCGGCCTTGGGCCTTTCGCGGAAAGGGCCGCCCGAAGCGGTGAGTTCGATATGCTCCACTTCCGAGACCGGCCGTCCGGATAGGCATTGGAAGATGGCGGAATGCTCGGAATCGATGGGGATGAGGCGGCTGGCGGGATTGAGGCGCAAGGCGGCGTTGATGATCTCGCCCGCCATCACCATGGTTTCCTTGTTCGCAAGGCCCACGTGCTTGCCCTGGGAGATGGCTTCCAGGGTGGGCCGGCATCCGATGGCGCCAACCAATCCGTTCAGGACATAGTCCACTTGCGGAAGGGCGGCCATTTCCAACAGGCCTTCCATGCCTTCGAGCACCTTGGCCTTGGTATGCTTGCGGAGTTCCGCGGCGGACGCGGAGTCCCACAAGCAAACGGTTTCGATTTTGAATTCCTCGATGATGGGGAGGAGCTTGTCCCATTGGCGGCCGGCGGCCACGCCTACCAGCCGGAATCGATCCGGATGCTGCCGGAACACCTTCAGGGAGGCCATGCCAATCGAGCCGGTAGCGCCCAGCAAGGCGATATTCTTCTTATTCATCCGTGTGCAATATAAAAAATGTCGATTGTCGGCCCCGATCCATTATCCTAAAGATGGGCGGCAGTGGGTAGGCATACTTTCGGTCGGATCCGTTCCGGGGGGCTTAATTGTCGAAGATTTCGGCCAGAGTCTCCTTGAAATCCTCGACGAATTGCTCATCGTTGAAGAGCAAGGGTTTTTCCATGTAGGTCTTGGCCCCCATCTTGAGGCACTTGGCCATTTCCGGGCCGCGCACCGCCGATATCATCATAACGTTGGCCGCCGGGTGGCGCACCAGGATTTCCCCCAGCGCTTCCACGCCGTCCATGACGGGCATGGTGATATCCAAGGTGATGAGATCGGGTTTGTGCTTTTCATAGAGGGCCACCGCTTGGTTGCCGTCGTTGCCGGTGGCCACCACGGTATGGCCCAGGACCGCTTCAAGGAAGACGGTCAGTTGGTTGACGAGGAAAATCGAATCGTCGATGATGATGATGCGTTTTTGCATGCTGGGTGATTCAGGCGACGGCGATCACGCCGCGCTCCCTTTCCTTTCCATTGCGGCGCTGTCGGATCGGTCCGAAGCCAAGGACTCCGGATCCCGCAGATCGCGGAGGTAGAAGTGCAATCCCAGTTCCTGGCCGTTGGACTCGATGCGGCCGCGCAGGCCCCAATCCTTTCGGGCCGTGAATGCGCCTTCGCTGAAAAACGGGCTGGAAGGCTTCAGGTAGCCGAAACGGGTGATGAACTGATCTTCGGCGATGAAAAGCCCGGAGATGACGTTGGCTATTTCCCCTATGGCATCCTTGCGCACTTTATCGTCGCTTTCGTTCGGCAGCAACCGGGGCAAGGCTTCTTCTTCCATCCCGATCACCAATTGCGCGTAGAAATTCGGGTTGGATGAAGGGAGGATGCAGTACAGGGAGGAGCCTTCCGGGACGCCGGAAAGGATTTCGAAGGGAACCTTTACGCGTGCGTCCGTTTCCAGGATCGCGCGCACCGCCCACAGGACGCACCCCTCGAATGCCGGGACCAGGCTCCCCAACGGAACGGATAGGGATTCAGGCGGCATTGCGGTTTTTCATCGGTAGCGGCATGGGAACTGCTTCTTTCCACCTTCCATCATAGGGGAGAATAGGGGGGATATGCAAGTAAATCCGATCGGGAAATCGATCACAAAATGGCGAGGGAGCCACGAAAGGATCCACCGACTTTCCCTGTACGGTGGACATCGTTCTCGTTGATTACATGGATGGAAGCGGCCGTATCGCGCAGCTTTTGCATCCGCTTGGAAACCGAAGTGGCGTCCAGCCGGGCCGCGGGTGGAATCAGCCCTGCGCGAATTGCAGGTAAACGACCGCGACGGGAGCGGAGAACAACAGCGAATCGAAGCGATCGAGTATGCCGCCATGGCCGGGGATCAGCTGGGAAGAGTCCTTGGCGCCCGTATAGCGTTTCAGGATCGAGATGAACAAGTCGCCCACGATGGCCGTTCCGGACATGAGGATGCCCAGTCCCAGGCTGGCCAGGAAACCCGTATGCAAAAGCTTGGGGCCGAGCAGGATGACGATGAGCATGGTGAAGGCCGCCCCGCCCAAGGCTCCTTCGACGGTCTTGCCGGAGCTTATGGAAGGGGCCAGTTTGCGTTTGCCGAATTTGCGGCCTGTGAAATAGGCTCCGGTATCGGCGGCGGCGATGGCGATTTGCACCAACAGCAGGGGGAATATGCCTTTCCAGCCGGGCGCATCGTTGAGCAGCCCGAAAACGGCCGCGGCGTAGACGCCGAAATAAGCTATGCCGAACAGCTGGAGGTAGATCCAGGGCGCCATGACCTCGATAGCCAGGGCGCGGAAGCCGATCAAGGTGAAGACGAGCACGGCGGCGACGCAAACGCCCCAGTCCCATAACGCGGGGCTGGCCGATAGGAAGATGGAGTTCTCCAGCATTCCGGGATATTGGGGGATGGCGCATACGAAA
Organism: Fibrobacteria bacterium; assembly: GCA_039926685.1. Classification (GTDB taxonomy): domain Bacteria; phylum Fibrobacterota; class Fibrobacteria; order UBA11236; family UBA11236; genus Chersky-265. Next base: position 937 of record JBDSWM010000011.1, on the reverse strand, counting down.
ACCAGCGCGCCCGCCAGCCATGCGACTCCGGGACCCTGGAACTTGAGGGTCACCATGCGCGCGTATTCCCAGGCGCCCAGGGCCAGGATCAGGGCCATGACTCCCCAGCGGGTGACGGGGCTGATGATCATGGCCCCGTATATGACCACGATCATGACCAGGGCCGAGATGACGCGGACAGCCAGGTTGGACAAGCTCACCCCTCCAGTACTTTGCCGAAACGGCGCTGCCGGGAGTGGTACTCTTCGATGGCTTCCACCAAACCTGCCTTGTCGAAGTCCGGCCATAACGTGGGGGTTACGTAGAGTTCCGTGTAGGCTATCTGCCAGAGAAGGTAGTTGGAGATGCGTTGATCCCCGCCGGTGCGGATCAGCAGTTCCGGATCGGGCAGGTCCGGCAGATAAAGCTGGGCGCTGAAACTTTGCTCATCGATGGCATCCGGCTCGATCTCGCCCCGCTTCGCCTTTTCGGCCAGGGCGCGGGCCGCGTCCAGGATTTCCTCCCGGCCACCGTAGGAGACGGCGAGGTTAAGCTGCAAACCGGTGTTGCCCTTGGTGCGCTCGATGCCCCATTCCAGTTCCTTGCGGGTAAGATCGGGAAGCTTGTTCAGGTTTCCCAAAGCGCAGAGGCGGACATTGTTGTCCATCAGGTCCTGGATTTCCTGGCGTACCATGTCCACCAGCAGGTTCATCAACGCGTCGACCTCCGGAAGCGGGCGCTCCCAGTTCTCGGAGGAGAAGACGTAGATGGTGAGGTATTTGACGCCGAGCTCGCCGCAGGCGCGCACGATTTTCTTGGTGGCCTTGGTGCCTTCCCGATGGCCGACCACGCGGGGGAGCAGGCGCTTCTTGGCCCAGCGGCCGTTGCCGTCCATGATGATGGCGATATGCGTCGGCGGCTCTCGCATTGGGGACTGCGGACCCTTACTCAAACGGTG
>JBDSWM010000010.1:0-27559 GCA_039926685.1 Fibrobacteria bacterium | reverse complement strand
GTGGTGGTGGTGGTGGTGGTGGTGGTCATGGCGGGAGCTGCATCAGCGGCTACGACCTGGGAAACGCCCATGATGCCGGCGACCGCGAGAGACAGGGCGAGTTTCGAAAGAGTGTTCTTCGTCATTTTAAAAAGTCCTTCCTAAAAGATCCGGGTAGGCGAGCTACCCTGGTTGTGGTGTCGTAAAGACGGAGCAAATGTAGCAAATACCCATTGCATCTTCACAATCTCGGTATAAACCCGGACCACATGGGTGAGAACATTCGGCGCTGGGCAGCGGGGATGCGGCTTCCGGGGCGATCTTCAGGCCGGTTCAAGCTTCAGGCCGGATCATAGTCCAGGTTGGGGGCCAGCCAGCGCTCCATGGTTTCCAGATCCATTTTTTTCCGGACCGCATAATCCGTCACCTGATCCTTGCCGATCTTTCCGAGTCCGAAATAACGGGCCTGGGGATGGGCGAAGTACCAGCCGCTCACGGCGGCGGCGGGCATCATGGCAAAGCTCTCCGTCAGCACTAATTGGGTGCGCTTTGAAACTTCCAATAGATCGAAAAGAATGGATTTTTCGGTATGATCGGGACAAGCGGGATAACCGGGAGCAGGGCGGATTCCCTGGTATTTCTCCCTAATCAGGTCATCATGACTTAAGGATTCCACCTTCACATAGCCCCAGAACTCCCGCCGGACTCTTTGATGCAGATGTTCGGCGAAGGCTTCGGCCAGGCGGTCGGCCATGGCTTTGGCCATAATGCTGTTGTAATCGTCCATGTCCTTTTCGAAGGCGGCCACTAGTTTTTCAAGGCCCACGCCGCCCGTCACGGCAAAGGCGCCGAAATAGTCGGCCACGCCGGAATCCTTGGGCGCGATGAAATCGGCGAGCGCGAAATTGGGTTCGCCTCCGGCCCTATCCACTTGCTGGCGGAGCGAGTGAACGGTGGCAAGCACCTGCGAGCGCGATTCGTCCGCGTAGATCTCGATGTCGTCGCCCACGCTGTTGGCGGGGAACAAGCCGAACACGGCCTGGGCCGTGAGGGATTTGTCGGCGACGATTTTCTTCAGCAAAGCCTGGGCGTCGTTGAAAAGGCGCGTGGCCTCCTCGCCTACAACGGAATCCTTGAGGATTTTCGGGTATTGGCCCACCAGTTCCCAGGTCTGGAAGAAAGGGGTCCAATCGATAAAGGGCACCAGCTCTTCGAGCGGGTAGCTGTCGAAGGCCTTGATGCCCAGGAACTTGGGCTTGACCACGTCGAACTTGGCATGCGCGCCCGCCCAATCGATGACGGGCTTGCGTTTGCGCGCTTCGTTGATGGAGATGGATTTGCGCTCGCTGAGCTTACGCTTGTGATCCTCGCGCACGTTGTCGTACCGTTCAGTAATCTTCTGCATGAATGCGCCGACCAGGGCGGGGTTGAGCAGGCTGCCCGTGGTAGGCACGCTGCGCGAGGCGTCCAGTACGTGCACCACCGGATGAGAGTAGGCCGGGGCGATCTTGACCGCGGTATGCGCCACCGAAGTGGTCGCGCCGCCGATGAGCAAGGGGATGGTGAATCCCTGGCGCTGCATCTCCTTGGCCACATGCACCATCTCGTCCAGCGAAGGCGTGATCAGGCCGGAAAGGCCGATGGCATCGACGTTCTCGGCGCGGGCCATTTCCAGGATCTTGGCGGCGGGGACCATCACGCCCATATCGATGATCTTGTAATTGTTGCAGGCCAGGACCACGCCCACGATGTTCTTTCCGATATCGTGCACGTCGCCCTTGACGGTGGCCATCAGGATCTTGCCCGCCTCGCGGCTGGTGGAAGGGTTCTTGAGCTTTTCCTCTTCGATATAGGGCAGCAGCACGGCCACGGCTTTCTTCATCACGCGCGCGCTCTTGACCACTTGGGGCAGGAACATCTGGCCCGATCCGAACAGATCGCCCACCACGCTCATGCCCGCCATCAAGGGGCCTTCGATGACTTCCAGGGGCTTGGCGTACTTGAGGCGCGCCTCCTCGACGTCCTTGTCGATGAATTCGACGATTCCCTTGACCAGGGAATGGCTGAGGCGCTCTTCCACCGTGCCGCTGCGCCACGCTTCGTCCTCCACCTTGACCTTGTCCGTCTTTTTCACGGTCTCGGCGAAGTTGACCAAGCGTTCGGTGGCGTCCGGGCGGCGGTTGAGCAGCACGTCCTCCACCAGTTCCAGCAGGTCCTTGGGGATGTTCTCGTACACCTGGAGCATGCCGGCATTGACGATGCCCATGTCTAGCCCGGCCTTGATGGCGTGGTACAGGAAAGCGGAATGCATGGCCTCGCGCACGGGATTATTGCCGCGGAAGGAGAAGGAGATGTTGGACACGCCGCCGCTCACGTGCGCGCCGGGAAGGTTCTCCTTGATCCATTTGGCCGCGCCGATGAAATCGACGGCGTAATTGTTGTGCTCCTCCATCCCGGTGGCGACGGTGAGGATGTTGGGGTCGAAAATGATGTCCTGGGCCGGGAAGCCCACTTCCTTCACAAGGATGTCGTAGCTGCGTTTGCAGATCTCCATGCGGCGTTCCAGGGAATCGGCTTGGCCCTTTTCGTCGAATGCCATCACCACGGCGGCGGCGCCATAGCGGCGGATGAGCTTGGCGCGTTGCTTGAAGGCGTCTTCGCCTTCCTTCAAGCTGATGGAATTGACCACGCCCTTGCCTTGTACGGCTTGTAGGCCTTTTTCGATCACGCTCCATTTGGAGGAATCGATCATGACCGGCTTGGCGGAGATGTCCGGTTCGCCGGCCACCAGGTTCAGGAAGCGCGCCATGGCGGCCTCGGAATCCAGCATGCCCTCGTCCATGTTCACGTCGAAGATCTGGGCGCCGCCGTCGATTTGCTGCTTGGCGATGGCCACGCCGGCCTCGTAGTCGCCCGCCAGGATGGCTTTGGAGAACTTGGGAGAGCCCGTGATATTGGTGCGCTCGCCGATATTCACGAAATTGACCTCGGGCCGGATGATCAAGGGCTCCAGGCCGCTCAGCATGGTGTAGGGGGAGGCTTCCGGAACCTGGCGCGGAGGGTACTTGGCCACGATGCCGGCGATTTGGGCGATATGCTCCGGGGTGGTGCCGCAGCAGCCGCCCACGATGTTGAGGAAGCCGCTGGCGGCGAAATCCTCGATCAGCTTCGCCATCTCGCCGGCGGTTTGATCGTATTTGCCGAAAGCGTTGGGCAGGCCGGCGTTGGGATGGCAACTGATGAGGCAATCGGAGATGCGCGAGATTTCCTGGACATAGGGGCGCATGTCCTCGGCGCCCAGGGAGCAGTTGATGCCCACGCTGAACACGGGGACATGGGAAATGGAGATCCAGAAAGCTTCCACGGTCTGGCCCGACAAGGTGCGTCCGCTCTTGTCCACGATGGTCATGGAAATCATCACGGGCAGGCGCTTGCCGGTTTTCTCGAAATGGCTCTCGATGGCGAACAGGGCCGCTTTGCAATTGAGCGTATCCGTGATGGTTTCCACCAGGATCAGATCGGATCCGCCATCGATGAGGCCGCGCAACTGCTCGGTATAGGCTTCCACCAATTGCGGAAAGGTCACGGAACGGAAGCCGGGATCGTTCACGTCAGGGGACATGGACAAGGTGCGCGTGGTGGGCCCGATGGATCCGGCCACGAAGCGGGGCTTGGCGGGATTCCTGGCCGTGAAGGCCTCGGCCTCCCGTTTGGCGAGCCGGGCCGCGGCCAAATTGATCTCATAGACGAGATCTTCCATGTGGTAGTCGGCCATGGAGACGGAATTGGAATTGAAGGTATTGGTCTCCAATATGTCCGCGCCCGCTTCCAGGTAGGCGCGATGGATGCCGGCGATGACTTCCGGCTTGGTCAACACCAGCAAATCATTGTTGCCCTTGACGTCGCAGACATGGGCATGGAAACGCTCCCCGCGGAAATCATTTTCCTCCAGGGTATGGGTCTGGATCATGGATCCCATCGCCCCGTCCAGGATCAGGATGCGCTCTTGCGCGGCTTTGACGACGGGAAGATGGGCTATGTCGGGGTGGGGACGGAATGTCATGGGTCGATCCTTGGGATAGAAGTCAAAGTGCAAACCAATTTCATCGTCTTCGCATTTGTCTTCATTTTAAACTTTGCACTTTGCACTTTGGAATTTGAACTCTTCATACTTTTTCCGCCTGCACCAGCAAGCCTTCAATCTCAGGATTGTTTTCTGAAGGGCCGGTGATCTCGAAGTGTATGTCGGTGAATCCGCTTTCCTTGAGCCAGGCTTCCAGATCGGCGCGTGTGAACCCGAGCCAGAAATCCCCGAACTTGGTGCGCATCCATTCTTCGCCATGCGCCAGCAAATCGAGGATCAGGATGCGGCCGCCGGGCGCGAGCAGGCGATGGGATTCGGCGAGGGCTTCCTTGGGCTTGGCGGCATGATGCAGGGATTGCGACAGGATCACCGCATCGAAGGCGCCCGTGGCCAAGCCGGTTTCTTCCATGGCCGCATGCTTGAATACCGGGTTTCCCGGATCGACTTTCCCTTCGGCGTTCCCCCGGGCCAGGCGGATCTGCTCTTCGCTGCTGTCCACGCCGGTCACGATGTTGCCGGACTGCGCCAGCAAAACGGCCAGACTGCCGTTGCCGCAGCCCAGGTCCACGATGCGCTGTCCCCTCATGAGGCGGATAAGGCCGTTGCATAGGGCCCGCCAGGTTTGACCGGGCGAAGGCATGTTCTGCACGGATTGGGTGTTGAAGAATTCGCGGGAGCGATCACTCCGCTCCTGCAGCACTTTTTCGAGGTTGCGGCGGTCGCGATCGTACCATTTGGCGGCAGGAGCGCTTTGCATGGCGCTCTCGATGATTTCCAGTTTGGGATCTTCCTTGCCGTTGCGCGGGATCCGGTATAAAACCTTCTGCCCTTCCTTGCGGCCGGCCACCAAATCCTGTTCTTTCAGTAATCCCAATTGGGTGGACAGGGTGCTTTGCCCCAGCCCCAGGATCTTCTGCAGTTCGCCCACGGCCAATTCCGATTCACGCAAAGCGCATAGGATGCGCAAGCGCGTCTCATCCGAGAGGAGCTTGAATACACCGGTAAGGACATCGATTTGCAAGACTCTGGCCATTGTATATCAATATATCATGAAATTCAGATATATTCATGTGATATGTTGCCAGGCGCTATGAAATACTAGAAATCCCGCGTTTCCAGGCCAAATCCCTGCTTATTCTCATTCAGAAATGCCAGCCAATGCCCAGATCCACCATAACGTTGTACGCGGAAAAGGCTTTGAAGCCGCATCATCCGCGAAAACCACCTCCGTATTCGCCTCCACGAAATCTGTGAACTCTCGCGATAATGCCAGCCGGGTATAATTCAGCCCGCCCGACACGCAGAATTGCAACCGGGTGTTCAAGGCCAACCTTTGCCAGGGTACCATGGCCAGGCCCCCCGTTCATATTGACCATTCCGGATTCCGCTTGAAGCCCGCTCAGGACGCCCCCCAAGTACGCCCGCAGCCATATTTGCGTGCTCGTAGCGCGGATATTCACTTTCGCGGGTCCGGGTGCTTCGCCGAAAGCGGTAAATCCAAAGGAACCGAGAGCGCACAGGAAGACCATCGGTGCCAATTTCATACGAAAGCCTTTGCGGTAAGGGAATGGAGAGGACACCAATGATCACCAAAGCATTCGAGCGGGCGCCTTGGATGCGGATAAGATAATCCATGGTCCGTCGGATCCAACGAAGCGATTGGCTGCTATACGGCCGAGTTGTATTTCGAAAAAATGACTGTGGCCCGCCCAAACCCGTGAGCTACGGATCGGTTACGGTCACGGACATGACGGGCAAGACTTTCCTGGCGCGACCGGTCTGAAAGATCTTCTTTCCCTTCAGTCGGATTCTCTTCCGTTTCCGATCGACTGCGCAAATCAACACACTCCCACGAACCGATCCGCCTCCCGGAACGCGAAAGGAAACACAGTGAACGGCAGGAAAATCCTCCTCCCCACCCTTATTCTATCCGGAATCCAGGCCATGTACTCCTATACCAGCGCCTATCCCAGGACTTATGAACTCGCAAATGCGACGGATACTTTATGCGTCGTCGCAGACTATGCCGTGGAACCGGCGATTCCGTTCGATTCGGACACCCTGGGATGGGATTTCGCCGAAGTAGACACCGTGCATCAGAGCACCGATGAGGGCATTACGCAATACAGAATGATCTATGATCACCATTACGCTGCGAAACTGGGAAGGGTGGAAGGCACCGGTTCCGCGTTCGCGGACTTCGAGCAGTACGATTATCCAAACAGCGAATCCTACACCTTCGAGGCTAAAACCGTATTCACTTTCGTGAATAGGGATCAGAAGCTGGCCTTCCTGGCGTACCAGCTTCCGGTCGACTATGATGGAGTAGGGGTCATCCCCGCGCAATTCCGCCCAGGCGTGCAGGTCGGCAATCTCTTCTTTATGGAAGGGTCCTTGAACGGCATCGGGCTATTCCTAAAGACGTTTGTGCTAAGGCGCATCACCGATGGGGTGGCCCAATGCTCCGGATCGGAAAAGGCCTGGGATTTCCCGGGCTCAACCGAGGAAGAAGAGCCGGAAGAGCCGAGTTGCGACGATGGTGCTGGCCATGGGCATTGGCATCACAAGTGGGGCAAGCACCGCCCTTGGAAATCCCATTCCCGGCATCGTTGAGTTAAACTGAAGGGCCGGCCCGGATGGGAGCCCGGACCGCCCCTCCGCGGCTTACTGGGGCCGCCGGGCCGCAGGCTGCACGGACACGGTCAGCATCTCCGAGAAGCGGCGGATCAAGGTCAGCTCGGTTTCCACGCCGATGCGATCCTCGGTCAGCAGCCGGTGGAGATCGTCCAGGCCGCTCACCGCCCTTCCGCCGATGGAGACGATCACGTCTCCTTCCTGCAGGCCCGCTTTATGGGCGGGACTTCCCTTTTCCACCGAGATGACCAGGATCCCCTCCTCCCGCTCCAGGTTGTGGAAGCGCACGATGCGCCGGTGCAAGGGGACATCCTGCCCGCCCACGCCCAGGTAGCCGCGGGTGATCCGGCCATGGCGCATCAACTGGGACGCCACCCTTTTGGCCGTATTCACGGCGATGGCGAAGCAGATTCCCTGCGCGGGGCGGATGATGGCGGTGTTGACGCCGATGACCTCGCCGCGCGCGTTCACCAGGGGTCCGCCGGAGTTGCCCGGGTTTAACGACGCATCCGTCTGGATCACGTTCTCGATGAGCCGCCCGGAAGTGGAGCGCAGGGATCGGCCCAAGGCGCTGGCCACGCCCGCCGTCACCGTGGTCTGGAAACCGTACGGGTTGCCGATGGCGATCAGCACCTGCCCCACGCGGATGGCCTGGGAATCGCCCAAGGCGGCCGGGATGAGGTTGGCGGCCGTGATGCGGATGACGGCCAAATCGGTGTCGGGATCGTCGCCGATGAGGCTGGCTTCATAGCGCGAACCGTCCAGCAGCGCCACCACTATCCTGGAGGCCCCATGGACCACATGGCTGTTGGTTATGATGAACCCGTCGGGCGTGAAGATGAAGCCGGAACCGGTGCCTCCGTGTTCCCTCCCGGATTCGTTGGGCCCCCCCGAGGCCGGGGGACGATCGGAAGGAGTGCCCGAGGGCGGCAGGGATTTGGCATCGGCGCGCGCCTCCGCCTTGACCTCCTTGTGGGTCACCTCGATGAAGACCACGGAAGGGCTGACCCTATCCGCCGCGCCGATGACGGCGCGCGAGTACGCATCCAAAAGCCCATCATCTTCCGCGGCGCCCTGCCAATCGGCCCGGTTCCCGGTTTTGCCGCTTTCCTGGGGGGAAGCGGTTTCGCCCGGGTAGCTAATCGTGTTTTGCATGGGGATCCTTTCGCAAGGGGAAGATGCAAACGCAAGCGTTGTGCCAAGGAAGACATTGCGGGCCCGGATAAAAGCCTATCGCGATTCACGGCGGGAATGCGGAAAAGCGAGGGTGAAGAGAGGGAAGACGAAGGGATGGCAAAGCTTTCCTTAGGGAAAGCCCGGTTGCAGAAGGAAACGGCGGGATGCGTTAGGATACGCCCGGCGGGGAGGCCGAAGGGGTCACTTAGCCGGGAAATTTCAGTTGGGGACTTTCAGCACGATGAACATCAGGAAAAAGATCAGGAAGGAAACCAGGTACACCAGGTTCAGAGCGATGCCGAGGGCGGGCGCCACTTTGTTGGGGGTGTAGATGAGGCTCCGGATGCCGAGCATGATGGCGGGAAAGGTGAAGGCGCCGAGCGCGAAAAAGGCCCCCGTGATGGGAATGCTGCTCATGGCGGTTTTATTCATGTAATTCGGCAAACCGTTGCCCAACATGGCCATGGCCAGGAAGAATTGCAGCACGACGCATACCGGCGGGACGCAAAGCGGGATATAAGGATTGTCGAGGATGGCCGTCCTGACCCCTTGCGCGTTCACGGGAAGCTGCCGCCGTTCTCCCAGGGCGCGTCGATGATCATTTCCCTGCCCAGGACTTCGGTGAAGAATTCGCCTTCGCGGTATACCACGTTCCCGTTCACCATGGTCATCACCGGCCAGCCTTTGACCTTCCAACCGTTGTACGGGCTCCAATTCACCTTGGTCTGGAGCTTGCCGTCTTCGATGGTCTTCTCCTTGGCCATGTCCAGCAGCACCAGATCCGCGTCGTAGCCCGGTTCGATGCGGCCTTTGTTCTTGATGCCGTAGAGACGGGCGGGATTCACGCACATCCAGCGGATCACTTCCGCCAGCGTGCATAAGCCCTGGTTCACGCGGTTGAGCATCAAGGGCAGGGAGGTTTCCACCCCCGGCATGCCCGAAGGCGCGTTCGGAAAGCCCTTGTCCTTTTCTTCGCGCGTATGCGGGGCGTGATCAGTAGCGATGCAATCGATGACGCCGGTCTTGAGGGCATGCCATAGGGCTTCCCCGTGTCGCTTCTCGCGCAAGGGCGGATTCATTTGGGCATAGGTGCCCAGGTTTTCGTAACATTCCGGCGCCGTGAGCAGGAAATGCTGCGGGCAAACCTCGGCGGAAACGGGCAGGCCCGGCTTTTCCTTGGCCAGGAACTCCGCCTCCTCCTGCGTGGTCATGTGCAGGATATGCAGCCGGCGGTTGTACTTGCGCGACAGTCCCACCGCCGCGCGCGTGGCCCGCAAGGCCACTTCCGGGCTGCGGATCAAGGCGTGGCTGGACACGTCCGTGACGCCCGCAAAGCGGCTTTTGTTCTCGCGGATCAAGGCTTCGTCCTCGGCATGTACGGCGATGAGGCGGCGGCCCCGGGAAAAGATGCGGTCCTGATCCTCCAGCTTGTCCACCAGCAACGATCCGGTGGACGCGCCCATGAAGATCTTGATGCCGCATACGTTCTTGACGGCTAATAATTCTTCCACATTGTCCGGCGTGGCGCCGATGAAGAAATTGTAGTTGACCAGGCATTTAGAAGCAGCGATTTTCTTCTTGGCCGCCATCAGTTCAACCGTCACCGTGAGCGGGGAGGTGTTGGGCATTTCCAGGAATCCGGTCACGCCGCCGGCCGCGGCCGCGCGCGATCCGGTGGCCAAGTCTTCTTTCCATTCCATGCCGGGATCGCGGAAATGCACCTGCGGATCGATGGCGCCGGGTATGAGGGTCAGACCCTTGGCGTCGATGCGCCGGGCTCCCGGGGCCGGAAGGGATGCGCCTACGGCGCGGATGATGCCGTCCTCCACCAGAACGTCCGCCAATGCCGGACCGTTGGGGGTCATGACCGTGGCGCCGTGAATCAATGTCGATGTATCCACGCGATGCGCTCCCGTATTAAACCGATGCTTCCCGATGGTTGGCGCGTCCCTGACGGAAGCGCGGCGGCCGGGAAAGGGGCCGAAGCTTCCAAGAATAGCAATTACGTTCCCCAAAATAAACGCGAAGTCCGGGGGGGCCGCTCTTTAATCGCGGCCGAAAGCGAGGTATTATTTCATCGTGAAGAAACGCAGATTCCGACCGCGCGGCAACCGACCCGACCACAGCAACCGAGAAGACAGGGAGGGCCGGCATGATGGCCCCGGTGGCTACGAAGGGCAAGGGCCCCGCCGCAACGATCGCGGCGGTATGAAGGGCGGCCGAAACCGCGGCCCGGCTCCCGCCCGCGAGCAACGCCAGGCCGCCCCGGACTTCTGGGATCGCCTGCTCGTGGCCGGGGAAGACAACGACTTCCTGGAAAAGACGACCTGCCCCTCCTGCGCTACGATTCCGGCGCATATCCTGGGTAGGCTGGGGCCTACCCTGTTGCGCAAATGCCGCTCTTGCTCCCTGATGTACATTTCCCCCCGCCTGGCCACCTCGGTGCGCGAGGACATGCTGCGGCGCGAACCCGCCCCCATTTCCTCGGAACGGAACCTGATGCTCCGCCACCGCATGGCCGAGCATATGGAACGCATCCAACGGGAAATGCCCAAGGCATACGGCCTCAACAAACGCTCGGCCAGCTTGCTGGAGGTGGGCTGCCGCTGGGGCCATTTTCTCCAGCTTTGCCGCCCGCATTACCGGTCCGTGGAAGGGCTGGAATGGTCCAAGGAGCGCGCCGCCTTCGCCCGCGAACGATTCGATCTGCAGGTTTCCGCCACCGACATTTTCCGCGATCCCTGGGAGGGACGCTATAACGTGATCGCCGCCTGGGACATCGTGGAAAGGGAGGCCCATCCGGCGGAGTTCCTGAAATGGGCGCATGATCATCTGGAACCCGGCGGCCAATTGCTGCTTTCCACCCCGAACTACAACAGCCTTTCCCGCCATTTGCTGCGAAAGCGCTGGTCCTTCTTCGAACCTTCCCGCCATCTGTGCTTTTTCACGCCTGCCACCCTGACCGCCTTGCTGCGCAAGGCCGGCTTTAAGGACGTGGTGGTGAAGACCTCGGGATTATCGGGGTTCCGGAACGCGTTCAGCGGGGTGAACCGCGTGGACCGGTCTTTGGACTCGCGCGAACAATGGTTGGAAAACCTGCGCGGTCGCGAGGCCATCGAGGCTGCGCGGAAAGATGCTTCGGCGGGGGTAGGCAGGGAAACGGCGCTACATAATGCCGTCAAGCGGATTGGTAGTTTCCTGAGCGGCATCCTGACCGCGCCGGGATGGGGGGATGAGATGAGGGTTTATGCGAAGAGGTCTTAGAGGTCCCACAACTCTTCTCTTGAGAGGCCCGGCTATTTTTTCGGCTGGGTCAGGGGGACTCCGGCGCGGTCGCAGGAATAGAAGACATTGTACTCCGGGTCGACCTTGAGGCCCTTTTCCTGGACCCAATTGGCCGCGGCGCAAGACGGGCGGCAGCAGTCTTCCATGGTGGTGGTCTCGTACATATTGCCGTTGGATCCCTTTTTCCAGAAGGACGGGTCATTGGCGGCCTGTTCGGCGGTGATGAGCCCGTTGACTTTAGGCAAACCTTGGGGCTGCAGCTTGCAGCCGGTAACCCGGGTGAGGGCTTCCGGGCATTCCACCATACGCACGTAAACGGACCAATTGGCATGGTGCAGGGATGCGGGCTGGTTGGTCTGCATGCAGGACTTCCGCGCGTATTCGGTGATCTTCGGATCGGCATGGGTAATCTTATTGCAGGTTTCCGTCAGCCTGGCCTGGCAGGCCGGAGACGCGAGGCTTGCTTCGGTGACCCATTGATACTGGTTCTTGCATTCGGTCCAATGGGTAATCGGTTTCACGCCGCCGGAGACGCCGCCCTCCTGGGGATAGCCTTCATAGAGGTATTGGCCCGATGTCGAGGTTTGCTGAAGTCCCGGACCGCAGCCATTGTTGGCGCCGAAGCCGCCTCCGCCCATATACAGGTCGAAGGTATTGCGGGTAGCCGCCGTATTGAAGCTTTGGGCGATGACCGGTTTGGGGATGGGCACGGCGGAGGCCGGCTTGCTGACATCATCCGGGTTCTTCTGGACCTGCCGCTCATTGTTCGGGCTCGGCCAGGCATAGACCATCTGGTAGCACTGGCAGCAGGTGCTCTTGGCGGCACCGTCGATGAATCCCGCGTCCACGTCGTGCCCGACGATTCCGTACAGATAGGCATCGTTGCCGTCGTCGATCGCGGCCTGGAGCATATTGGTGCTGTGGAGCATGGTTCTGGGGCAGATGAAGGTGACGTCGGCGCCGGGCTTGGAGGTTTGGCTCTCGCTGCAGGCGTTGATGGTGGAACAGACGCCGCCGCATACCGAGTTGGGATCGCCGGGGACGCAGCCCTGGACATAGTCCCAGGCATTGCAGGCATCCGGAGGCGGAAGCCGATAGCTATCTAGCGCTTCCGTCAGGACGAATTCATATGGCCCGGATGCGTAGGATTCAATGGGTTTGGCCGCGGTCTGGTAGCCGCTCTTTATGGCCTTGAGGGTATCGATCACGATGCCCGCCTTGGCGAGCGGCATTGCGGATTTCTTCTCCCTACTGGCGGCCGGCGCCCCCGGTTCAGTCAGGATCGGAATTCTGAAATATGTCACCGTGCCGCCGATATCGGCTTTTAACAAGGCCAATTGCGGCGGCAAAGACTGCCTGACCGGGTTTATGGTATGACGTCCCGATGCGAGCTCTTGATCGAATACCCAATCGAGGAGGGATCCGTCCAACTTGTGGAGGCTGATCTTGACGCGAAGCCGAGGCTGGTTGATGGTAAGGGCCAGCATGCCATGCTGGATCGCGGCCTCGAAAAGACCGTTTTGAACGGACTGATTCTGGATGGACGCTGATACGTCCAATCGCCAGTTGCCGGCGGAATCCGTCAGCGTGGCTTTGCCGCTCACGACCAGTTGCACGGTCGCGCCATTGATGCCTTTTCCTGATCCATCCTTAACCGTTCCCGAAAGAGTCTGGGCCGGAAATGCCGGGTTGGATAGGAAAATGGATATCAAGAAAAGCCAACGCAAAACCGAAAATCCCGACTTCATTCGCATTGCTTACCTTAAAGGGTGTGTATCGGCTTCAAACTATGGAAGAACTAAACATAGTCGCAAAGTTGATTCGATGCTGGAGGACATGAAAAAAGCCCCCGCCAAAATCAGCGAGGGCCCCTGTACGTCAAAAGCTCTCCGCAATTATCTTGCAGCCGCTTCCTTAACTTTATCCTTATCGTCATCCGTCCCGATATCGCGCAGGACGACTTTGAGCTCGAACTCTTCCCTATCGACATTCTGCATGAAGAACGGATCGCGGGAGAAATCGCGCGTGAGCAGAGATCCCTGGATTTCCTCGGAACCGTCCGAGTTGGGCATGAAGATGTAGATGGCGGGAAGATCCGTTTTGCCGAAAATGTCGATGTTGTTCATCAAATGGGCCTTGAGCGTCGCGTCCTTGGTGCGTTCGGCGGCGGCGCGCACTTCGGCCTCGTCGGCGCGGGCCATCTGGCCCAATCCCAGCACGGTGGCCACGGCGACGAGAACGGGTAGGTTTGATTTCGACATGGCACCCTCCAGGGGGATACTGATTACTGTATAAATACTATAGGTAGCGGGGACTGGGTTGTCAATCGACATACCCGCTTTTCAGGCGCATCCGATCCCCTAAATCCAGCGCAGGGAAGGGTTCACCGCCGTATCCGTTCCCGCCAAGCCGCCGTTGGCGCGCCATTGGCCGATGGCGGCAATCATGGCTCCATTATCCCCGCTATATTGACGCGCCGGGAAAATCGCCCGGAATCCCCGTTTTTCCGCCTCAGCTTGCATCCTGGCGCGCAAATAAGCGTTGGCGCAAACCCCGCCGACCACGGTGACAACCTGCATGTGAGTGGCATAGAGGGCATGCACGGACTTCTTGACCAACAGGTCCACTATGGCGGATTCGACGGAAGCGCAAATGTGGGGCAGATTGTTCCGGATGAATTCCGCCGGATGCGATTCCACATAGCGGAGCACGGCCGATTTCAACCCGCTGAAAGAGAACTCGAAATTGTCCCTTTGATCGAGCGCTTTGGGAAAGGCCGCGAAGTCCCTGTTCCCGGCGGCGGCCAAGCCTGCCAGCACGGGGCCTGCCGGGTATCCCAGTCCCAGGATCTTGCCGCATTTATCGAACGCCTCGCCGGCGGCATCATCGCGGGTTTTCCCGATCAGGGTATAGGCCAGCCCGGGGTCCACCTGCACGAACTCCGTATGTCCTCCGGAAACGACCAGGCAGAGAAACGGGGGCTTGAGACCGGGATCCTGCAGGAAGGCGGACGCCAAATGGCCTTCCAGATGGTTCACGCCCGAGACGGGTTTGCCCAGGGAACGGCCCAGCGCGCGCGCGAAGGAGGCGCCCACCAGCAAGGGGCCTAGCAGGCCGGGACCGCGCGTGAAGGCGATTTGATCGATGGCTTCCAGGGAAATGGCCGCTTCGGCCAGCGACAGGCGGACTATGGGGTCGATTTTTTCAAGATGCGCGCGCGCGGCTATTTCGGGAACCACTCCCCCGTATTCGGCATGCAGGGGTATCTGGCTATGCACCTGATTCGCCAAAACCCGCATTTGATCGTCCACGATGCCGCAGGACGTTTCGTCGCAAGAGGTTTCAATGCCGAGGGTTATCACCTCAGGAAGATAGCTCCTGCCCGCATTGCCAACAATCTTACCCTACCCAAAATCCCGGAAAGGCGGGAAAATGATGGGAGCCTTATGTTTTCCACCCTATTCAGCAAACCCGATTTGGTAAAGACCTTCGTCCCGCTTTCGGACAACGGCAAGGCTTATCTGGAAGTCATGCTCATCAACAGCAAAACCGATAAGGTGGAAGGGCGCGGCTTCTTCAACGATGCGGATTTCCTGTTGGAAGCCTGCCGCGGCCTGGTCGGCCGCTATAATTTCTCCCTCAGCAATTTCGCCTATACCCAGGCGCAAATCCCCACCCGCCCTTCCTACAACCAGTTCGATCGGACCCTGACGGATTTTCCCGCGCAGGATTCCGCGCGCGTGCATTCGCTTTCCATCGTGTTCCTGTTCACCCCCGATCTCATCCGCGAGCTGTACGTGCAAGGGGGCAATAGCGATCAGTTGGTGAACATCGTATACCAAATCGATTCCATCCTGGGACGCATGGGCATCCGCAATTACAGCCTGGATTATTTCCTGACCGGCATCTCCGTGCGCATCTGGGCTCCGGGAGCGCTCAAGCGCAGGCCGCTGGTCAATATGACCTTGAGTCTCGCCGTCAAGAAATTGCTGGATTCGCTGGAAAAGAAGATGACCCCCCAAGAGCAGAAACATTTCGCCCTCACCTCGTCGGCGCTGGGCAAACTGCATGATCCGGTACCGGGCCTGCCGGGCATGTTCTCGGCCGAGTCCAGCGAAACCATGGTGGTCACCTCCTCGGGCTCGCTGGAACCGGGCGAAGACGGGACCGTCAGCGCGTTGCTGGAAGAAGTCTTCGAATCCAAGAAGCCGAAATCGGAAAAGGACTCCTACGTTACGCCTTCCAACATCCAAGGACTGAGCCAGAATTGGCAGGAATCCCAGGAACCGCAATACGAAAGCCGTCCTTCGCCGGGCCTGCAGCACGAGAAGAATTTCCAGTCCGGGAAAGGCGATTTCGCCGGAGGCCAGAAAGGCGAAGCCGGCCGCGAGCTGACCGCCTGGTTCCAGAATTATACCCAGGGCAAATGGCGCTGGCCTCTGTATTCGTCCGCGTTCAACAAAATCCACCAAGGGCTGGGCTGCGGGGAGATGTTGTTGCTGCATTGCGATCCGTTCGCGGGGGAATTGGGTTTCCAGTTCCTGCTGCAATGCGCCGAAGGCTACGCCAAGGAAGGCACCGGCCAGGTCCTCATCTTCTCCAAGAAACGCAGCCTGGGCGATCTGGCCTTGTCGGCACTGTCCCGCCATTACCGGGGCAATCCCTTGGCCGGCAGGCCGGAAGGCGGGGTTCCCGACGCGGCGGCGCTGGCCAAGGCCTTCGACTCGTTGTTCCCCAACCCCATCCAAGCGGCGCCTTGCGGCCGCCAGGACGGGCTGGACCAATTGCTCAAGTACCTGGAACACGATTACCTGCCCAAGCAGCGGAAACGCGGGAACGCCCTCATGCCCATGGCCATCGTCATCGACAACCTGGACGAGTTCGCGGGGGAAACCGAGGCGGAAACGTTCCGGGCCTTGTCGCAGATGAAGATGCGGCTGCGGGAGTTCAACGGTTCCCTGTGGGTTATGCGCATGGGAACGGCGGATCATTGCGCCTCCGACCCCTGCCTGGGATTGGCCGACTTCCAGATGACGCTCGACCATGACGGTTCGCGGGAGGCCTCGGCCAAGAGCGCGGAAGGCGCCGGCAAAGGCGTGCGCCAGCCTCGTGCGTCGGAATGGGAAGCGGGCTTCCATGTGGACATGTCCGTGGCCAAGCTGATGCAGGAAGTCTGCCTGGCGAAGATCCGCTTCCAGGCGCATGGCGCACATCGTCATTTCCAGGGGCTGTACGTTTATCATCGGCCCAGCTGCCTGTTCAAGGAGACCAGCGCCGTGCCCCAGTCCTCCCACGCGCCGGCCGCTCCCGCCGCTCCCGCCGCTCCCGCCGCTCCGGGAACTTCCCTGGCGCAGGGGTAAAAAGCCGGCAGCGGAAATCCCTTTTCTACCTTTCCCTTCCAAGGCACCTACTAGGGACAGATGAAAAACCAGCTCGGCTACCTGCTTCTGGAAGCTTTCCGGGGATTCCGGTCCGACAAATTCCTGTCCGTAACCTCCGTGATAACCATCGGCATCTGCACCTCCGTGTTCGCGGGCCTGTTGCTGGCGTTCAGCATGGTCTGGTCGCTGGGAGGCGGAGGCGCCGACGACAGCGTGATCCGCGTCTTTCCCGCATCCAAGTTCGAATCGCAAGCCTCCCTGGACGGCCTTGAGGCCAAGCTGCACCGCTTGCAGGGGGTGGATTCGATCCTGTTCGTGAGCAAGGACGACGCCCTGGAGGAGTTCAAGCGCGACTTCGGCGATGAGATGATCCGGTCCCTGGATTGGAATCCCCTCCCCCATTCCTTCCTCATCTATCCCGCCGCGGGCTTCCGCTCCTCCTTCCACAACAAGCTGCTGCTGGATCGGCTGCGCAGGATGGAAGAAGTGGAAGAAGCCAGCGCCAATTCCCTGTATCTGGCGTGGCTCGACAAGTGGCGCGTGCCCGTGGCCGGTGGAGCCTCCATCCTGATGCTGCTGGTGGGAGGGGCCTTGGCCCTGATCATCCATAACGCCGTGAAGCTCAATCTCTACTCCCGCCGCATCCTGGTGGAGAACATGAAATACTGCGGCGCGGGCCATCTCTTCATCCTGACGCCGTTCCTGCTGGAAGGCGTGCTGTTGGGATTGTTGGGAAGCCTGGTGGGCGTCGTTTCCCTGGCCTTTCTGCTCGGCCTGGCGCGCCTGGTCTCGGCCAGCCTTCCCGGCCTGGTCCCCTTCTGGACCTGCGCGTTTTCCCTGATGGGCGCCACGGCCGCCATCGCCGCCATCGCCAGCACCCGGACAGTGCGGGCTTTCCTGCGCGGGCATGCGGTGTAGCCCGCTCAAAGAAAAAAGTCAAAGTGCAAAGTTCTAAGTGCAAAGTTCAAAATTTTAAGAGGGGAAAAGATGGGTTCGGTCCGCATTGGCGGGCAAGTCCGTTCCCGATTCCCCACTTTGCACTTTGCACTTTGACTTTTGCCTTTTGCATTCTATCCCCTCCCCCTGTCTTCGCCTCCGACAAAAAGGATTATGATCGCGAGATCGCGCGCCAGCGCAAGGAACTGAACGATCTGCATGACCGGCTCCTCAACGAGCAGAAGGAGTTGGCGTCCCTGCGCGAAAAGCGGGTCTCCACCTTGGGCACCTTGGAAAAGATCTCCGGCAACCTGCGCCATACCGATCAATACCTCTCCAAGCTGGAGGCCACCGAACAGACCCTGAACGCTTCCGTCTCCTCCGTGCGCCAGGATCTGGATGAGGTGGAAGCCCGCATCGCCGATCGCAACCGGGTGATGGCCAGGCGAGTGCGCACCCTGTTCATGACGGGCAGCCCGGATCGCATGGTGCTGCGCGGCTGGGAGCCCGGGCACGGGGATTTCCTACGCAAGGTCTTTTTCATGAAGCGCGTGCTGCGCTATGATCGCGGACTGGTGGAAGCGGGCCGCGAGGACGCCGAACTAAAGCAGCGCGCCTTGAAGAAGCTGGACCGCCGGCTCGGGGAAGTCAGCGCCTTCCGGGCCCATAAAGCGGTGGAAAAGGAGACTTACAGTCGCGCCCGCAAATTGCAGGAGAGGAATCTGGCGGAAATCCAATCCGACGAGCAGGTCAAGCAAAAGGCTTTGCAGGAACTGGAGGAGAACGCCCGCCTCATCACCGATATCATTACCGCGCTGGAAAAGCGGCGCAAGGAAGAGCTCGCCCGCAACCGCAAGGCCACTGTTCTGGAAAGCGGATCCAAGTATTGCCTGCCGGTGGACGGGGAAGTGGTGTCCAAATATGGCCTGCAATTCCATGCCACCCTCAAAACCACCACCAAGAACCTGGGCATCGAGATCAAGGGCCAGCCGGGCACACCCGTGCGCGCGGCCGTAAGCGGGGAAGTGGCCCTCATCACGCGCATTCCGGGCTACGGGATGGGGGTGATCCTGGATAACGGCTCGGACTATTTCACCATTTACGCCAACCTGGCGGGCATCCGCGTGCGCCAGGGGGACAAGGTGAAGACCGGCCAGGAATTGGGAACCGTATCCGTGGAAGCCGGGAAGGTGTATTTCGAAGTGCGGAAAGGGACCAAGACGGTGGATCCGTCCGAATGGCTGCGCAGCGGCGGTAAATAGGGCCCTTCGGCGCACGCTCTCCGTGTGTCCGCGCCCACCGCCGGGGCTTGTGCCCCCGCCCCGGCGGCGGCCTATTACTACTTTTGCCTTATGACCGCCGCCTACCCCGTCCAGGCCCAGTAAAGTCCCGCATGCGATTCCATTTCAGCCGCGCCCAAGGGTTGGAGGAGGCCAAAGCCTTCCTGTCCCAGGCGCTTTCTTCCGGCAAATTCCCGCATGCCCTGCTGGTGCATGGGCCCGAAGGCGTAGGCCAAAACCCCCTTTTGCTGGACTTGATCGACATCCTCCTATGCGAAGCCGACGACCTTCGCCCTTGCGGCGCTTGCGCGGGCTGCCTGGGCCGGAAGCGCAACAATCTCGACAGCCTGATCTTCCTGATGCCCATCGAGAAAAAGGACAAGGGGGCGGAAAAATCCGCGGGCGGCAGCGGCGGCGATAGCGGCATGGAAGACGCTCAGGTGGACGAGCTAACGGAAAGGGCCAAGGAATTCCATGCGGACCCCTATGCCTTCGCGCGCACCGACAAGGCCAATCTCAACGTGGGCCAGATCCGAAGCCTGCAGGCCCGCCTTTCCTTCGCGGAGGCCTCCCGGCGGCCCCGCATCGTGGTCATCCTGTGGGCGGAAACCATGGCCGCACCGGCGGCCAATACGCTTTTGAAAACCCTGGAAGAACCGCCCCCCAACACCTACTTCCTGCTTTCCAGCGACGATCGCAGCGCGCTGCTGCCCACCATCCTTTCCCGCTGCACCCAATTGCCGCTTTTCCCCCTGGCGCCGGAGGCGCTGCGGGCCATGCTGGCCCGCCAGGGAAAGGCCTGGGACATCGCGGTACCGCCGGAACGCCTCCTCCCTTTCGCGGAAGGCTCACCGGGCGTGCTGCTCTCCCTGCACCGTAACGGCGGGGATACCCTGCTGGAGGAATCCGGGCGTTTCCTGGCCGCGGCGCTGCCGAAGTCGCTCGGAAAGGATTGGCTGGCCTTCTCGGATTACCTGGAGGAATCGGACGCCTTCGGGGATTTGACCTCCGCCTCCCGGCTCCTGCACTTCCTTTTGCGCGTAACGCGCATGTTCCACCGCCTGGAAGCTCTGGAAGGGGATATCGTCGCCGGCGACGGTTTCGCCTGGACCCGTGCGGCATTGGCGAGCCAGGACCTGCCCCCGGCCCTGGCCGATATCATCGGTCCGCTGGAGCGCGCCCCGGGGTTGTCCGCTTTCGCCGCTTGGCTGGAAGAAACGCTGTCCGCCGTGCAGGCCTATGCCAAGCCCAAGGTCGTCGCGTTGGGCCTTTACCTGGAATACGCCGCCAAGGCGGCCGCTATCGGCGCCGCGATCCAGGCCGTGGAATCGGCCCGCAAGGAAACCGCCGCATGCTGAAACGCCCCGTAGTCCCCGCCGTTATCATCAAGCCGGTGACGGCCGCGCATCCCTTGCGGGAAAGCTTGGCCAAGGATATCAACGGACCGGGCTTCGTAGCCGATTTGCTCTTGCAAAGGGGCATCGAGGAGAAGGAGCAAGCGCGGGAGTTCTTCCTGGCCGCGTTGGGGCAGTCGCAATCCCCGCCCGAATGCGACGCCGGCCCAGCCATGCTGGGCATGGACAAAGCCTTGGCTTTGCTCCTGGCCGCGCATAAGAACGGCGAAAAGGTGATCGTGCACGGGGACTACGACGTGGACGGCGTCACCGCCACGGCCCTGCTGTACCAGGGGCTCAAGGCCTGCGGGTTCAACGCGGAGTGGTTCCTGCCCAACCGCTTCCAGGAAGGCTATGGCATAAGCTACGCCAGCGTGGGCAAGCTGCATGAGCGCGGCGCGAAATGGCTGCTCTCGGTGGATACGGGCATCGCCGCCGTGGACGAGGTGGCCAAGGCCAAGGAATTGGGCCTGGGCGTCATCATCACCGATCACCATCAGGCTTCGGGCGCATTGCCGCCCGCCGATGCCATCCTGAATCCCAACCAGCCCGGCTGCGGGTATCCCAACAAAGGGCTTTCCGGCGTGGGCGTGGCCTACAAGCTGCTCAACGCGTTGACCCTGGCCATCCGGGGAGAGACGGCGGAACGCTTCCTCGACTTACTGGCCCTGGGCAGCCTGGCCGACAATGTGCCGTTGGTGGGCGAGAACCGCCGCCTGGTCAAAGCGGGATTGAAGCGCTTGGCCACGGCCCCCAACCTCGGCCTCAAGGCCCTGATGGAGCGCGTAGGCGTGGAACGCGCGCGGGTTTCCTCCGGGGAAATCCTTTTCAAGGTCACGCCCATGCTCAATGCCATGGGCCGCATGGGCAGCCCGGAGATCAGCGCCCGCTTGCTGCTTTCGGAAACGGAAGAGGAGGCGATGGGTTATCTCGACCAGATGGTGGGAGAGAACAACCGCCGGCGCAAGCTGGATCAGGGCATCACCGAGCATGCCGTGCGCATGATCGACGGCGATCCCGCCTTGACCGAATCCGGCTGCCTGGTGGTGGATTCGCCGGAATGGCATGAAGGCGTGATCGGCATCGTGGCCGCCCGCCTGGTGGAGCGCTACCATCGCCCCAGCTTCGTGCTGGCGGTGGACGCGGAAAAGGGCCTGGCCAAAGGCAGCGGCCGCACCATGACCGGATTCAATCTTTACAAAGCGCTGGGCGGCGCGGCCCACTTGCTGGAAAAATGGGGCGGCCATTACCATGCCTGCGGCCTCACCATCAAAGCGGAGAACATTCCCGCTTTCCGGGACCTGATGAACGCCGCCGCGGCCGAACATCTGGCCGGGAATGATTTCGTGCCCCGCATCGCCCCGGCGGTAGAGATCGGCCTCGATGAGCTCAACGAAAGCGGCATGCAATGGCTGCAGCGCTTCGAGCCTTTCGGACCGCTCAACGAAAGCCCGCTTTTCTATTCCGAAGGCGTGGCCTTGCTGTCGCAAGCGAAGGTAGTGGGCGACAAGCATCTGAAATTCACAGTGGGCCGGCCGGGGGCCAGCTTCGACGCCATCGGATTCAACCTCGGATACTTGCGCGAATACGTGCTGGAGCGATCCCGGCTGGAGAAGATGGCCTATTATCCGGAATGGAACACCTTCCGCGGGGAACGGAAGATCCAGCTCAGGGTGGTCGCGATAGAGTGAAGGGTGGGCCGCCTAGCTCCTGAGAGCGGTTGGCCGCAAAGCGCCCTAGGGCGCCTGGACTTAATCCGGAACGGTTTCCAATTGGCGGCTGGCGGTGGGATGCAGGGAATTCTCTTCCACGGCCATGGATGAAACGGTTTCCCCGCGGGTCTTGCGGTATTCCGAGCCCCATTCGCACAATTTCTCGAGCACGGGCTTCAGGGACCAGCCGGTTTCGGTCAGGCTGTACTCCACCTTTGGCGGCACTACCGGATAGACTTTGCGGCTCACCAAGCCGGACTCTTCCAGGTCCCGCAATTCCTGGGTGAGCATTTTTTGGCTGATGCCGCTCACCAGGCGTTGCAATTCCCCGAATCGCTTCACGCCGCCTTCCTTGAGATGCCAGAGGATGATAACCTTCCACTTTCC
This sequence comes from Fibrobacteria bacterium, assembly GCA_039926685.1. Classification (GTDB taxonomy): domain Bacteria; phylum Fibrobacterota; class Fibrobacteria; order UBA11236; family UBA11236; genus Chersky-265. The sequence goes on along the minus strand of JBDSWM010000010.1, from coordinate 5,311 downwards.
GCCAATGACGGAAAGGGCGGTGGTGACAGGGCATTGAAGAGTATGATTTTGCATAATTCAGGTTTCCAGTACGAGCCTTTTGGATGGAAAGCTACGATACGGTGGAAAATATAGTTACTGGAAGAAAAAGAACGTGGCTGGCGATAGAATTCGAAATTTCAGCCGATTAGGCCGATTTTCCGGTTTCCTGCCTATCGCGCCCAGGAGCCTGGATTCCTAACTTTCGGCTCATGCCCTCCCCGCCCGCTCGCCTGACTTGGGCGGAAACCCGCCGCAAGCTGGCGCATATGGCGGCATTCTGGCCGGCTTTGTGCCTGCCTTGGTTGAGCCCGGCGCAAGCCCTGGGCGTCACCTTCCTGCTCCTCATCATGAACGTTTTCATCCTGCCCAGGGCGGCGCGCGGTTTGTACCGCGACCTGGACCCGGGCCGGGGCGAGTTGGAGATCATCCTCTATCCGGCCGCCCTGATGGCCTGCGTGATAGCGTTCGGCACTTACGGCGCGTTCGGCCCATCCGGCGCAGGGCTAGGGAAACCCGCATGGTACCTGCCGGTCATGGCGGCCTGGTTCGCTTTGGCTTGCGTGGACGCGTGCATCGGCTTCGCGTGCCGGCTGCTTCCCATCGGTCCCGCTTTGCCTTGGAATCCGCGCAAACCCGCCTTGGCCGTAGCGCTGGGGGCGGCGGCGGCTTTTTCACTCGCTTGGCTGTTGATCCATGGCATGGCCGCTTTCCCCTCGCTTTATGGGATAGGCAGCGGGATTGGAAGCGGAATCGCCAGCGGGCAGGACGGATTGCCGGCAGGGTCGGCGGGATTGTGGACGGCGGTCGCCCTGTTCATCGCCATCGCCGCCTTGGCGGAGACGGCCTGGTTCGGCATCGCGGATAACCTGGTGATCCCGTTCTCGGTCTGCGCGTTAGCGCCGTTGATCCCGAACCCGGCCTGGGTAGCCTACGAGTTACCCGGGCTTACCTGGTATTGGGCCTGCGCGCCCGCCGCTTTCGGCATCCTGGCCTACGCCGCCGGCTTGCTTACCCCGGGAGGCTCCCTGCTGGGCGCCTTCCTTTCCCTGCTCCTGGTGCTCGCGAACCCCTGGCTGTTCGCCTTCCTGTGCGGCTTCTTCGCCTTGGGGAACCTGGCAACGCGCTTCGGCGCGGCCCGCAAACGGGCCTTGGGTCTAGCGGAAGCGCGCGGCGGCCGGCGGGGAGCGGCGGAGGTTTTCGGCGCCATGGGCATGGCTGCCTGGATGACCCCCTTGGCGCATGCGACCGGGTCGATGGCTCCCGCCTTCGGCGAACCCCGGGCCGCCCTGCTGGTGTGCATCGCGCCCTTGGTGGCCAAGACCATGGATACGGTATCCTCGGAAATCGGCAAGGCCATGGGGGGAAGGACCCTCTCCCTGCGTTCCTTCCGGCCGGTGCCTCCCGGAGCCGAAGGCGGCGTGTCCGTGGCCGGAACCCTGGCGGGGCTGACGGCGGCGGGAGCGATGGCCCTGGCCATTTTGCCTTTGGGATGGGGAGGGCCGCTGGACGTGGCCGCTCTCATGATCTTCGCCGTGGCGGCCAACCTGTTCGAATCCTATTGGGGCGAATGGGCGGCCCGCAAAGGCCTGGAGGCGGGAGCGCATACCAATGTGCTGATGACACTGGCCGCCGCGGTGCCGGCATGGCTGTGGTGGTTCACAGCTTCTTGAAGCGCCCGGACAAATCCTTGATCTGCTTTTCCTTTTTCTCCTGGACCACCGCGTCGGCCTTGGCGGGCGCGGCCCCGGCGACGCCGGACTTTCCGGCCAGACGGTTCAGGTAAAGGTCCATTTCCAATTCCGCCTCGGCCTTGGCTTGCCAGGGAACGGCCCTATCCAGCGCGTCCAAAGCGGCGCGGCTTGGCTTGGGAAGCCCGGCCACGCTTTGGCCGAGACCGGCCAGGCGGGCGCAGAACCGATCGCGCAAGGCCTTCGCGCCTTTGCGGATCCGTTCCGTGTTTTCGCGCGCCAAGGTCCATGCCAGCAACCATTCCGCTTCTTCGCTTGGCCAAAGGAACCCGTCCTCGGGATCGGGTAAAGGCGCGCCTTGGGAAACCGTCTTGGCCCAGGCCCGCGCGGCCAGCGCCATATGGTAGGGAGAGAGGAAAAACGCTTCCCAATCCGGCAAGGTCGTTGCGGTGCGGAACAAAGCGGCGATCTCCGTTTTCGCTTCCAGGGGCGGCTGGGCCAGGAATCGGAACCAGGCGGAAAAATGCCCGCGGGAAACCAGGCCCGCCCCCAAAGTGAGGGCCACTCCCGTCCAAGCGGTGGAGTCGCCGCCGCGGGCCTGGGCCTGGGCCAGCGACGCCAGGCTTTTGATCTGGGTGCCCGGCTTGGCCAGCGCGGCGGGGCGCGGCGGTGGCAAATCCTTCTCCGCCCGGGCCAGCGCTTCCGCGCCATAGGCCTCCGCATACAGGCCGGGCAGGCGCCGGGAGCAAAGGTATTCCCGCAATCCGGCGGTTTCCTTGCGGAACCTATCGTTGCAATTCCATGCGTCCACCAGGAGTTGCAGGCGCTTGGTGAAAAAAATCGCCAGGGAAGCGCGCAGCTTGGCATCGGCCGGACCGGGCTTTTCCAGGGCCATGCGATGATGGAAGGCCGCCTCGTCCCCGTCCGCGAAGAAGCCGCATGCGCCGGCAGACGCGACTCCTGATCCCCCTGCCGCGGACACCCCGCCCCCGACCGCCCCGCCCGCCGGATCGGCCGTAACCCCCAGGGGATCGGCCCCGTAGGCAAGGCCGCGCCAAGGTAACGCGGGAGGTACGGTACCGAAATCCGCCAGGGCGTTTTGACGCCATGCCTCCCAGGGCCGCGCCGAGGGGGCTTCCCCGAAAAGGAGCCGGCGGCGCGCGGTGAAGAATTCCGCCGCTCCGCAGGCCGGGTCCACATGCATCAGGAACCGCCGCCCATTGGGGCTGCGCACGAAAACATGGATCTGCAGATGGGCCGGCCAGACCGCGGGCAAGGTGAGGGCGGCGGTACCCGTTTCTCGGGAAGCCCCTGCCTCGGTGGGGGAAGCGAGCGCTTGCGTCAGTAAGGCGGCCGGGGAAAGGGCCGAGGAGGATCCGGCCGCATCTGAAACGCTTTGATCCCAGGCGACGGCGATTCCCGCCTGGTCCTGGCGGGCGGCTTGGGCGGCCTTGGCCGTGAGCCGGTCCAGGCAGAACTCCCAAATCAGCTTGCGCCAGCCCGGGATGCCGCGGAACAGATCGCGCACGGAAAGGGAGGCCAGGCCGCGAGGATCGGTTTCCAGGGAAATGCCGTCCAGGGGATCCCCGAAATCGAACCGGTAACTCAAACGATACGTGTGGCCGGCGGAGTCCAGGCCGTCGGGGAAAAGCCGATGCAAGGCGTGCCCGCCGGAGCCGGGCGGACCCGCGTACGCGGACCAGGCGTCCCATTCCCCGCTTTCCAGAACGGCCGCCCACTCCTTGAGGGAAAAAACCAAGGCCGCTTCCCCGGCCTCCTTTAGGAAGCGCTCCAGCCCGATGCGCGAAGCCACCCCGGGCGCATGCGTGCGGTACCAATGGCTTTGGGCCTCTTCATCGGGCACCAGGCTGCGCACGCGCGCCTTGGCCTCCAGGGAAGCGAGGGATTCCAACACCCGCTTGTTCGCCTCCCGGAACGGGAAAGGGGCGCCCGAACCGTCGCGGATCACGCCTTCGCTCCAGAAAATGGCGGCGCATTCCTCCGGCGCCACGGATTCGTAGTTGACGCGCCGATCCTGGCGGATGGCGAAACCCTTGTAGGAAACCCTCTCCAAGGCTTCCACGAATCCGCGTTCCGGGTTCCAGGCCACGTTCGCGTAGGAACGCTTGCAGGCTTCGGGCGCGATTTCCTCCACCCAGGCCGGCTTTATCTCGCAGGCCCGGTAGATATACACGCGCGATGTCTGGCGCACTTCGCCCGCGACTATCCATTCCGGCTTGCGCTTGGCCAACGCGGATCCGGGATGCATGAACGCCTCCTTGTCCCCCGCCAGGCGATAGCTCACGTCCTCCGGCTTGCGGCGGCCCAGGAAGGGCAGGAAGCCGGCCAGTATGGCTTTGTGCAACGGATCGGTCTTGGCTTCCTCCATGCCCAGCTTGCCCGCGTCCAGGGTGACATTCAGGAGACGGGCGAACTGCTCCGCCAGATCCATCCATTCCCGCACGCGGTTGTAGGAGATGAAGTTCTCCACGCACAAGGCGCGCAGCTTGCGCTGGGTGAAGCGATCGCCCCAATTGCGGTGGATCCAGATCCACAGGGCCAGCACACCCAGGAAATCCGAGCGCGGATCCTCGTAGCGGCGATGCAGGCCCACGGCCTTGCCGCGTTCCGGCTCCTCCCGCGGCGTGATGCGGGCGTCCTGGACGGTGATGCCGGCGGCGATGATCAGGGCGGGCTGCAGGACCCCGAACTCCCCCGCCTTCAGGAGGATTTTCCCGATGGCCACGTCCACGGGCAGGCGGCTCAGCTTGCGGCCTTCCTCGGTGAGGCGCGCGTCCGATCCCGGCCCGTCCACGGCGCCCAGCTCATGCAATTGCCGGAACGCGCCCTTCAGCGCCGCGGGCGCGGGCGGATCGGGGAACGGGAAGGAATCCACATCCAGGCCCAGCGCCAGCAGATGCAGCACCACGTTCGCGAGATTGCTGCGCAGCACTTCCGGTTCCGTGAAGGGGATGCGTTCGTTATAATCCGCCTCCGAATACAGGCGCACGCAGGTGCCTGCCTTGACGCGGCCCGCGCGCCCGGCCCGCTGGCGGGCGCTGGCCTGGGAAATGCGCTCGATGGGCAGGCCTTGGATCTTGGTCTGGGCATGGTAACGGGAAATGCGCGCCAGCCCCGTATCAACCACATAGCCGATACCGGGAATGGTCAGGGACGTCTCCGCGATATTGGTGGCCAGGATGATCTTGGGCCTCGCGCTTTCGGCGAAAACCTTCTTCTGATCCCCCGGGGACAAGCGGCTGTACAAGGGGAGGATGGAGAAATCCTTCCCCATATCCCGTTCCAGTTCGCGATGCAGTTCGTTGATTTCCTTTTCCGTGGGCAGGAAGGCCAGCAGGTTGTCTGGGCGGCGCGCCTGCAATTCCCGGATGGCGATGGCGGCCGCCTCCACCGGGGCGAAAGCGCGCGCGGGGGCGTCGCTCTCATCGGTATCGTCGTTGTCTTTGCCGGAAATGTCCCAATATTCCAGGGATACCGGGAACTGGCGGCCTTCCACTTCGATCACCGGGACACGGGGCACAGAAGCTGAGCCCGCCGGCATGGAAGCCATGCCGGGCACGGAAGGAGCGCCTGGCGCCGCA
>JBDSWM010000009.1:0-9153 GCA_039926685.1 Fibrobacteria bacterium | reverse complement strand
GCAATAGAGGACCACGGCCCAGCGGTTGAAATGATCCGCATCCGAGAGGTATTTCTCGTTGCGGATATTCATCAGGAATTCGAAGTTCAGGAGCAGGATGGTGCCGACCCAGAAGAGGAGCACCTTGCGAGGGCTCCAGCGCATAAGGAGATTCCCCAGGAAGTCCTTGTTGAAGGCCGCGTATATGCCGGCGAAGCAATAAAACCAATGGAACAGCAGGATATTGGGATGGAACTTGGGCAGCTCCTTCCCGAACAGTTCCAGATAGGTTTCCACCGGGGACATGAGGGCCAAATGCATGAGCAGGAACAGCCCCAGGAATAATTTCGAGCGCCCCAGCTTATATAAGAGGGGATAGACCAGGTAGAATTGGAAAATGACGATGACGAAATAATATTGATAGTCGAACCCATCCAGCAACAGGAAACGCAGGAAAACCTTGGCGGTGGCCCAGGGATCCTGTGACCAGGGCAGACTCAGGATGAACTCCTGATGGCGGAATGCGGTCAACAAGGACCATAGCAGGAACGGAGCCAGGATTTTCGCCAAGCGAAAGCGGTAGTATTCGGCCAAGGGAATGGGTTTGGCCTGGAATTGCAGGGTCAAGCCGAAGCCCGAGAGGAAAAAGAACAGCGGGACAGTGAAGCGGGTGAACTGATCCAGAACGGTGGCGAAATAGGCTAGGGAAAGGAATTCCCTGTTCGCGTAAAAACCCTCCACCCAGTAATGGATGCAATGCGCCAGCACCACGGATACGCTGGCGATGACGCGCAGGAATTCCCCGTCCTTCTTGGTCAGCAGGAAAAGCGAAGATGGCTGGTGAGACCGGATAACGCCCCCGAAAATCGAAAAGCTACTTCCGGCCCTGCCATTTGTAAAACAAGGGACACGCCGGTATGCGAGGTGAGTAGAGCTTCGGATTACCCGCCCGAAGCGAGGTAGATTCCGTCCACGCGTATTTGCAAGCGCGCGAAAACCACCGTATGCGCCGCGGAAACTCCCTTCGGAACCTCTTGGGGCCGGGAGAACGCGTCCGCGTCCATCCATTCCCGCTTGAGGAGTTGGACTTTGCCTGCCGCGTTGGTCCCGAAAACTTCCACCCAATGCCGTCCCTCGTCCAAACCCGGACGCAGGCGGAAAGTCTGCCCTCCCCAACTCCATTTCCCCGCCGCCTGCCCGTTTAACGGCGGCCGGAGCGCGACGGTCTCGCCTCCTTCCACCGCGAAGGTGAAAAGTTTGCGCAGTACCGTAGGTCCTTCGGCTTTCAGTCGCAGTGAGAACTCCCCAGTTTGCTGCGGCTGGGGCGACCAGATCATCATACCGGCTCCATCGATGACTGCCCCCTCCGGGAGCCCGGTTCCGCTCAAGACATAGGTCTCGGCCGGGGCCGGACTCATGGAAAGGGAATAGGCCACCTTCTGTCCGCTTTTCCAGGTGCGCACGGTGGAATCCTCGATGCGGAGGTCCGGTAAGGTTTTCAGATAGAATTCCAATCCATTGTATACGTCCAACCTGCCCCCGGTGGAAACCTTGCCAACCAGGGAACTTTCCGGCGTCACCCCGGTCAGGGCCAGCGCCTTGGTCCAAGGGATGCCCATCCGATCGCAAGCCAGCCGTTGCAAGCCCACGTACGCGGCGACCATAGGGGCGGCGACGGAGGTCCCCGCCACCACCGGATAGGCCGGTTCCTTGGGGGGATTGGGATCCGGCACCGCTATCGTCACATCGTCAATCTTGAGGACGCGCGCGGAGGAGGAATATCGCGTAGACAAGGAGGCGCGGAAACGAAGCCGGAATTTCGATCCGTCCAGGCTCTGCAATCCGAATCCCAATGCCTGGGTCGGCGCGATGGCGTATCCAAACACGGCTATCTCCGTCCAGATCGCGGATCCGATTTTATTCCCTTCCACGATCAAGGCGTCGAAAGCGTTCACGGGCTTGTACTCGAGATGGAAGCCCAGCGTCGCTCCCTTTATTCCCGTAAGATCGAAGGTATCCGGAGCCATGGCATAGGAAGCGTTCCCGGCGGCCCAGGCCAGCGACTGTTTACCCGCTACGGGGGAATCTGTCGACAAAGCGAAGTTCCCGCCCGTGGACCAGGACGAATCCGCCTCCTCGAAATCCTCCCGCCAGATTTCCTTGGGCGCCGCAGTTCCCGCGACCAGGATGATGTAGCCCGGAGCCGCCAGATTCACCGCCGTTTTCCCGAAGTTGGAAAAACCGCATAGAAGTCCGTTATGATCATGAGCGGCGACCACCAGCATATTATCCAGGTTATAGGCGCCCGGATAAGCGGGTTTGGCATTGAGATCCTGTCCGTCATTGCCGGCCGCCACGATGATGGGTACGCCCGCCGCAAAGGCGGCCTGGAACGCGGTCCGCATGGCCTTATCGTCCCCCGCCCCGCCGATGCTGAAGTTGATGACTTTGGCCCCATTCCTGACAGCATAGGTGATCCCTTTGGCGATGGCGGCCTGATCCCCGTGCCCGCTGGCGTCCAGAACGCGCACCGGCATGATTTTTCCTTGCGACAATATACCCGCGATGCCCTCGTGATTGTCGAAGCCCCCCGCGATGACGGAGCTGATATAGGTCCCGTGGCCATGGTAATCCTGGGGCAGATTATCGTTATCCACGAAGTCCCAGCCCAGGGAATCGTCCACGTATCCGTTATTGTCATCATCGATTCCGGGCAGGCCCTTGGCTTCCGCCTGGTTGATCCAATTCTTGCCCTTGAGATCGGGATGGTTGAAATCGAAACCCGCGTCCACCACCGCCACCACCAGGGAATCGCTCCCCGAGAACTTGTCCCACACCCTTTCGATATCGATATCCACGCCCGCCGTACCTGGACCCTCCAGGAAAGTGTGCCCGTCATTATGCAAGGACCATTGCGGAAATCCCAGCAGAAAGGGGTCATCGGGGAGGTAGGTGGCATAGGCGGAACCGGAGGCCTGGAAATCCATGCCTTGCGACCGGGAAAGGAAGGCCGCGAACCGTTCCCCATGTGTGGCCCCGGTAATCGGCAGGTTACCCCCTGCCAGGTCCTGCAGCAAATCGTGGGAAACGCTCAGCCGCCCCCCTTCCGATTCCCAGTGCCGGGTCGAGTCCATCCGCATTCCGGCCGTCAAAGCGCGGAAGCGGTTGAGCTGGGCTTCGCTGCGGATTTCCAGGCTGGCGGGGAGATGGCGGAAAGAGACGGCGGGATCGGAGGGAGGGCGGATGTGGCGGTTGCTGGGAATCCTCGTTCCCGGAAACTCCAAGGCTACCTTGGGGGGAGCGGCTCCTGCCAGCGCGCAGGCGAGCATGGCCAGCACACGCGCCCGGACGGCGCGTCGATTTCCGAGCCAGGAATTCAGGGTTCTGGTCATGCGATTAATTATACCGCCAGGCGGCCATTTCCACTCTAGGCATGCGCACCGCTCTTCTTGGCGGTAAATCCCGCGTCGGAGTGGTCACTATTCCCAGGGTTTGGGTTCCGGCCCTACTATCCCAAATCCGGATTCAGTTCTTGGATCCGATCCAGGCCGCGGGCAGTACCTGATTGCTTCCGGAAAAGACTTTCACGGATTCCCTGGTGCTGAGCTTGATGAGATAAATGTCGGGTTGGGTCGGTAAAGGTTCCGCCGGTTTCGTCTTGTCCCCGTCAGGATCGCGGGTGGTGGCCACCGCGAAATCGGCTTGGTTGGTCCATTCCGGATCATCCCAAGTATTCTCCACCGCCAATTCCGCTGCGGGAGAATCGATGAAATCCACTATGCCGCCGGCCGCGGCCGAAGCGAAATCGCCGATGAGGATCATGCGATGCTGCGCGTAGATTCCTGGCCTCACGAGATTGGGATAGGCGGGCTCGTCGGGAACGCCGAAATCCAGGAAAAGCATGCGGGAAGGATGGGCCGGATCCTGGGAAACCGAACCATTGCAGGCCTGCAAGGAGTCCGTGGATGAAGCATCCGCGGCCGGAGCGTGACCGGGATAAACATGCAGGAATTTACGGGTCTTGCTTTGCAAATCCGCCATCAAGGCAAAGCGGTAAGCCGTAGCCAGATAGCGACCATCCGGCGAGAGCCCCGCATTATAGCTGCCCTTCGCCAAGGTTTCCGGGCTGCCGGAGAGGGAGTCGTCCACCACCTTCTGCCGGTACGTCGCCGAGGTCGTATCCGCCCAGCCATCCTGTTTGCCGGAACTGCACCAGATCAAAGCGGTATCCCGTCCATCGGTCCACCAGCGCGGATTGGTGGCGGGATAAACCGGGCCATCCCTGCGCGCGCCGCCCAGCGGTTGGATATAGATGCGGCTGATGGGCGTGGTCAGGTTCTCCCAACCGGTTTCATAGGCCAGGGAGCGGCCGTCCGGAGCCCAGGAAGGCGCGAATGCCCCATAAGGCGAAGAGGCCGGGCCACGGGAATCCGCGAAGACGTGTTGTGGCATGGTATCACCGGTCATCTCTGCGAAATCGGTATAATACAAGAGGTATTTCTTGGATGCAGGCGCTTCCAGCTTCAGATAAGCCAGCTTGAACGTATTCCCCGCCCCTATGAAATCCTGGATGCGCTCCTTCAGCGTCGCCGTCGCCGGCAACAGCGACAAGGTCAAACCCGTCTCCATCGCTTGGGACTGCGCGAAACGTTTGCCCAGAAAACCGGCGGCGCCGGCTTCCAACAAAAATCCCCGTCCAGCTTCCGACCCCGCGGTGATTTTGGCCAACCCGGAAAGCCGCGCGTTCTCAGCCGCCGTCTTTCCGCTCCGACCGCTTGGGCCGCCGAAGAGAATCCCATGCCCGGCCGCGGCCCGTTCGAATCGGAAAGTGGCCTGGCCGGCATCGGACGTAAGGCGCAACCAATGCACGCCGCGCGCACGGTCGGAAAGCGCGTCCAAATCGATTTGCAATGCGCCTTCGCCGCCGCCGGCTCCCGGCGCGCTGGCTTCCCGCGCGTTGGCTACCGGCGCGCCGGCAACGGGTGTCACTTTCCGCACCCCGCCTCGCGCGGTGATCCATTCCGCTTGCAGGCGACCCCGAGCGACTCCCCTGACGGTCAAGCGGCCCCGGTCATAGCTGAGTGTCAAATTTCCCGGCAGTCGGGCGCGCCGTACGATCCCATTGGCGATCGTCCCCTTCAGGGAAAAATGCCCCAGACCGTCCGTGGTTGCGGTCAGGTCCGACTCCAGCAACTTCACCTGCCCGCCTGCTATCGGCGCCCCGTTCGCGGCCACCAGATCGCCTTCAAAATCCACCTCGGTAATATCGGCTCCGGTTTTCGATGCGCCCGCGAAGGGGGCGGCCGGGCCCGCCACGGCTGGGGCAGGGCCTGATAGGGCCATCCCGTCTGACCAAGCTATTGCCATAGCTGAAACCAGCAGGGCCGGTTTCGCAAGGCATAAGAGTTTTTGGAGGTTTCCCACGGATATTCTCGCTAACGTATGCATCGTATCAATTTAGGCAATTTCGGATGTTGAGGGGGTTCGCAATAAGCTGAAGCGCAAGCCTCGCGCAAAGCTTGCCATGGGCGTCCCGTTCGGGTAAAATGCCGCCCGCGGATTTGGGAATTGGATTATATTAATGGGAAATTCCCGCCGGTAACCGCAACGGCAGGATGCTTGAAGGGGTTCCATTCTTATGAAGACATTATCCAGATCCAGGGTTTGCTTGGCTGCGTTCATGGGCTTGCTCATGGCTTGCTCAACCACCAAGAAGGATGTTTCCCAGGCACCCAGGTCGGATGATCTCTTGGAATTGCTTACCGGGTTCGGGGAATCCCTTTCCAAGCGCAACTTCACCCAAGCCGTCGACTACATGGTTCCCGAAGAAAAGATGCTGATGCTGGAGAACGGATCGGTGCCTCCCGAGAAGCAGAAAATGCTGCTCGCACTGCGCCTCTCCACCTTGATCCGCCATCCCGCCATCCGCGTCCAGGACGGACATATCGCCGGCATCTACAATGTGCTCCCCAATTTGCGCCAAGGCGAAGCGGCCCCCATCGCCGCCAACGACAGGGGCGCCTTGCCTGCAGCGCCCGATGCGGATGTCCTCGCCTCGGAATCGAAGGGACCCATGGGCGGCGAAGGCGCCGTGGCCGCGGCCTCGGAGGATGAAACCTCCGCACCCGTATCTTCGCCCAACGTCAATGATCCCCAATTGAAATCCACCGTCAACAAATTCTTCACCGCCGTGAACCGGAAAAACTGGTCCAGCGCTTTGGCCATGATGAATGACGGCGAGAAGAAGCTGCTCTTGGATGATCGCGGACGCCTGAAGGAATCCTCGAAGCAAAGGCTGGCCCAGATTGATCAGAAGAACCGGGATGCCTTGATCCTGCAGGACGGGAAATTGACGGGCGTGACCTTACTGCTTCCCAGCGACTGAAACCGGTTCGCCTCAGTCCTTGGTGTTGAATACCAGGGCCAAGGCGACGGCCGCCAGGCCCATGGCTCCCAAGGTCCACCATACGAATTTGTGGGAACCGCCGGTCTCACCGGTTTCAGGATTGGGCTCATCTTCCTCATCATCTTCGTTGTGCGCCTTGTTGGCCTGGTACTGGGTCCCGGCCTTGGGGGGCAGTACCAGGGAATAGGTCAAGGCATCGGCGCGTTTCACTTCGAAATCCTTGCACTCGGTTTCATAACCAGGGCTGCTGCCGCATATGCGATGCTTGCCGGGATTCAGGGGAACCCGCGAGGAGATGACCGCCATGGGGGAATTGTCTATGGTGAGTATGGTATTCACCGGCGTCACGCTCAGGTTCAGGAACGCGGCCTCCTGGTTCTGCAATTCCGAAGCCAGTTCCCCGAAGCCTTCGGCCAGCAGCTTAGCCGCGCTCTTGGTATAAACCTTGGTCAAGGTGGTGCTGGCTTCTCCCGTTTCCACATCCACATAGGCCAAGGTGAAGGTGAATACCGATTCCAGGCGGGAAGTCTGCACGCTCACCATCTTGTCCGCGGTGAGGCGCCGGGCTATATCCAGACGGCACTCCCTGGTCGCGCATTTCTCAGGAAGCATGCGCATCCGCTCCATGGTCTCCACGATGTAGCTGCGATCCAAGGTGTGGAAGACCTCCAATCGCTGCATCTCGGCGATGAATTGCTGGGCCATGGCAATGCCGTCGTTGTCCTTGAGGCCTTCCCCCGTGAAATCGAAAACGACCACGGCGGGAACCAGGGCCTTGCCGCCTTTCTGGCGCTGGTAATCCTTGCGGATTTTCTTGAAGCGCGCCAGGATCGTATTGCTGGCATAGGTATCGTGGATGGAGGCGAATGGATCCAGGTCCAGCAGGCGGAAGAAGTACCGATCCCCGAGATCCTTCCGCTTGGGGCTGGAGCTGTACAGCACGCCCAGATTCTTGAGGATGTAGACGCTGTCCGGGTAGGTGAGATCGGATGAACCCAGATAGCTTTCCAAGGTCTTTTGGGCTTTCCCCACTTCTCCCTCGATGAGGAAGTTTTCCACGGCGGGACGGTTCACCACTTGAGCGAACGCGGGGGACAGCGAACAGAAGATCAAAGCGGCGGCGAATCCACGCCAGCCCAACGGGTTCAGTTTTGGCATCCGTACCTCTTGCTTAATTGGTAGCTCCTGGCTCCCATCTTATCAATTCGCGATGCGGGAAGGAAGTGGGGAATCACCCTGTGGCTCAGGCCGCTTCTTGGGTTGCTTCTTGCGGTGCCTCGTGTACCGCTTCCTGCACCTCCTCGTTAGCGGGGAGGGTTCCGGAACCATGAGCGGTATCGATCGTTCCGGCGGGAGCATCCGTTTGGATTTTTCCGCCTTCCCGCGCTGCGCCGGTTTCCAGCCCGCGCGCCTGGATATTCGCTTTCACTTTCTCGGGGGAAAGCTCGAACAGTTCCCAGCACAGAGCGTACAGATCCAAGGCGCCGATGGAAGCGGGTGCGTATTCGAAAATGCTTAAGCCCTCTCGGGCCGCTTCCGCCAATTGAATTGTCTGGCGGATGGTCTGCTTGGCGATGCGCCCTGGGAATTCCTCGACGATTTCCCTGAGGATGTTCTGATGCAATTGCGTGTTGGAACGGTACATGTTGACGACGATCTTGTACAATTGCGCCGTCGCGGTCATCTTATCGAGCATGGGAACCAGGTCCTGCAAGCCTTGCAGCGCGTAAGGCTCCGCCTGGATGGGCACGATGACACCTTCCACGGCGAACAGGACCATACGGGTGAGCCAATTGACGATGGGGGGGCAATCGACCAGGATAAAATCGTATTCGGGCGCGAGTTCCTGCAGGATGAGCTTGAAGCGCGCGGGTTCGCGGATGAGGCGCGGATCCAGGATGGGCAGATCATCGAGGCTGGTGCTGCCGGCCAGCAAATCGAGGTTTTCGTAGCCGGTTGTGAGGATGGCCTCCCCGGGAGCGCAGCGCTTGAGCAGGACCTTGGAGATATCAGGATAGCCTTCGGGCACGGCACTTCCGGCCGGCGTATCGCCGGGGTTACCGGCGCCCTTCAGAAGGTGGCGGGTGAGGTTGGCCTGCCCGTCCATGTCCACCAACAGGGTGCGGAAGCGGGAGAAAGCCAAGGCATGGGCGCAATTGAGGGAGAAGGTGGTCTTGCCCACACCGCCTTTTTTGGAAAGGAAACAGAAGGAACGCGTCATGGCCGGTTACCCTTCCACCACAGAAATAGGCGCGCCCAGGGCTTGGAACTTCTCCACCACCCGGTCGTATCCGCGTTCGATATAATGCACGCCGGAAATCTCCGTCTTGCCTTTGGCGAGAACCGCCGCCACCAGATACGAGAAGCCGGCGCGCAGATCGGGAATCTCGATGCTGGCGCCTTGGAGGGGCGTGGGCCCCTGGATGATGGCCGAATGCTTATGGCCGGAATTGCGGAAGCGGCAATCGCGGCCTCCCAGGCATTCGTTGTAAAGTTGGATGCGGGCGCCCATCCGGTTGAGGGTTTCCGCGTAGCCGAAGCGATTCTCGTACACGGTCTCGTGGATCACGGACATGCCTTCGGCCTGTGTGAGCAGGATGACCATGGGTTGTTGCCAATCGGTCATGAGTCCGGGATGCACTCCGGTTTCCACCGCGATGGGCTTTAGGCGGCTGTGCGCGCCGATGAAGCGGATGCCGTCCCCGACGGTTTCGAATTCCCCGCCCGCCTTGCGCAGCCAGTTGAGGAAGGTGAGCATGTGCAATTGA
>JBDSWM010000008.1:0-14573 GCA_039926685.1 Fibrobacteria bacterium | reverse complement strand
CCAAGCCCCCGTCCCCGGAAACGCGCGCATGGTAGTCCCGTATGCGCGGGGAAGCGAAATCTATGTCCGCATGGATGAAATCCGCCAGACCGCATCCGGCGCCGTGGATGCGGAAGGCGTGGCTAGGCATGGCGGGGAACGGCGCCTTCGGTATAGCGGAACATGGCTTCGATGCAGGCCAGGGCTCGGACGCGCACGGCTTCGTCGATGACCACGCGGTCCTCCGGACGCGGCTTGATGAGCACGCGCAGGATATCCTCCAGCGAATTCGATTTCATATAGCGGCACATGGTGCACGACCCGACGAAATTCTTGCCTGGATGCTCGGTTTGCAAGCGCGAGACCAATCCGCATTCGGTGAGCACCAGGAAATCCTTTTCCTTGGATTGGGAAATGTGCTTCAGCATCTGCGATGTGCTGCCCACATAGTCGGAAGCGCGCACCACTTCCGGGCTGCATTCGGGATGGGTCACCACCTCCAGCTTGGGGAACTTCACCCGCAGGAACCGGATCATCTCCGGATCGTAAGTCTCATGCACGTAGCAGACGCCCTCGTAAAGGCGGATATCCTTGGCCACGCCGCGGCGGGCCATTTCGTCCTGGAGATTGCGGCCCATCAGCTTATCCGGCAGGAAATAGATCTTGTCGTTGGGAATGGCCTCCACTATGTCATAGACGTTGGAGGAAGTAACGCATACGTCGCATTCCGCCTTTACATCCGCGGTGGTGTTGATGTAGCACACGAAGGTGTGGTCCGGGAAGAGCGCGCGCAAGGCGCGCACGTCCGCACCGGTCACCGCATCGGCCAGTGTGCATCCCGAATCCCGGCCGGGGATGAGGACTTCCTTGGCCGGGTTGAGGATCTTGGCGGTCTCGCCCATGAAACGCACCGCGGCGAACACGATGGTATCCGCCTTGGTCCCCATGGCATCCTTGCTCAGGCCATAGGAATCCCCGGTGAAATCGGCCACCCCGTAGACGATCTCGGGAGCCACATAGGAATGGGCCAAGATCACGGCATTGCGGATTTTCTTGATTTCGTTTATGGAGTTGATGAGCGGAACCAGGGTCTGGCATTTCTCCAGGGTATAGGAGCAGGCCGCGCCGTTGATCTTGACGTTCTGCAGTTTGGCTTGGAGTTCTTCGGCGGTTATCATGGCGGTCCCGTGCTTCCGAACTGTCCATCCGGATCGCGGCTCGACATCGAGCACAGGGAAGAAAGTAAAAATTAGCTGGGAAGAAATTAGCGGGAAAAGAACGCCAACGGCAAGGTGAGCAACGCACCTACGTTCACATCACCGTCCTCGGAGACGCCTCCGGTCATGGAAGCATCCCAATCCCGGGAGTTTTCCGCGCTTTTGCGGACATAATAACAATAGGCGCCGGCCGCCAGCAAAGCCGTCAAGCCGGCCACGCCCACCGCCGCGGTAATTTGCGTCCGATCATCGGCGGTGTGGATGGTATTGGCGGGTCGATCGGAACTGTTGATGCCGTAAAAAACGGCCCCTACGGCCAGGGACCCAAGCGAGAAGTAAGCCAACGGCGCATGTTCAACCGCCGCAATCCGCAAGGCATGGGCATAGGACACAGGCTGCGAAGCGACGCCAGCGTGCGCACCGCTGGCCGCGGTCCGGATTTCCGATACGGGTGCTTCCTCTTCGGAAGGATAACCCGTGGCCGAAGCGGGCAGAGCAAGCAAACATGCCGCCAACAATACGGCCAAGGGAGAATTTCGCAGGGAAGGAGCCATCACAAGGCAAAAGTACCTTTAGGCGCCACCCAGTCAAGCCCGCGCTGGGATGGCGGCGCGAAATACGCGCGCAAAATCCTCGAAGGCCTCAAACAGCTCCCGGTCCCTTGTAAGCGGGATGCTTTTTTCCCCAGCCTTTAACGTCGCATGGGCAGGCTGATCCGTTCCGCGGCATGAGACGGGCTCAGCAGGGTGAGGATGCGGAGGGGGGAGGCTGGAAGCCGGTCCCATTGGATCAACTGCGTCCCTATTTCGAGATCGCCCGCCGCCAAACGCCGGCCTTGCACATCCCGCAACTCCCAATGCGATCCCGGGAATTCCGCTCTCAAGCGCACGCCCTCGGCCGACAGTAACACGTGGGATACGCTGCGGGCGAGACGCCTCACTCCCGCTAGTATCCGGCCCTTGATATAGTCCGCCGCGCCCAGCGCCAAGGCCCGGCCGGTGCTGTCGAATCCGCTGGCGTTGGGGCAATTGGTGTCTTCATAGGTAAGCGCCAGGACTTTCTCCCGTTCCGTGGTCCACCAGAAAGATTCGGGATACTGGCTCTTGAACCCGTCCGTCCAGGAAGGGTAGAAGGACCAGTCCTCTATACCGCCCGGATAATGCGTCCGCACGCCGGTGATGAAATTCCTCTCCAAATCCTCATAGGCGGCGGAAGTGCCCGCCTTTTCATGGAAAAAGAAGAAGCGTGAGCAGATAAACTGGTCTGAATGCAGATTCAAAGCCACCTCCACGGGGATGGCCCCGGCCTGGAAAGCCTCGAAAGTACGCTTCAGGACGACTACCTCGGGTTCCAGAACGGGTTTGTTCCAATTGCTTTCCAGATCCACCAGGTTAGCATTGAGGCGGCTATGTCCCAGCTCCACGCCATCGGGATTGTACATGGGAATGATGTTGAAAATAAAAGCGCTGCGCAACTCTTCGGCGGCGAGTCCCGTGTCCAGCAATTGCCTGATGGCGCCCATGGTCACATAATGCGCCTGCACTTCCGCCGGATGGGTGCGGGCGTGGATCATGATGCGATGCTTGCGCAAGGATGGATCGGCCGCGGGCCCCAGACTATCGCTGGAATCCGAAATGGTGATCATCCAGATGGCCCGGCCTTGCACGCTGGCTCCGATGGAATCGACTTTCACGAAGGGAAGTCGGCGCAAAATATCCAGGTCCTTGAGCAGGGAATCGTAGCCGTACCCCCAGTGATTGGTGCTGTCCGCCTTCATCGTGTCCGCCAAGACGATGGTGTTTTGCGCGCCGGACAAGTCCCGATCGGAGTTTACCGACCCGGAGATGGCCGCGGCGGAAATTCCCAAAGCGAAGGATACGGCTAGGATGCTCGTCGTCAATATTTGCATAAAAGATTTCCCGTGCGGTGTGGAGGCATTGCCCGGATTCAAACAAAGCTATATTTTTAGGTTTCCGGATCCGCATTTGAAACAAATTCGGGACGGCGCCGCAAGCAAGTGAAATGAACATACGCCGGGCAGGATACGTCCAAGCCAATGGCAAAACCCGGAAAGGAACAGCATGAAAAAATCCGTTCTAATGGGCATGGCCATGGCGGCGGGAATTCTTGGATGCGCGACGGAGCCCACCAAGGACCCCACAAAGCTGGAATTCATAAATACCGGAAAGCCAGCCTTGACCGTAGGGGAAACCAGTCCCAAATGGGTGATGTCCAAAACCTCCGTTGGCGTGACAGGCAAGACGAGCACCGAAAATCCTTATGCCTATTTCACCCTGATTAGTTCGGATACGAACGTCGCATCGGTGGTGGATGCGCAGCAATTGCTCGCGAAAAAATCGGGAACCACCCAGGTCACGGCCAGGGATGACAGAAACTCGAATCTGGAGACGGAGACTTCCGCATTGATCACGGTGGTGGACGCACCTTGAAGCCGCTTTAGATTTAGCCCAAAGGCTCTTCTGGGGCTTTTATGGCTGCGAAGGGTTCGCATCCGGGCGCCCAGGATCAAAAAGCTCCCGATAACCGATATTGGCGCCGGATCGGAATACGGATTCCAGCGTCGCCAACGTTTCCCTGCCTTCCAGATCGCCAGGATGAATGGCCACCTTGAGGATAGGTAGGCGCATCGCGGACCGCAACCAGACCCGCCCCCCGAACAGGACCGGACCTCGGGTTCCTTGCGAGAGATCCCAAGCCAGCGGCAGCGCCATTCGGGAAACTCCATCCGCAATGCGCTGCACGCGGAAACGGGTTTCCCTGAATTCCACCCCACGAGCCCGCAGGGTTTCCGGATGCGGGGACCCGTGCCAAGTGGGCGCCACGAACCCCGTCAAAGGCAAACCGGTGCGTAGCCAGGATTGCAAACCCAAATCCAGGAGGCGATCGCTTTCCGCTCGGGGCAGGCCGCAGAATTCGGCTTCCTGGGAAACCAGCTTCCGGTTCACCCAGCGGCCGAAGGCGCTGCGCCTTCCCCGATAACCCGAGCCCTCGACCCTTTCCCCCATCAAATGATGGTATCCGTGCAGGAACAGTTCCGTGCCCGAGGCGCTCTCCTGCCGGAGCCAAGCGAGGAATTCCCCGCTTTGGTTCATATCGGCATTCCCATGGAAGGCCGGCACCACCAGCAAACCGATCCGCCTTGCGCCCAAGGAGCGCAAATGCGCCAAATAACCGGCAGCGAGCCGGAAATTCCCCGGCCAAACATCGTGGATGGAGAGTAGGAAGCGCATAGGTCCCTGGCCGGGTTAACCTTTGAAGTTTATCTTTCTAGCGTGATAAAGCTATTAGTTTTCGATTTGGATGGCACTTTGGCCGATACCGGCAAAGATCTGGCCGCGTCTGTGAACCATGCCATCGCGCAAGCAGGCCATTCCCCCCTGCCCTTAGGCACCGTGATCGACTTCCTCGGCGACGGGGCCCGCACTTTGATCGCGCGCAGCCTGATGGCTTCCGGGGATGGGAACGCTTCGGGCGATGAAATCGACGGCGCCTTGGAGGCCTTCTTGGAATATTACCGTGATCATTGCCTGAAGGATACGCGCCTGTACCCGGGAATGCTGGAAGCGTTGGAACAATTGCCTTCGCTCCGCAAGGCGGTGCTGACCAACAAACCGGATGAACCTGCCCGCAAAATCATCGCCGGGTTGGGTTTGGCGGGGCACTTCGCGCGCGTGGTAGGCGGGGACAATCCTTTCGGGAAAAAACCCGATCCGGGAGCGCTGCGCCAGATCATGGAAACGGAGAGGGTTTCGCCGCAAGAAACGATCATGATCGGGGACGGCTTGCAGGACCTGCTAGTCGCGAAACGCGCGGGCGCCCATTTCCTTGGATTCCTTAGCGGCCTGAACCCCGGAAAGGTCCTCCTGCGGGAGAACCCCGAATTCGTATTAGAGTCCATGCAGGCACTGCCCCGGACCTTGGCCGGATTGCAAGAGCGCTTGGCCGCGACTGCGGGAGGACGCTCATGAGCGCCCCGGCTTCCAATAGAGACGGCGCCGGCAAATACTTCCTGGCCACCTTCGGTTGCCAGATGAACGTATACGACTCCAACCTCATCGGCGGCATGCTCGAGAAAAAAGGCATGGCCGTCACGGGCGATGCGGAGCAGGCGGACGTGCTCATCGTCAATACCTGCTCCATACGCGGAGGTGCGGAAGACCGCGCCTATGCGCGCATCGCCGCGATGCGCCATTACAAACGCCGCAACCCGGACGTGCGCATCGCCGTGATCGGCTGCATGGCCCAGAACCACGGCGACAAGATCCCCGTGGAACTGGATCATGTGGACTACGTGGTCGGACCCGACAATTACCGCGACCTGGAAACGATGCTCTTCCGGGAAAAGGCCAAGGCTCCCATCGTTCTGACCGAGCAAAACGCCTTCGAGAATTACGACGGCATCATGGCCAAGCTGGATTCCTCCGTCACCTGCCATATCACCATCATGCGCGGGTGCAACAAGCGCTGCACCTATTGCATCGTGCCCACCGTGCGGGGAGTGGAACGCAGCCGCGACTCGGCATCCATAGTGGCGGAAGTGGAGCGGGCGGTTTCCGAAGGCGTGAAGGAAATATGCCTCCTGGGGCAAACCGTCAACTCCTATCGCACCGAGGGGGACGATTTCGCCTCCCTGCTGCGCAAGCTGGATCGGGTGGAAGGCTTGCGGCGGATCCGTTTTACGTCGCCCCATCCCCGACACTTCGACAGCAATACCATCCGCGCCATGGCCGAATCGGAAAAGGTCTGCAACCATGTGCATATGCCCGTGCAATCGGGTTCGAACGCCATGCTGAAAAAGATGCGCCGCCAATACACACGCGAGCGTTTCCTGGAAATCGTGGCGGAACTGCGCGCCAGCATCCCCAACTTGGGCATTACCACGGACATCATCACCGGATTCGTGGGGGAAACGGAAGCGGACTATCGGGAAACCCTTTCCTTGGTGGAAGAGGTGGGCTTCGATAGCGCGTTCATGTTCTCCTATTCCCCGCGGGAGGGCACGCCCGCATTCGAGGAACCGGAAACCCTGAGCGCCGAAGAGAAACAGCATAGGCTGGAGGGATTGATCCAATTGCAAATGGGGATCAGCGAAAAGCGCCTGGACGCCATGGCCGGCCGCGTGGAGAAAATCCTGGTCGAGGATCGTTCCACCCGCGACCGCCATGAATGGATCGGTAAGACCGGATGCTGCAAAAAAGTGATTATCCCGGATGCTCCCGGATTGGAACTGGCCAAAGGTTCCCTGGTCCGGACGCGCATCCTCTCCCGCAGCGGATTGATTTTGCGCGGGGAAGCATTAGTCCCATGAGGAGGACCCCGTGATTCTGCTGAAACGTTTGCTGTTCCTTGCCGTGGTGATCCTGATCGGGATCCTGATCGTGCAAAACCATGCTTATCTGGGGCAATCCCAGGAGTTGATCTTCTTCAAATACAGCCTGACCCTATTCCAAGCCGTTTGGATGGGGATGGCCTTTCTCCTGGGGGCGATGCTTTTCCTCGCCATCGACCTGCCCCGCAACCTGTCCCTGACACGCAAGCTCCGCCGTGGAAACGGCGAGATCGCCAAATTGCAGGCGGAAGTGAACCGGTTGCAGGCGGCTCTCACCGCCGCCGCCCCTTTACCGGCCAATCCGGATTTGGAGAAACGCCTCGGCTTGTGAATTCCCCCAGCATTCGTCTTTTCCGCGCCGAAATGTCGGCACTTCTGTCCCTCTTTCTCTGCTTCGCGCCCGCCTATGCGTCCTTATTGGAGCATGCCGAACCCGCGAAAAAGGATGCACCCGCCATAAAGGATGAGATTCTCACCCTGGCCCGCAAGGATCTTCTGGATTCCGCTTATGCCGTTTCCCGCCAGGCCCTTATCGATGATCCGGGAAATCCATTCCTGCTTTTGATGCTGGGCAAGTTGGGACCGGAAGGCAAAGAGTCGGCCGAGTTTTTCAAAAAAGCCGTGAAAACGGGCGGGACCTCTCCGGAGGCGGAGGAAAGCCTGTACCGTCTGGGATTGTTCCATTACGCCGCCGGCAAATACGCCCTGGCCATCCCTTTCTTCCGCGATTACCTGCGGCAATTCCCCGACGGCGATTGGAAGGAACCGGCCCATTATTGGATGGGGAACGCATGCCTGTCGTTGGCCCAATCGCGTCCGGATAAATCCGCATATCTGGATTCGGGAACCGCTTGGTTCCAGAAACTGCTCGATAGGTGCAAACCCGAGGACTATTACTTTCCCCTGGCCTTGGAAGGCCTAGCCAAAGCCAAGGCCGCCAAGGGGGATCGCGAAGGGGCGCTGGAAGCGGCCCGCACCGCGCTGGAAAAAGCGCCGGAGGAGGAGCGCGGCCCTTTGCTTTTATTGGCCGCGCAATTGCGCCAGGGCGTTGACCGCAACGAAGAGAAAAACCTGATGAACCGGCTGTTGCTGCGCTATCCGCAATCGCCCGAAGCCCGCTATCTCAGGAAGCTGAACGCCGGGACCGATAGCGCGCGCTGGAAATCCGGCCCGGGTCTTCCCCGTCCCGCATTGCCGCCAGCCAAGGATACCCTGGACCTGGAGACATTACAGGACATTCCCGCGGAAGGCAAAACCAAGGGCTCCGTCGCAAAACCGGCGGAAACCTCCCCGCTACCGGCGGTGGGCGGCTTGGACAAAGGCTATACCTTGCAATTGGGCGCGTTCTCCCAGGCGGCGAACGCCCAGGCCATGATGACGAGCCTGGCCAAGCAAGGTCTCGCGGCCGAGTTGAAAGAGTCCAGCCGGGGCGGCAAGCCGATGTACCAAGTCCATATAGGTCGCTTCGCCACGGCGGAGGCGGCTTCGGAATACGCGCGCCGCAACCTCAAGCCGTATAAATTCCTTTCCCAACCGGTGCGCATAGAACCATAACGGATCTTCGCAGGGCCTCACCGACCCGTTTACGCCGGACTGGGGCTCTTTCCACCCCCACCGCCGCCGCCGCGGCCCCGCCGCGAACGACGGCGACGGCGATGCGGCGCTCCGGAAACGGAATTCTCATTGGCGCTCTTGGCTTCCGGTGAGGTTGTTTCAGGTTCGGAAGCCAGGTGCATACGATTTTGCGAGCCCTGGGGAGAGGGATTCCCGGGTAGGGCAGGAACCGCCTGTTTCTGCGCGCCGCCACGATTTCTCGCTCCGCGTCGGGAACCGGGAATGGCGGCCGGCGGGGGCAAGGTTGCTGCGACGGGCAGCGCTTCGGGTGCTCCCATCGCCTCCGATTGCGTTTCGGCCCGGACGCCCGTAGGCTTGGGCCCGCGTCGGCGTACTTGCGATTCCGCGGTTGTCGCATCCCGATCCGGCCCGGGTTTGCGTTCCCGCGCCTCCGGCCGACCCGTTTGCGACGCGCGAGCCGGCGCCCGGGATGGCCTTCCGGATTGCGGAGCTCTTTCCGGAGTCCTTTCCGCCGCCCTTCCGTCGCCTCCGATGCCGCCGTGATCGGTTGGGATGAGCCTGCCGCGCCCCTCATCGGGGGCCCCGGACTGCGCGGCTATGACCGCTTCCCCGGAGGAAATAGGCGAAGCCGTAACACGCAAGCTACATCCGAAGCGCCGTTCCATGGACAGGATCTGGTCGCGGAATTCGTTCAAGAGCTTATTGGCCACCGGATAAGGGGCGGATACTGACAGGTTCTGGCCCGCCGGTTTGCCATGCAGGCGTTCCTCCATTTTCCTGAGCGCCGCCAACGCCCCGGCGGAGGAAGAAGGATGCCAGCCCCGGCCTTGGCAAGGATCGCAGGCTTGCCGGGAGAAATTCGGCCCTGCCTTGCGCAGGCGCTGTCGGCTGATCTGCATGATGCCCAAGGGACTGATGTCATAGACCTTGATCTTGGCCTTGTCATCGGACAAGGCCTTCCGCATGGCTTCCTCCACCTGGCGGCAATGCTTGTCCTCCTCCATGTCGATGAAATCGATGATGATGATGCCCCCCAGATCCCGCAACCGCAGTTGCCGCGCGATTTCCCCCGCTGCCTCCAGGTTCACGGCGAATACGGTCGCTTCCAGATCTGCGGCGCTCCCGGAGGTGCGGCCCTTGGCGGACCGCCCTCTTTTAGCCGGGGCCTTAGCGCTTTTGCCGGTGCCGGCATCGACCTGGCCCGCTTCGCCCGCATCGATGATTTCGCCGCGCTTGCGCCCGTCTTCCCCTCGCCCGCCGGCTTTGGCGGAATTCACGTCGATGGCCACAAGGGCCTCGGCCTGATCGATCACGATATTGGCCCCCGATGGCAAGGCCACCTTGCGTGAGTTGAGGCGATCCACATCCGCCTCCAACCCCATTTTCCGGAACATCGACGGGCCATCGTGGGACAAGGACACTTTTGGCGCCGATTCGGGTTCATACAGGTGGAAGAACTGCCGGCACTGGTTCAGCACGTCCTCCTGGTTGACCCAGATCCGCTCGATATCCGCGGTGTAGTACTCACGCAGATACCGTAGCGCCGGAGGTACCTCCTTGAACATCAGGCCCGGCTCCCGCCCCTGCGCGAATTTATCCGTGATTTCACAGTAGCTTTCCGTGAGGCGATCGAGATCGGCTTGCAGTTCCGAAGCGCGCTTGTTCATAGCGGCGGTGCGCAGTATGACGGATCCGCCTTCCGGAATGGTCAATTCGGCGAGGACTTTTTTCAATGCGGCCCGGTCCTCGTCGATTATGCGGCTGGAAATCCCGCCTTCGCTTTCCCGCGCGGGAATATATACCAGGTAACGACCCGACATGGATATCTTGGTGGTGAGGGCGGCGCCTTTTTCCCCCACTTCATCCTTGACCACTTGCACGAGCACGGCATCCCCCACCTTGGGGGACTTGTTGCCGGAGGAGGCGTCACGCAAGGGGAGGAATCCGTCCTTGCCGCTTCCGAACCGCACGAAGGCGGCCTGGATGGGCGCGTCGATTTTCTTGATGACCCCCCGATAGATATTGCCCTTGGTGCGGCCCTGCTCCGGCGACTCCTCGTAATAATCCAGCAAGACGGACCCTTCCGCGATCGCGGTACGGACCAATCCGAAATAAGAATCGATGAGGATTTGCTTGGCCAAGCGGGGCCGCCTTTTTTTTGCCATTTAAGTTATATTTGTTTCGCCCTTGAATGGGGGCTGGATCCATCGCCGAGGTGGTGAAATTGGTAGACGCGTCGGACTCAAAATCCGATAGGGGCAACTCTGTGGGGGTTCAATTCCCCCCCTCGGCACCATAAACCTTTTTTCTTGGCCAAGCATTTTCTCGTGTTTGGCCGTATTTTATACCAGCACCTTTAAAAACGGGAATCCTTCAATATGCCGTTGATTAAAAAACTCCTGGTTCTCGTACTCTTCCTTAATCTGACCGCGGTCAAGGTCTTCGCGGACGAGTGGGCGAACACCACCGCTGAAGACATGGGCATCAGCCAGGAGGAGTTCCAGAAGGTAAAGGAGAGCGGAATGTCCAAGTCCAAGTTCCTGAAGCTTTTGGAAGTCGGCATCTCCCCCAACGAGTATTTTTCGGAGCCTTGGAAAAAGCTCGGCGTCACCGAGGATCATTGGCTGAACGAGAAAAAAGCCGGCATGGCGGACGATGACATCGATCGCAGCTACCGTAAGCAGGATGCCAACAACCTGACCCCGTTCATTTCATTCCTCTTGCCCGGCTATTATGAGTATAAGACGAACAAGCTTTATCTCGGCCTGGGGCTGTCCACCGTAGCCGTGGCGGGCGTAGCCTTGACATTCCTGCATCAAAACAAGGAAACGCACAGCATTTATCCGTATTATCCCCTGGCCACCTTGGTTGCCATGCTCGTCAGCGCCGGAGACGCCTATCTGGGCACCCGCTACGTGGACAACCAGGAAGCCGGCCGATTCAGCTGGAATCTGGGCCCGAATCAGTATGGCGGCCCTTCCGCCCTGCTTTCCCTCAGGTTTTAGTAATTTATGGGGAATGCTTAGGGAAGTCCTCAAATCCAAGATTCATCGCGCCACCGTCACGGACGCGAACCTCAATTATAACGGGTCGATCACAATCGACCCCGTTTTGCTCAAACTCGCCGATATCCAGGAATTCGAAAAGGTCAATATTGTGAATATCAATAATGGCCAGCGTTTTGAAACCTACGCCATTGTGGGGAAACCGGAGTCGGGCGAGATTTGCGTGAACGGCGCCGCCGCCCGCCTGGTCCATGTCGGGGATATCATCATCGTAATGACCTATGCCTTCATGGATGCCAAGGAATTGGTGGGGCATCAGCCCAAAATCGTCAAGGTGAACGGGAAAAACATTCCCGCGAATTGATCGCCATTCTATATTATAATGGAATCAGGCCAGGTCAAAACTCCGATGCCGAAAACAGCAAAATCCTTTAGAATCCGCGCTTTTTATCCCTCGCCAAGAGCGTTTATGGCGGCGGGCTTGGTATTGACGGGCGCTTTTTCATGGATAAATGCGGGCGATGCAGCCATGGGTTTGGCTCCCGATCAGCCCAAGACCGTTTTGAGCGAACCCCAGGAATTCGACCGCGGCACCTTGATGGCGCCCGAATACCAATCCCAGGGCAGCGTTTCGGGGTTTTCCTTCCTGAATCCCAATCGCTTTTCCATGCATCAAAGCTATTCCATGAATTTCTCCTCCGGTTCCTTCGGCAGCACTTCCGCCGGCCTATACCTGAACACCTTGAACTACAAACTCGCCGACCCCCTTACGCTTTCCGCCGATGTGGGTTTCTACACCCCGTTGTACAATAGCGCCGGCGCTTTTTCCCGCTCGGGCATGCAGGATCCGCGCTCATCTTCATCGCTGGTATTTCCTCATGTGGGCCTGGAGTATAAACCCACCGATAACACCACCTTTTCCCTCCATCTTTTCAATGGCCAAGACGCCTATAAGGCTTACGGTTCCCAACTCGGACCGTTCGTTAGCCCCTGGGCACGCTGACGCATATTGAGCCGTCCAGGTCCGTTCCCCTTCCATCCGTTCCTTCCATGAATCCCCGTATGCCCAATTTCTTTTATTGCTTTACGCTGCCGTTGCTGTGGGTGTTAACCGGATGCAAGGAAGAGAAGCCGCCGGTATTCGTGCCGAACACAGGTCAGATCCAAATCCTGAACGGCTGCGGCAAACCTGGCGCGGCCGAGCAGTTCCGCAATTATCTGACCGATCAGGGATTCGACATCATCGAATTCGGGAATGCGGGCGGCTGGAACTACGCGCATACCATCGTCGTCGCGCGCACCGCGAACGAGCCGGTGGCGCGGGATCTCGCGAGAGTTTTGAACACGGACAATCTGGTCCACCTTTTCGATCCGTTAGCCATGGTGGACGCCACGGTTTTCATCGGGAAGGACTATGAGGAGTTGATCAAGAGATGGCAAAGACCAAAACAGTAGTAGAAGCGCAGGCATTGGCCGAAAAGGCCGCGGGCATCCTCTTTTCCAAGAAGGTGGAGGATGCGGTATTGCTGGATCTGCGCGGGCTCAGCTCCCTGACCGACTTTTACCTCATCTGCACATGCCAGAACGAGACCCAGATGAGAGGCGTGATGCATCATGTCTACCGCGTGCTCAGCCGCGACGGCATCAAGGCGCTTCGATCCGAATACCATACAGGAGTGCGGTGGGCCGTGCTCGACTACGGCGATCTCATCATCCATCTTTTCGAAAAGGATACCAGGAGCTATTATTCCCTGGAACGCCTTTGGGCGGACGCCAAGTCCACGCGCCTGAAGCCGGAAGACTACGCCACGCCCGAAGAAGAAACGGTTGAAGACGAGGATGAGGACTTATAAGGATGAAATCGCGGAGCTTCTGGCTCCCCATACCGGCCTCTCTGCGCAGGAAATCGTCCATGCCATCACCCTTCCGCAGCATATCGGGCACGGGGACTTCGCCTTCCCCTGCTTTCCGCTCGCCAAAAAGCTCCGCAAAGCCCCGCCCGCCATCGCCGCGGAGCTGGCAGGGCTGATCGCCACCAACGACTCCATCGTCAAAGTGGAGCCTCTCAACGGCTACCTGAACTTTTTCATCGATCCCGCCGACTTCGCGCGCCGGACCTTGGGCGCCATCGCCGAGCA
Source organism: Fibrobacteria bacterium (assembly GCA_039926685.1). Classification (GTDB taxonomy): domain Bacteria; phylum Fibrobacterota; class Fibrobacteria; order UBA11236; family UBA11236; genus Chersky-265. The sequence goes on along the minus strand of JBDSWM010000008.1, from coordinate 1,309 downwards.
AGGAGCCGCATACGGCACCACCATCCGCGGCCAAGGCAAAACCGTGGTCCTGGATTATTCCTCCCCCAATATGGGCAAAGAACTGGCCTTCCATCATCTGCGCGGCACCATGATCGGCAATTCCCTGGCCAAGCTTTATGAGCGGGCCGGGTACAATGTGGTGCGCATCAACCATCTGGGGGATTGGGGCACCTCCTATGGCAAACTCATCGTCATGTTCCTGCGCGAAGGGCTGAGCGAATCCGACTTGGCTGCCATGACCATCGAACGCTTGAACGCGCTTTATACCGCCTTCTCGAGCGCGGCCAAGGATGATGCCTCCCTGGAAGATCAGGCGCGCGAGGCTTTCCAGAAACTGGAGGCCGGGGATGCGCGCTATCGCGGCCTATGGCAGGCATTCAAGGATATCACTTTGCGGGAGCTGCAAAGGATTTACGCCTTCCTGAACGTGGAATTCGACAGCTATATCGGCGAAGCCTATTTCCTGGACCATATGCCCATGACCATGGATCTGCTGGCTTCCAAGCAGCTGGTCACGCCGAGCCAAGGCGCCGAGATCGTGGACCTGACCGAGCATAATCTCCCTCCCGTCATGTTGCGCAAAACCGACGGGGCCACCCTGTATATCACGCGCGACATCGCAGCCGCGATTTTCCGGAAGGAAAGCTACGGCTTCGACAAATGCCTGTACGTGGTCGACAACGGCCAAAGCCTGCATTTCCAGCAATTGAACAAGGTCCTGGAGCTGGCCGGATTCGCCTGGCACAAGCAGGTCGAGCATGTGCCGTTCGGCCTGGTGCTCATCAAGAGCGAAGAGGGCGGTTGGGAGAAGGGCAAAACGCGCAGCGGCCAGGCCAGCCTGCTGAAGGACGTTATCGAGGGCGCGCGCGAGAAAATCCTGGGAATCATCAAGGAAAAAAATCCCGATGCCGTCAATAAGGAGGGCCTGGCCCTCCAGATCGGTGTCGGCGCGCTCGTCTTCAGCGAATTGAAGAACCGCCGCTTGAACGACATCCGATTCGAATGGGATAAGGCCTTGAGCTTCGAGGGCGATTCCGGGCCCTATGTGCAGAATGCCCATGTGCGGCTATGCAGCATCCTGCGCAAGAGCGCTGAAAAGGCCGGCCGGCCGGGACCCGATCGTCCCGCCCGGGACGGTATGGAAGGACTCGATCTCGCCAACCTGGCGGAGCCGCAGACGCAAGCCTTGATCCGGACCCTAAGCTTGTTTCCGGACAAGGTCGGCACAGCTTTGGAAGCGAATGACCCTTGCCCCATGGCTCAATACGCCCTGGAGATCGCGGAGGGC
>JBDSWM010000007.1:0-20884 GCA_039926685.1 Fibrobacteria bacterium | reverse complement strand
CTCGTCCTGGACGTAGACGGAAGCGCCGGCTTTGCGCATCGCCCCGGCGCCACGCAGTCCATCCTGGCCCATGCCGGTCAGCACGATGCCCAAGGCCTTGGCCCCGTAGGCTTGCACGACCGATTCGAAGAGTATGTCAACCGAAGGCCGGCAGGAGTTCACGGGCTCTTCCAGGTTCAAGGCCAGGCTTGTACCTGCCCGTTCCTTTTGGACCACCATGTGGAAGCCGCCGGGAGCGATCCACACCTTGCCGGGAGCCAGCATTTGCCCGGCGGTCCCCTCTTCGATCTGGAGACGGCAGCGTTTGGCCAGGCTTTGCGCCAGAGATTTGGTGAAATTCGGAGGCATGTGTTGTACCAAAACGATTGGGACCGGGAAATCGGCGGGTAGGCGGGGAAGCAATTCCGCCAAAGCGTTCGGGCCTCCCGTGGAGACGCCGATGGCGACGATTTCCACCCTTTCCTGGATCCCGGGCTTGGGCGACGGAAAAGATTGCAAGGAACCCGGGTCGGCTGCCTTGGGGGATGACGTGGAAAACGGTGAAGACGCTCCTTGGGAAGCGAACAGGGATTGGATTTTACCGTGCAATTCACGGCGGAACGCCTGGATGGTTCCCTCCTTCGGCGCCGCACCCTTGGGTTTGTCGATGTAGTCGGAGGCGCCGTTCAGAAGGGCCTGCACGGTATAGGAACCGCTTTTCTCGGTTTGCTCATTGCACATGATGACGGGAAGCCTGGGGCGGATTTTCCTGAGTTCGATCAGCGTCTGCAGTCCGTCCATTCCCGGCATATCCATATCCAGCATGACCATGTCGGGAACGCATTGGGGAATCATGGCGAGGGCCACGGCGCCGGACATGGCCGAGCCGGCCACCTCGATGCGCGGGTCGCTGGTAAGCGAATCCGACAGCACTTTGCAGGCCATGAGGGAATCGTCTACGATGAGCACCCGGATCTTCTTAGCCAAGCATCAACCCACGAAATTCCTGAGATTGCCGAGCATGCCCACCAATTCATCGGCGGACTTCTTGGTGTCGTTGGCCCCCGTGGCCGTGCTCTGGGCCGCTTTGGCCACGCCATCTATGTTCCCGGAAATCTCCGAGGTTCCCCGCGCGGCTTCCGAGATGTTCCGGGCGATCTCATTGGTGGTCACCGTCTGCTCCTCCACCGCGCTCGCTATCGTGTTCTGGATGTCGCTGATCTGCCGGATGATGTCGGCGATTTCCGTGATCGATCCGATGGCCCCCTTGGTGTTGGATTGGATGGCCACGATTTTCCTGCTTATGTCCTCCGTGGCCTTGGCGGTTTCGCGGGCCAATTCCTTGACTTCGTTGGCGACCACGGCGAAGCCTTTTCCGGCTTCGCCGGCGCGGGCCGCTTCGATGGCGGCGTTGAGGGCGAGCAGATTGGTCTGCTCGGCGATGGACGTGATCAGCTTGATGATATTGCCGATTTCCTCGCTGCTCTGGCTGAGCTTGGCCACGCTTTCGGTGGTTTCGTCCGCCTTCTTGACGGCGTTGTCGGCCACGCGTACGGACTCGGAAGTGCTCTTAGAGATTTCGCGGATGCTGGCGCTCATCTCCTCCGTACCGGTGGCCACGGTCTGCACGCTTTGGTTCACTTGCTGGCTGGTGGAGGACACCAGGTTGGCCTGGGAGGAGGTTTCCTCGGCGTTGGCGCTCATTTGCTGGCTTACGCTGGCAAGCTGCTTGGAGGAAAGCTCCAGGCCATTGGAAATCTGGTTCAGGGTGCCGGTGATCTGGCGGATGAAATACCAGCACAGCAGGGTCAGCACTACAATGATAGCGCCCCCGAATCCGCCCAGGAGCAGGGTGCGGAAACGCAGGATATCCGCGGCGGCCGTTTCGTCCTGCTTGTATTTGTCGTTCGAGAGCTCGACCACCTTGTCTATGGCGGCCCGGTGCTCATTGTACTTCTTGCGGATTATCCCCAAAGCGAGCTTTTGCGCGCCTTCCCTGTCCCCGGCTTCCAGCATGGGTATGAATTGCTTGTCTCGGATATCGAGGAGGGCGATTCCGGGCAGGTACGAATTTTTCAGCAGTGTTTTCTTGATGGCCCCTTCGTCGAGATCGCCGGTCCAGAATTCATGTCGGTCCTCATAATCCTTGCGCAGGGCCTTGCTCTTTTCCAAAAGGACGGCGATCTCTTCCTTGTCGGTCTCGTAGGTCATCTGCAGGATGTTCAGATAGCTTTCGATGAGGTATTCCGGGGGCGGCAGGATGTCGGCGATGACGTCCTTGCTCTGCACAATGTTCTTGTAATACGGCCCGTTGATCTGGACCGTATGCATGGTATTCCACGCCACACCCCCGAAGACCATGAACGCCGCCAGGAAGACGCCCTCCAGGGTGAGCAGTTTCGTGTGGATTTTCGATTCCTTGAAGGTGGATAGGAATCCGCCTTGTTTCACGGTTGGGTTCTTGTCCATGGCTTCTCCTAAGATTCGGCTGGGTTCAGATGGATGGATTCCGGACCGTTCTGGGTCTCGAAAATGGCGCGAACGTCCAGCACTTGCAGCAAGGCGTCTTTGAGGCGGAAAACGCCCTGGATAAGGCGGGAGGCGGATCCCGTTTTATGGGCCGGGGGGGTCAGCATCTCCTCGCCCCCGAAATCGATGACGTCCCCGGCGCGATCCGCCATGAGGCTCAAGGCCTCGCCTTCGAAATTCACGATCAGATGGATGGGATCGATGCCGGCCGGAGGCGCGCTGATCCCGAACAGCCGCCTCAGGTTCACGGCCACGACGATTTGCCCGCGCAGGTTGATCAGGCCTTCGACGTAGAAAGGTCCGTTGGGCACGGGGGTGATTTCATTGAAACGGAGGATCTCCTGGATGCCGAGGATGTCCAACCCGTAAATCTGGGGCCCGAGGTAGAAAGTGCAGTACTGCGCCATGTCAAGCCTCCTCGGCCGGGGACAGGGAGGCTTGCGGGCGAAGCCCCGGTTGTTGCGGCCGGGTGAAGATGGAGGGGAGGGATAGCCTGAGGTAGGATGGCAAATCGAGCACCTCGGTGGCTTTCCCTTTGATGAGGGTAGAGCCTCGGAATCCCGGCCGCGTGGGCGGCAAATGCATGTCCATGGCGGCCTCGACTATGTCCAGGATGCGGCCGACCACCAAGCCGGCGGAAACGCCGTCCTTATCGTACACGACCACGTCCAGGGTCTCCGGTGAGGCGAACCCGCCGGCGATGCCATCCGGAACCGGATGCCGGGTCCGGACCTCCGAACGGAAGGCCGCGCCCATGCGCAATAGCGGCACGATGCGTCCGCGCATTTGCACGACTTCCTGATCCGCCGCGCTTTCCACGTTCGCGGCGGGAACCTTCTCCAACCTGGATACCTGATCGATGGGAATGCCGACCAGCCCAAGCGCGGGGAGTTCCACGATTATAAGGCTTTCCGTAAGCCCGGGCGGCTTTTCCCCGGGTTGTTCGGTCCGCAACGGGGATCGGTCCCCGTCTGTTTCGCGCGTCAGCTCGGCGCATCCGGCCAAGCCTGGCACATCGAGGATCAAGGTCACCTTGCCGTCGCCCATGATGGTCGCCCCAGCGAACATGGAGGCCCGCTTCAAATGCTTGCTCAGGGGCTTGACCACGATTTCCTGCGTATCCTGAACTCCGTGCACCAGCACGCCGAAATGGTCGCTGTCCGCCTGGAGGACCACGATGAAATTGTCGTCGATGGCGGCGGCCTGCCCGCCCGATGCCGGATGCAGGTTGAAGTGCATGTCCAGGCGGAGGAGCGGGAGCAAGTCGCCTCGCAGCCGGTAAACGGGATACCCCTGGATCCACTCCACGCCCCTGCTGGGCCGGTCCTTTTTGAGACGCACCACTTCGAGCACGTTGATCTGGGGGATGGCGAAACGCTGGCCCGCCGTGGTCACAAGCAATGCGGGGATGATGGCCAGGGTGAGCGGGATCTTGATCCTGAGGGTCAGGCCGGTACCGGGCCGGTTCGAGAGGTCCACGGTGCCGCCGATCTTCTCGACGGAGCTTTTCACCACATCCATCCCTACGCCCCGCCCCGAGACATTGGTGATTTTCTCCGCCGTGGAGAAGCCGGGGAGGAAGATGAGGCGGGCGATTTCCGCATCGTTCAATTTTGCCAGCCGCTCGACGCTGATGAGCCCTTTTTCCACGGCCTTGCGGCCCACCCGCTCGCAATCGATGCCCTTGCCATCGTCGCTGATTTCGATGATCACCTGGCCGCCTTCGTGGTAGGCATCGATGCTTATCAGGGCTTCCGGGGGCTTTCCCAGAGCGGCGCGGATGGCGGGCGTTTCGATGCCGTGGTCGACCGAATTCCGGAGGATGTGCATCAGCGGGTCCTTGATAGCCTCCAGGATGGTCTTGTCCAGCTCCGTGTCGCCGCCTTCCATCTCCAGGCGAACCGGCTTGGCGCATTGGATGGCCAGCTCGCGCACGACCCGGGGGAAACGGTTGCACACGTTCTTGATCGGTTGCATGCGCGTCTTCATGACGCCTTCCTGCAATTCCGTGGTCAGCAGATTCAGATGCTGGGACGCCACCAGCATTTTGCGTTCACTGGAATCCTGGGTGTATTGCAGAACCTGGTTGCGGATAAGAACGAGTTCGCCCACCAGGTTCATCAACTTGTCGAGCAGGCTCACGTCCACGCGTATGGTCTTGTCCGAAACGCTACCCGAGGATTTTTCGCCCCCTAAGAAAGCGTGCTCATCGGTCGCCGCCATCTCCTGGTTTGCCGCCGGCGATTCCGGGATCGCTTGCGGGGCATCCTCATCGGCGAAGTACCTCTCGGTGACCAAGCCTTTTCCCCAATCCTGAGCGGCCGGTTCCTGACCGGCGGTTTCCTGGGCCGCGGCTTCCTGCCTGGGCCGGAACCGTCCCAACTCATCCACCAGGAATTGGAAATCGGCTTCCCCTTCCGTTCCGGTCCGTTCGATGGTCATCATGATCTGCCGCAGGGAGTCGCCCAGCTTGAGCAGGCACGAAACCATGTCCTTGTCCGCCACCAAAAGGCCGTCGCGCAATAGGCTGAGCATGTTTTCGCCCGCATGGGACAGGGATTCCAGCTTGCCGAAACCCAGAAAGCCGCATGAACCCTTGATGGTATGCACTTCGCGGAAGACGCCGGTAAGGCTTTCCTGATCGGACGGATCGCGTTCCAGGGAAAGCAGCAGGCTGTCGAACCTGTCCATCGCCTCCCCCGCTTCCGTCAGGAAGTCCCTGAGTATGGTCTCCATTTTCATACGTCCTCGATTCTACCCATCGGCAGGCTCGAGCGTCAAAGAATGCTTGGCAGGGAGCGCATCATATCCCCTTTATCCGGGGGCCGGTTGCGCGCGATTACACCAATATTGAACAGGAATCAGCCGCGGCGGACAGTGTGAAAAGCGTAATACTTGCTTGTGAAGCTCCGAAAAAACCGCCTTGCTTGACGGCTGGTCGGACATTGGCCGGAATCATTTCGCAAAGAAAAGGCCGCGAGGAAATCTTCCCGCGGCCCCGTTGTGGAGAAATATAGCCAGCGGCCGGTACCGCGGCCTGGGAAGGCCGGTACCGCGGCCGGGAATCAGGGTTTGATGATCACTTTCAACGAACCCGAGGAAGCGTCATTCTGGGTCTTTACCGCCTGGGCGAATTCCTTCAGCGGATAGCGATGGGTGATGAGGCTTTTGCCGTTGATCTTGCCCGTAGAGAGGAACGCCATCGCTTCCAGATAGTCGCGCCGCACGGAGCTGTTGGCCCCGTGGATGTGCAATTCGCTGTAATGGATGAGGTTCAGATCCAGCGGCTCGATGCTGTCGGATTTCGGCATGCCGGCGAACAGGGAAAGATGCCCGTTGCGCGCCAGCCACTTCATGCCCCGGCCGCCCAGGGATTTCACGGAAGCGGAGACGATGACGCAATCCACGCCCCGGCCGCCCGTGTTTTCCTTGATCCAAGCTTCCGGATCCGTCTTGGACATGTTGATGAGGTCGTCGAAGGGCAGGCCCAGCTTGGCGATGACGTCGAGCTTGTCCTGGGAACGGTTGAAGATTGAAACGCGCTTGGCGCCGCGGGCGCGGGCGATGAGCCCGTTCAGCACGCCGATGACGCCGGCGCCGATCACCACCACATGGCGCATGGTTTCCAGCGGAATGTCGCGCAGGCCGTTGATGCCGCAGCTCAGCGGTTCCAGCAAGGTGCCGATTTCAGCGTCCATGTCGTCGGGGATGGCGATCAGGCAACCCTGGTCCACCGCGTTCTTCGGCATCAGCATGAATTCGGAAAAGCCGCCGTTATAGGCGTATCCGATGGCGGTGAAGCCTTTCTCGCACAGGTTCTCACGGCTGATCTTGCACATGGGGCAATCTCCGCAGCCGATCACGGTTTGCACCGCGTAGCGCATGCCCACCTTGATGGCGGCGTTCACGCCGGGGCCCACGGCAGAAACCGTTCCCGCGATTTCATGTCCGATAATGGGCACGCTCACGGGCTTTTCGCCAGCCAATACGCGCTTGTCGGTGCCGCACAGGGCGCAGGCGTCGACCTTCAACAAAACCTCTCCGGGTCCCGGCTTGGGGACTTCCACGTTCTCAATAGTCAGGCTCCCGGGGGCCTTCAGCATCGCAGCCAGCATGGGCATATACTCCTTATGGGTGTTTTCGTTTGTTACGGATACCGGACGCCGGACCATTTGGCGCGGCGGGCGGATTCCTTCAGCACGTTCAATGCTTGCGCAGCGCCCAGTTCGCGCAATTCGCGGGAGACCTGGGTGTTCACGGGGGGCAATGCGCCCACCGCTTCGAAGAATGCGTTCTTGGCTTTCATGTCCCCGGAGAACATCGCGTCCGCCTCATCGCCCGCGTACGGGAGGTGGGCGAAGCGGCACAAGGTGGCATGGCCGATGAGGATGCGCGCGCTGCTGACGAACAGGGCCTTGTAAGGGGCCAGTTCCGCGCCGCTCAGATCATCGACGAAGGGCAATCCGGCCTTGTTGCCCTCGGTACCGATATGCACCGGCATATGGTATTCGGTGGCCAAGGCTATCACCTTGGCGAGATTGTCCAGCTTGCGTTGCTTGTCGGCGGGATCCTTGATGTTCCAATTGCGATCGGGAATGATGTTCAGGACGCGCGCGCCCAGGTCGCGGTTGCATTCCAGCAATTCGCGCGCGCGGGCTTCGCCGGGCGAGGTTCCGTCCAGCCACGAGTCCATGGGAATGGCGCCGCAGGCCTTGATCCAGGCGTACACTTCGCCCACGGGCGGGAAGGTGGCCGGACCGGGCTGCACGTATCCCAGGCCGCCGCGCTTCATCAGCTTGCCGCGGACCTTTTCCTCGAAGGCGGGCATGGTCGCCAGCAAAGCCACGACGGCGGCCTTGGGCTGTCCCAGCACGCCGGCCCAGAAATCCGCGAGGCGATCGGGCGTCGGGAAGACCTCTTGGGCCTTATCCACGTAGGCGGAAACGAAATGGCGTTCGGTGGCGTATCCGGAAGGCGTACGCGCCTTGCAAACCGCGTCGAAATCGATGGCTATGTCCGGCACGGCCTTGTTGATGCGCTCCACCAATTCGCGCGAACGCGAAGCGGACGTGCGCTGCAAGGACAGCAGGTAGGCATGCTCTGGCGTGCCGGCCGCGGGGACCTTCACGAAACCGGAACCGGCCATGTAATGCACGCCGGGCTCTCCCGGCGAATCGATTTCCACGTCGCCGAACTCCTTCAGGAACGCGCGCACTTCGATGCCGGCGGTGGCGCGCACGGCCAGCGCTTCCGAAGCGGCCAGGAACTCCGTCACGCCGTCCAGGCCGTCGAAGTCGATGATGCCGGTCGCGTACAGGCCAGCCTTGCGGGCTTCCCAAGCGAAGCGGCTGGGGGACCAGCCGGCCGAATGGTAGGAGAAAAAGGTATGCGTATGCAGGTTCACGTCGTCGCGCTGCTCCGCTCCGGGGATCTCCAGGCTCGCCAGTTTTTCCAGGGCGCGTCCGCGCACGACCGGATCAAAATTACCGAGTTCGGTTTCCAATTCCTTCACCAGGCCCTGGAACACCTTGCCCAGGCGGCTTTCCGCTTTCGGATTAAGGGGGGGAATGGCATTTTCATGGAATTCCCACGGTTCCGTCTTTAGATTACTCACGTGATTTTCCTCCCGAAATATTGATAACGGTCCCATGGATGTAGCTGGCGCGATCCGAGGCCAGATAGGTCACCAGATCCGCCACTTCCGAGAGGCGTCCTGCGCGCCCCAGCGGGATGGAGGTGGTGGCCACATAGCCGCTGCGGAGCTTGTCCACAGTGATGTTGCGGGTGTAGGCCAGCGCGTTCTCATAGCTTTCGCTGCGCAGCCCGGTGGCTTCCAGGATGCCCGGCGCCACGCCCACTACGCGCACGCCGCGCTTGCCCAATTCCTTGGCCCATGAGCGGGTCAATCCGTACATGGCGGCCTTGGTGGCCGAATAACCGCTCTGGCCCTCCGAGCCTTCCATGCCGGATTCGGAGGCCATATTGATGATGACGCCATTCACGCCCGCGGCGGTCATGGCCTTTGCCGCCTGCTGGGCGCACAGATAGACGCCCTTCAGGTTGATGGCCATCATCTTGTCCCAGATATCCTCGGACAATTCCTGCTTGCCCTGCGGATCCGCGAGCAAACGGGGGATGTTGATGCCGGCATTGTTCACGATGGCGTCCACGCGCCCGAATTTCGCCACGGTATCGGCGATCAAACCCGCCGCGTCCGCGGGCTTGGTCACGTCGGTCAAGCGGAACAAGGCCGCGGGACCATATTCCTTGGTCAGGCGGAGCGCCATCGCTTCGCCTGAAACCTTGTCCAAGTCTGCGATGACCACGTGCGCCCCGTTGGAGGCGAAGCTTTCGCAGCATGCCTTGCCGATGCCGGAAGCGCCTCCGGTCACGACCACCACTTTTTTCTCAAGCCCGAGCCAGCTCATGCGTTCTTCCTGGCCTCCGCGGCGAGGTCGGGATAGTACAGGTCGACCAGGGATTTGTTCACGCCCGGCGCGCCAAACATGGGCAGGCCGCGCTTGGACATGATATTGTCGAGGTTGCGCAGATCGGGAACCGAAATGTCCTTGATGTCGCCGAACACGGCCGAGGCGGTCAGGGTCACGGAAGTCATTTCCAACAGCTCCGTGGTCATCATGGTCCATTCGATGTCCCACGGGCTCATGATCACCAATCCGTGGTTCTCCATGAGGAAGGCATTGTACTTGGGGAGGAAAGCGTTGAAATTATCGGCCAAGCGCTGGGTGAGCGGTTCGCCGTAAGGCACAACCGGCACCGGTCCCACTTCCGTGGTGGTTTCCGGGAAGGTCGGGCGCATCAGCAGGTTCTTGTTCTTTGTGATGGCGAAAGCGTTGGTGTACGGGGGATGGCAATGCACCACCGATTGCACGTCCGGGCGGCTTTTGAAGAAGTTGATATACATGGGGGTTTCGCCGGTGGGGCGCTTGGTGCCTTCCAGCTTATTGCCGGCCAGATCCAGGAACACCAGATCCTCGAGTTTGATATCGCCCTTGTTCATCTGGGTGGGGGTGATGATCATCAGGTTGGGCCCCAGCTTCCAGGCAGCATTGCCGCCATGGCCGGTGACGTACATGAGCTTGCTGAGTTTGTGGCAAACCTTTAGGAAGGTTTCAGCCTGGGCTTTATAGGTTTCGAGATATTTCATTCGGTATTCCCTTCAAGTGCGGCGAGAACCGAAGCAGTTCTTTCCGGCATGTAGCAATTGTAACCCGAAGCAGAATCTTGAAAGCAGCAAGTTCTGCTGAAAACATGTATTTTTCTGCTGGATGAAAACGGATCGCACAAAATTCGGGGCAAGCCTGGTGGCCGGGTCCAGCCATTATGCCCAGAATGCGCATGGCGCAACCCTAAGGCCATCGGGATTGAACAATTGGGTGCTCAACCTCACGGTCAAGGGCCGCGGGAGAATCGGCTCCGGAGCCCGTCTATTCCTGGCCGAAGAAGGCGATGTTCTGCTGTTCCCTCCGCGACTGGCCCATGATTATTCCCATGCCGCGGATGCGGAAGAATGGATCCACCTGTGGATCTACTTCAACCCGCCCGGCCATCTGGTGCCATTGCTGCGCTGGCCGATTCGGGGCCAAGGCGTGCTCGGTTTCCCACTGGCGGATTTATCCGCGCGCGCCAAGGTCCGTCAGGCAATGGAAAAATGCCTGGAAATGTTCCGTTCGCCGCTCAAGCACCGGCTTTTGTTCTGCGGCAACTCGCTGGAAGAAGCTCTGCTCTGGTGCGACACCCAGAACCCCTTTTCTGGCGGTTCCGGAAATGATGAGCGCATCGACCATGCCGTGGCCTACATGATGAAGCATTTCGCCGAGGATCTGAGCGCCGAGTCCATAGCCCGTGAATGCAATCTCTCCACATCCCGGTTCGCGCATCTGTTCCGGGAAACCACCGGCACCTCCCCGCTGCGCTATCTGGAATCCTTGCGCATCTGGACGGCGCAGGAAATGCTGATCGGCACCTCCAAATCCATCAAAGAAATAAGCCAAACGGTCGGCTTTCAGGATCCGCTCTATTTTTCCAAGGTGTTCCGGCGCAATCTGGAAACCGGTCCGCGCGCCTTCCGCAAGGAATCCCGGGAAAGCCCGGAGGCGCGCAAGAAAGGGTGACTCGCGAAAATCTAAGCGGCGCGAGCCAGCGATCGCGCGAGGAGAAACCCCGCGTATGCCAGTCCGATCCCCAATCCATTGCTGACCAGCAAGTACGCCATCGAGGTCCGGATATGCCCCGACTGGATAAGGGTGATATTCTCCAAGGAAAAGGAAGAGAAGGTGGTGAATCCCCCGAGGAGCCCCACCATCAGGAATAGCTTGAGTTGGCTGGGCTGGGTCGCGTTCAGGTACCAGCCGGCCAGGAAACCGATGATGAGCGAACCCATCAGGTTAACCCCCAGGGTACCCAAGGGAAGGATGCCCGGATAGGCGGCGCGCACGCGGGTTTGCACCCAAAAACGCAATACCGACCCCAAGCCTCCTCCGATTCCCACCAAAATCCATTGCATGTCCGACCTCTTCCGGTGGAAATATAACCTGGAACGGAAAACCGCCGTTTCCGGGCGCCGGCTATTCGTGACTTTGTCGGTAACAATGCCCACCGGACCCGGACCAAGGGAACGGATACTTCTTTAATGCCCCTATGGGTATATTAAGGGGGTCTGAAAAAGGGGTTTTCTTGCCGCATTTCCCGTCTTCCCTGCTCGCCGTCGTTTTTTCCGCGTTATTCACGCTGCCCGCGCTTTCAGCCACGCCCATTTCCGCGCAAACCGCCCAAGTGCCCAAGGCCCAACATCTGCAAGCGGAATTGCTCGCCGAACCCTCCGTCATCATGCCGGGAAAAACCTTCCGGGCCGGACTGCATCTCAAGCTGGAACCCCATTGGCATGTCTATTGGAAGAATCCCGGCGATGCCGGGCTCCCTGTTTCGCTGGCCTGGAATCTTCCCGCGGGTTATGCCGCCGGCCCCATACAATGGCCCCGCCCCGAACGCATCGTAATCCCGCCCTTGGTGGACTATGGTTATGGCGGCGAAGTGCTTTTCCCCGTGGACATCACCGTTCCGGCCAATGCTTCCGGAAAGGTCGAGCTCAAGGCCAAGGCCAAATGGGTGGTCTGCAACGAGATCTGCCTGCCCGGTAGCGCGGAGCTGAGCCTGTCCCTCCCCATTTCGAACGGCACGGCCGTGCATAGCGCGGCCGGGGAAACGTCCGGGTTACCCCAAGGCGACACCGCCCGGACCGGGCTTTTCCGGGCCGCGCTTGCGTCCCTCCCCCTCCCTTCCTCGGCATGGAATTTCTCCGCCCTGGCCGTGGATTCAGCACTTATCCTCATCGCCAATCCGCCCGAAGGCATTCCCGCGCCGGCATTGACCTCCCTTTCCTTCTTTCCCGACGTTCCCGATATCATCGAAAACGCCCCACCGCAAGGCTTCTATCCCATCCAAGGCGGCTATGCCTTGGACCTCAACGCCTTTCCCTCGGAAGAGGGCTCCAAACCGCCGGACAGCCTGACCGGCATCGCGGTAAGCGAGCCCGGATGGAACGATTCCCATGCCCGCTCCGTGGAGGTGCGCGTGGCTATCCAGTACGGCAAGGCCAGGCCCAAGGCCTTGGCCGCCCCCATTTTCCCGTCCGGGGAAAGCGGCGTAGCGGCGCCTGCGGCCGACGTCGCAGCCTCTGCCGCCGACCTGGGCGGCGTCCCGGGAATCGCTGGAGCCGGCGGGACTGGAGGCCGATCAGCCATCTCCCAGTTGCTGCTGATGCTCTCGCTCGCCTTCGTGGGCGGCCTCATCCTCAATCTCATGCCTTGCGTCCTTCCCGTGCTTTCCCTGAAAATTTTCGACTTCGTCAAGCGCGCGGGCGAAGCGCGCTGGAAAGTCTTCTCCCACGGGCTGGTATTCACGGGCGGCGTACTCGTCTCCTTCTGGATCCTGGCCGGCCTGTTGCTTATCCTGCGCAGCGGCGGCTCCCAGCTCGGCTGGGGGTTCCAATTGCAATCGCCGGGATTCCTGATGGTGCTCATCGCTCTGTTCTTCTTCTTCAGTCTCAACCTGTTCGGGGTCTTCGAACTGGGCTATATCTTCACCCGCGTCGGCGGCACGGGCACGCAAAGCGGCTGGTTGGGATCATTCATGGCCGGCGTTACCGCCACCGTGGTGGCCACGCCCTGCACGGCGCCTTTCATGGGATCGGCCATGGGCTACGCCTTCACCCAACCCGCTTATTACGCCATGCTTGTTTTCACCTTCCTGGGCCTGGGCATGGCCGCGCCTTATCTCCTTCTATCAGGCTTCCCCAGCCTGATGAAATTCCTCCCCAAACCGGGCGAGTGGATGGAACATCTCAAGCAATTCATGGGCTTTCCCCTGCTGGCCACGGCCATTTGGCTGGCCTGGGTATTGGGCAAGCAAGCGGGGGTGGACGCGCTGGCGATCCTCCTTTGCGTCTTGCTCCTGGCCGGCCTGAGCGCCTGGATCCTGGGCAAATGGACGGCCTTGCATCGGACCACCCCGGTGCGCGTGGTGGCGGCCCTCATCGCCTTCGTGATATTCGTCCCCGCCTTCGCCTTGGTGATCATCTATATGGATCAAATCCGCGAGAAGCGAACGGGAGCGAGCGCCGGGCCCGGACTGGAAAGCGGCTCAACCGCCGAAGGATTGCAATGGGAACCCTTTTCCGAGGCCCGGGTGCTGGATCTGGTGACCCAGGGCCGGCCCGTATTCGTGGACTTCACGGCGGATTGGTGCCTTAGCTGCAAGGTGAATGAAAAAGTGGCCTTCGGCACTGCGGATGTGACCCGGAAGTTCCTGGATTTGAAAATCGCCATGCTGAAGGCGGATTGGACCCTGCGCGATGAACCCATAGCGCGGGCGCTGGCCAAGTATGGGCGCAACAGCATCCCACTCTATGTTCTGTACGACGGGACCGGGATGGACGCTTTCGTAATCCTGCCGGAAGTGCTTTCCCCGGGAATCTTGCTGGAAGCCCTGAACAAACTGGCCGCGGAACCCAAGACCACGATGAATTAGCGGGGACGTTTTCTGTCCCCAATTCTTCCGTATCATTATCCCAGCGACAAACCTGGAGGCAATATGAACGGATCAATCGCGAAATGGAAAGTGGTCAGCGTAGTCGAAAGCGTCCTGGTGGTGGATGGCGATCCCGTCACGCGCGGGGCCGTGAAATTCATCCTGGAACTGAACGGCTATCGCGTGGCCGAGGCCCATCACGGCATCGAGGCCCTGCAAATCCTGAACGAATGGAACGGTGAAATCCAGCTCGCCATCTGCGCGGCGGAACTTCCGGATATGACAGGCAATGAGTGGCTGGCGCAGTTGCGGTTCCTGGGACCGGAAGTGCCGGCCATCCTGCTCTCTGAGCGCGAGGCCTTGGAAATTTCGGAATTGCCGGTGGGAAGCTTGGGAATGCCCGCCAAACCCCCGGCCCCGGCGCGCTTGCTGGAAAGAATCCGCCGCCGCTTGGACGACCATTTCTTTTCCAGATGCGAACGGGCCACGGCGGCCTGAGGAGCGGGACGAATCCGTGCCTAGGGCTTAGGCACTTCCTGGCCCCACAATTCGCGCTCGGCCTGCAAGGACTGGAGCGCTTCGGCGAGGACGGTGTCGAGCATGGTCAAGGCATCGCCGATGTGTTCGCGCAGGCCTATGCTGGCCATCTCCTCCAGCCTCTCCGCGATTTCCTGGACCTTGGCGGCCCCCAGGTTCGCGGAGCTGGCCTTAAGGGAATGGCAGATGAGGTGGATGGACTTGAGGTCGCCGGTTTCCAGGCTCTTGCGCGCCGTCTCGATGCGCTTGGGGGCCTGATTGATGAAATTGTCGATCATGCGGAGGAGGAAATCCTTGCCTCCGATATTATAGAGATTGACCAAAGCGGTCTTGTCGAGGATCCTCACCGTCTTCATGGGCAACCTTTCCGGAAACGTTAAACCCGATCCGGTACCATTTTACCATATTCGGCTGGGGGGAAGCATGGTTAAGCCGACATGTGCCGATAAGCGCCCCCCTTTGGGCGCCGTTTTTCCGCGCAGGGAAGCGATTTTCACCTGGTATGCCGATTCGGCGATGGTGAATGGCTCCGGTTACACTTGGTGTGTTCCAGCATAATGGGGTCATCGAATTGCACCTCGGCGACCTTGGGATTGACCCGGCGTTTATTCTGCCTTTAGGCCGGCTGGGACGGCCATCACACTAGGGGGTCTCCATTAAGGTAGGCCAGTTAGTAACGTGCATGTTACCCTGGAACAGGCGTCCATCCGCCTTTGGCATTTTGCGATCCGGTCAAGTTTTCGTAAGGCGGATTCACGGCGGCCTGGATCGCGGATAGGGCACTTGGAGTCTGCCTCAATCTTCGGAAGGAAAGCTCCCGCACCGCCATCTCCAAGGCCATGAAACACCGATAAAACCTGCGCCCGGAAACAATCAGCCCAAAGGCGGGAAGTTCCTGCCTATTGCACATGGGGGAAGAAGGAGGGAGAATCTAGCCATGGATCACCGGACCACGAAAGCAGGCGCGAACTCCATGAAAAGCAAACTCGCTATTCTCGGCATTTCCCTGTTAACGTTAAGCCTGATCGCCTGCGCCCCCACCCGGAGCAAAAGCAGCCGCGACATGGCCTTGATCCGGGCGGCGGAAAAGGGCGAGACCCAAGAGGTTTACCGCCTCATAGAAGCTGGCGCGGACGTGAACGCCCGCGACCCTGAAGGCTGGACCCCTTATCTGGCCGCCTCCTCCATGGGCCAATTGGATGCCATGCGCGTGCTCAGGTCATTTGGCGCCAGGACCGAGGCCCCGGAAATGGAACTTGAGAACAGCGCGCATCGTTTCCTGTCAGGTACCAACTGAAGCCCGGTTCCGCCTAGCCCCTTCGCAAGCCTCTCCTCTCGCTCCGTTCGATACCCTCCCGCACTTTCGCGGGCGCGCCGTGCGCACCGGCATTTACCGTCAATACCCGGCTTCCGCCGCATATCCCCCCTGAAATAGTGGTCGCTTTGCGGACCAGAAAATACTTTGTCTGCCGTATACACTTGCAGCCACCCATAGGACGGACATGGAATTCAAAGACTATTACAAATCGCTGGGCTTGGAAAAAGGCGCGAGCGCGGATGCGGTGAAGAAGGCCTACCGCAAACTGGCGGCGAAATTCCATCCGGACAAGAATCCGGGCAACAAAACCGCCGAAGATCGCTTCAAGGAAATCAACGAGGCCAATGAGGTACTTTCCGATCCGGAAAAGCGGAAACGATACGATGACCTGGGATCAAATTGGAACGGCGGGGCGGGCGAGCCTTACGGCGGCCGGCCGGGGCCCGGGGGCGCACGCTCGCGCTCCTTTACCCAGGAAGAAATGGATGCGATGTTCGGCGGCGGCGGTGGAGCCGGCTTCTCCGATTTCTTCGAAACCTTTTTCGGCGGCAGCGGCATGGGCGGGGGCGGCGGTCCGGGCCGCGGCAGGCAAGGGGGAACGTTCACCGGGAACCGGCCGCCGCGCCCTGGGGATGATTACCAGGCGGACGTGGAAATCGGCCTGGATGAAGCCTTCCAAGGCGCGAAAAAAGTGATCGAAATCGATGGGAAGAAACTCCGCCTGCAATTCAAGCCGGGCATCGCCGACGGAAAGGTCATCAAGCTGGCGGGCAAGGGCGGTAAAGGCGTCAATGGCGGGCCGGACGGGAACTTCTTCCTCCGTATCCATGTCACGCCGCATCCCGTATTCGAACGGCGAGGGGACGATTTGCATTTGACCCTGCCTTTGCAGGTCCAGGATGCCGTGGTAGGGAAAACGGAGGAAATCCAGACATTGGGGGGCAGCGTGAAGCTGCGGATTCCGCCGGAAACGGAAAACGGGAAATCCTTCCGCCTCAAGGGCCAAGGCATGCCCGTCTACGACGCGGCCGGGGAACACGGTGACTTGTACGTTACGGTAAGCCTGGTTTTGCCCAAAGGGCTGCGGCCGGATGAAATCGAGTTTTTCCGGAAGATGGCGGAAAGCCGGCGTTGAACGCTTCAGTTACGCGAGCACAAATCCGTGCCCAGGGGGCCGTGAGGCCAGAAACCGCTGCCTGGATCCCATTCATCCGGCTTGCCGCAAGCGAAGGCATCCCCGCGCGGATTCCAGTAACGGGTCTGAGGATCGCGCACGCCGGCGGCATAGTGCTCTTTCGATTTCAACGCGCCGCCGGGATACCAACGCAAGACGTTCCCTTCCCTGTATCCGAACCGATACAACTCCATGCTCTCGGGAGATCCGTCCTGGTACCAGGTCATCTGCACGCCATGCCTGAGCTTGGCGGAATCATCGGCGATCAGGAACGAATAGGATGCTTTGCGGGACCCGTCGGGATAATATTCGAGCACGGTTTCACCATGCCGGCAGCCCGTGAACATGAGCACCGCGGCGATTAAACCATAATAAATGGTGGTTTTTGCGGATCTCGTTCCGCGCCTGATTCCGGAACCTTGAAGAGCGGAGGGAAGAGCAGCGGAAATAAGCGAAGCGGAGTGAAGCGGCTTGGGCATGGCATAAAACTATGCTTTTAAGCTTTATAGCGGAAGCTCCTTATTCCCCCGCTTACCCATAAGATTGCCCCTGTTATCTCTAGTATTAGCCACTTACCTATAGGAAAGGGAAAGCGCCACCGGCTTTTTTACCCTGGCTTGTCCGCTTTCGGGGATATGAGGCTTTCCCTGACCTTTTCGGCCAATTGGTTGGGGTTGAAGGGTTTTTGGAGAAAAGGCGCATCGATGTCCAAGCGGCCTTGGTGCAACACCGCGTTTTCGGCATAGCCGGACATAAACAGCACGCGCGCCTCCGGTTGCGTGGACTTGACATGCTCCCATAGTTCCGGACCGCTCATTCCCGGCATAATCAAATCGGTAAGCAACAGGTGCATGGGCCCATCCAGTTTCCCGAGTTTTTCCAGCGCCTCCTTGCCCGATCCGGCCGACTCGATCCGATAGCCCAGATCCTCCAGCACTTGTTTCGCGTAGGTGCGGACCACGGGTTCGTCCTCGACGAGGAAAACGACCTGGCCCCGGATTTGGGCCGCAGGTATGGATAGGGCTGCCGGTTTGGGGCGGGCCGGGGCATCGGCATCGCAAGCAGGGAAATAAACCTTGAAGGTGGATCCTTTGCCGATTTCGGAATAGACGTGGATATGCCCGCCGCTTTGTTTCAGGATGCCGTACACCGTGGCCAGGCCCATTCCCGTGCCTTGGCCCGGTTCCTTGGTTGTGAAAAAAGGCTCGAAAATCTTCGGCAGGATTTCCGGCTCGATGCCGATGCCGGAATCGGTCACGGCCAGCACCACGTAATTGTGGAGAAGCGTCTCAGAGCGTACGCCTGCCCCGTTAGAGGCTTCATCCGAATCGACCTGGAAGGTCTCTATCGTCAGCTTGCCGCCCGTGGCCATCGCATCGCACCCGTTCAAGGCCAGATTCAGGATGATTTGCTCCAATTGGCCGGCATCCATGCGGATCGGCCTCAATCCGGAAGCCGGAATGGCCGCCAGCTCGATATCGGCGCGGATCAGCCTGCGCAGCAAAGCCTCCATCCCGTCCACCACGGCGTTCAAATCGAGTACCTTGGGAAACAGGATCTGCTTGCGGCTGAAGGCCAGGAGCTGTTGCGTAAGGCCGGCGGCCCGCTCCCCCGCATACCTGATTTCATCCAGCATTCCTAGCACCTTCTTGGGATCCCCGATGGAAACCGCCGCCAATTCCGCCAGGCCGTTGATGGCGGTGAGCAGGTTGTTGAAATCATGGGCGATGCCGCCGGCCAAACGGCCCACAGCTTCCATTTTCTGGGATTGCCGCAGCTCCTCTTCCTTTTTCCGCAATTCGCTGACATCCTTGCCGACGATGAGAATATGCTCCACCTTGCCGGAAGGCCCGCGGATGGGGGTGAAGCGCATTTCCTGATGCGGCGCGCCCTTCATGGTAACGGTCTTGATTTCGTGGACCACCGTGGCGCCGGAAGCGATGGCCTGCCGCAGCTTGTCCGCGAAGGCGCAATAGTCCTCGGGCCGCATGATTTCCGAAGACAACTTCCCAATCAGCTTATCGCGCGTCAAGGTTGTCCGGGACAGGTAATATTCGTTGAACTCGAGGGCGCGGAAGGTATCGGGACCCTCGACGCCTATGAGAATGGCGATTTCATTGATGTTGTTGAAAATCAGGGCCAACCGTTCCGCGCTTTGCCTTTGCTGCCTTTCGCTTTCCCTGAGTTCGTCTTCCATCCGCTTGCGTTCGGACAAGTCATGCGCCAGATGCTCTTCCCGCAAACGCAACATGGCTTCGGCCCGTTTCCTTTCCAGGAATTGCATCCATTGCCGGCCGATGGAAACCATCGTCGCTTCCAAGGCCGGATCCTCGGGAAAAGCCTCGCGGCTATAGCACTCCCACCTTGCCCACGGGCGGCCCTGGCCGGCCAAATGCAGAATCAGCCCGGTGCGCAGCCCCGCCGCCGCCGCCCCAGGTCCCCAGGGGATTTTATTTTCACATCCGTTCGCTTGGAACCAAACCGGCGCGCATGCGGAAACGCCTGGGTCGGGCGGGTTTTCCGCCTGGCGCATTACCGATGACCGATCCTCTTCCCAGAAGGACTGCAATTCCAGCGAAGGGTGGGCGCGGCTACCGGAAAGGATGAGGGAATTCCCTGCGGAGCCCGGGTGCCAACCGGCGCAGGCCTCCCAGGGACCGGTTTCCAGGATGGCGTCGAGCAAAAGGTATGAGGCTTGTTCCGCGGATTCCGCTTCCGCCAGGATCCCGGCGACAAGGCATTGCAGTTTATTCCAGTCTATGCCGCCTTTAATGCCTTTAATGCTGGCCCCCGCAAAGGAATGACGCTATCTGATGAGATAAGATGCCGACGCGCCGCCCGCAGCGTATGCCGCGCAAGACAAATGATACACCACATACGCGGCAAATTCATACTGAATCGGTAAATGGATCACAAAGGCGTAATCGAATTTTTCGTACAGATTGCAAGCAGGCGCGAAGAAAGAAGAAAGCGGGTCGGCATGGTCGGGTATGGCTGGAACGAACCATTCCCATCCCAATATTCCCTGATCCCCCAAAGCAGGGCATGCCTAGATCAGAGGAATTTCCGCGTGAAAAAAATGGTCGGGGCGACTGGATTCGAACCAACGACCCTCAGTTCCCAAAACTGATGCTCTAGCCAGACTGAGCTACGCCCCGATGCCGGGGGAATTTAGTCCTATTCCCCGTTTTTTTACAGGGTTGCCGATTCAGTTGGGCACAAATGTTTCCGCCGCCATCCAATAACTCCAGCAAAAAGGGCCATTCCGGCCGTATCTTAAAGGCACATGGGCACAAATGAACGCGAGCGGATGGGGGAAAAACCCGACATCATCAATTACACCAATTACCGGTTGTACCTGGCCGATGTCCATGCCATGCGCAAGCTGGCCGATCCGCGCTTCTCCGTGCGCGCCTTCGCCAAAGAAGCGGGCTTTTCCAGCCACACGCTTATGCGCTATGTCCTGGACGGCAAACGCAATCTCAGCAAAAAGACCCTGCTGAAACTTTCCCTGGCCTTGAAGCTCACGCGCGAGCGCGCCGAGTATTTCGAGAACCTGGTATTCTTCAACCAGTCGAAAACCTTGGATGAAAAGAACACCTATTACCAGCGATTGCTGAAATCGAAGCAGCCGAACGGTTTGAAGAAACTGGAAGAAAGCCAATTCCGGATTTTCAACACCTGGTACCATTCCGCCATCCGGGAAATGCTGGCATTGTCCTCTTTCCGCAATAGTCCCGAGTGGATTGCGGGCCAATTGCAGCCCCGCATCGAACCCCGCGAGGCCCAGGAATCCCTGAAGTTGTTGCTGGAATCCGGATTGATCAAACGAACCCCGAACGGCTACAAAACAGTCGATGACGCCATCACAACCGACGATGAGGTGCTGCCCCTTTTCGTGCGTAACTATCATTTGCAGATGATTGAAATGGCAAAGAAGGCGATCGACAGCGTGGACCCTGAAAAGCGGGATATTTCCGCCGTGAGCTTCCCGATCCGGGAAGCGGATTTCCCCAAATTGAAAAAGCAGATACAGCTGATGCGCAAGGAGCTGCGCCACTTCGCCGCGGAAGGCGGCGAGGGCGAACGCGTGGTCCAGGTCAATATCCAATTGTTCCCCTTGAACAAGGGGACCGGGGCATGAGACGGCTTTCGGCGCTCATGTGCGCGGCTTGCCTGTTGAGCGCGGTCATGCAGGCCTGCTATACCGAGGTTGGCAATCCCGGGAAAACCCAGGAGGTCAATGCCACCTTCTCCATCGATTATTCCACCCCTCCCCCTTCCGCGCCTTTGCCGAA
>JBDSWM010000006.1:0-6584 GCA_039926685.1 Fibrobacteria bacterium | reverse complement strand
GCGGTTCCACCCGCTCCGATCCAGAGCCATTTCCGCTGGCGGCCACCGCCCGTGCGGGCCTCCTCTTCCTCCTTCATTTCCCTGAACATGCGTTCGATGGCTTCGCTGGCGTACATTCCCGAGAGATCGGCCTCCGGGGACAGCATGAGCGTACGATGCATCCAATACTTCGCGGCTTCTACGGTGCGGGGATCGGCGGCGAGAACGACGCCCAGATGGCGGGCGATGAAGAGGCTATCCTCGCGGGAATGATCGGGGTTGTTTTTCCGGAAGGTCTCGATCCGCGTGAGCACGGCTTCGAAGTTCCCGTTCATATACTCATCATGGATGGCCTTTTGATTGAGGCTGGGCATGGGAACCGACGGGGAAATGCTGTCGAGGGGATTGGCGGCGCCGGAAACCGCGGCGACCGGTTTCGAGGCCAGGAAAAGACCCAGGATAAACCCCAGAGTGAGGCGAACTGCATGGACAGACATCTATTCACGAAATATCGTATGAGATGACGATGCGGGAAACCCCAAAAGGGGCAGAAGGCGGAAATTTACGGGAATTGGGAACGGACGGGTCGGCTGGTTTCCCTTTTCGTCTCCCGGCGCCGTAATCGCGCGCGCCGCGTATATGCAATCGTGATTTCGATAGCGCGAGTCTGATAAATGTTTACCTTAGGAGAGCGCGAAATAATTTCCGGTTTGTTTGAGGGTGCTTTTTTTAAAAAAGGAGTTCGCTATGTTTCGAAAAAGAAAGATTTGGATGTCCATCGGCTTGGCCTTGCCGCTGGCCTTCTCGGGTTGCATGAAGCCGTCGCAAGATGGCGGCATCACCGCGCCGACCGACAATCCGTCCTCGCATGAAGGGCTGGACGCCTCTCATGGCGGGGCTCGCGTGATGCTCCCCGAAATCGATCCCGCGACCCTGAATAAGCAAGGGGTGGATACCATCATCATCGACACCATGCCTCAGGGCTGGTTCGAACTCACCATCAGCGGCCCGAATATGTCCGACATTTTTCTCCAATATCCGTTGGGCAAAAAAGGCGGATATGCATTTGAGGTCAAGGCCATCCCGGCAGGCAAGAATCGCAGCTTCCATGGCCGCCTGCTCAATCGCCAAATGCAACCGACCCACGAGGGGGTTACGGTGGCTGATATACGCGCGGGAGAATTCACCGACATCCACCTTTACCTGTCCAAGGCATCCGGGACGGCCAATGTCTGCGTGGTCATTGAAGGCATGACTCCGCCTGCCTGCGCCAATGATACCATTCCCCCGCCGCCGCCGGATACCACCCTCATCAGCCATTGCTGGTACGTGGGCTCCGACTCCGTCACGGGACAACTGACCTTGTATGACACTTTGGTGAGCGGGTATACGGGTGTCCTTGTGACCAATGCCGGAACCAGGCTTCCCGTCACGAGCTGGGCCTCTTTCCGCGACACCTTGTCCATCATCGTGATTCGCACGGGCATGGATAAGAAATGGCGCCTGAGCGGCACCATCCAGGGAGGGCTCTGGACCGGATCAGGCGTCGGGCTGCCCATGGAAAGCCCCTTCTCCTTTTACGGCAAGCCCCTCGCCTGCCAAGACACCCTTATCGACACGCTTCCGCCCCCCAAGGACACGTCCAAAGCCGGCCGCATTCCCCGCCCTATCAGTTCGGTGGGGGAGACCACCCTGTGCTTCGAAATGCAATTGGACTACGATACCAAATGCAAAATCGAGGGGTACGCCAAGATGAGCTTCTTCGCCGGCAGCATCACGCATGGTAATATCACCATCGCCGAGGGTAAGGGCGGCACCTATACCCAAACCCTCGGCTCGTAGGATGATACGGCCATCAATATCCAATCGGTACTGCCCGCAACCGCCACTTCGCGGGCGGACTCCCTGATGTTCGACGGCATCATATCCGTCGATCGCACCCAGACCAAAGGCGGGTATATCCGTTTACCCCAGGAAAAAAAGGGGATTTGGTCCATGACCAGCGTGGTATGCGGCAGTTGGACGCCGGTATTCCCGGATTCCTCCTGTTCCATGCCGAAATAATATGCCGCAGGGGGCGGAAGCTGCGCCCCCTACCTTGAAGGCCGGACTCTTGTTTTCCAATAGGCACGGGAGAGCCAGTATCCAATCGATCCGAAAGGCAGCATCAGAAGGGCCTTCTTCATAAGCATCCGCATAATACGCGCCTGCATATTGTGCGGATAGCGAAGCGCTTTTCCAGCCGCCATGGGTTGGCCAACCTCCTTCCGCCCATGATCGCCCTGATCTCGGCCATCTGCGCGGGCAACGCTTTCCGGTTCCGATTGGGCGGCGTGCGCTTCCGGGACGGGATGTCCGGCCGTATGCGGGGATTTCGCATCGGGCTCCAGACCCTGATTCGCGCGATCCGCGGATGTGACGGCTTTTGCATTGGGCGATGGTTTGATATGCGATCCGAAAGTGTTGGCATAGACCTTGGTGAACTCGGCCCCGAAGAACAGGATTTGCGAGGAATAGTAAATCCAGATCAGGATGACCACCAGCGATCCTGCGGCGCCATATCCGGAGCTCACCGTGCCCCTCCCCAGATAATATCCGATGCCGAGACGGCCGAGCGAAAAAAGCAGGGCCGTCACCGCTCCGCCTATCCAAACGTCTTTCCATTTCACGGTGACGTCGGGCAGCACCTTGTAGATCAAGGTGAAAAGGACGGACGTGACGGCGAAGGAAACCGCGAAGTTGAGGGCTTGCAGGAGGACTGCCGGGATCGGCAGGATGGAATCGAGATAATGCCCCACGCCCGCCAAGGCGGCGCTAAGCACCAGGCTGACCAGTAGTAGAAACCCGATGACCAGCACCATGGAGAAGGACAGGAAACGGCTCCGCAGAAAACCCTTCACCCCCTGGCCGGGTTTGGGTTCTACGTGCCAGATGCTGTTCAGGGCGTCCTGCAACTGCCCGAATACGCTGGAAGCACCGATGAACAGCGTGATCGCCGCCACCATCGTAGCGAAGATACCGCCGCCCGATTTCCACGCACCTTGCACCATGGCCTGGATGGCGAGGGCGCCCGTATCGCCCACCAATCCCCGGATTTGCTGGAAAATCTGGTTGCTGGCGGCTTCTTTGCCGAATGCCAATCCGGCAATGGCTATAGCCATAATCAACAACGGCGCTATGGAAAAGATCGTGTAATAGGAAAGCGCGGCCGCCAACCGTGATGCCTTGTCATCGCTCCATCCGGTGGCACTGTCCTTGATCAGAGTCCAGCCCAATTTCAGCGGAGAAGGACGCTTAGGAGCGGAGAATGGGGAGTGTTTCATGGGTTCCTGCTTTCTTCGCATCTGGAAAGGGGCGGATATCCACCGATCTCATCGATTTTGGCCAATGCTCAAGCCGCCCTCCATTTTTCAATAAAGTTTTTTTACGGCGGGGAGGGATCGCGTCTTTTTCAGGCCCGGCCCGGCCGGGATAGCCGTCGCCGAAAACAAAACGCGCCCCTCCGGAATCCGAAGGGGCGCGTTTTCGCGGTGTCAAGTAACTTAAGCGTTACTTCTTCTTCTTGCCCTTGCCCTTTTTGGCGGGCTTGGCTTTCGCCTTTCCGGCTTTTTTCGCGGGCTTGGCCATGGCCATCTTGGCTTTGCCTTTCGCCTTGGTTTTAGCGGGAGCGGCCTTCTTTTTGGAAGCGGTTTTCTTGCTTGCCGGTTTCTTGGCGACCGCTTTCTTGGATGCCGGCTTTTTAGCTGCAGGTTTCTTGGCGGCTGGTTTTTTGGCCGCGGCGGCTTTCTTGGGAGCCGGTTTGGCCTTGGCTGCGGGCTTCTTCACTGCGGCCTTTTTCGAAGCAGACTTGGCTTTGGGAGCCGTCTTCTTGGTGGCCGCTTTCTTGGTCGAAGGCGCGGTGGTGGTTTCCGGGATGGAGTCGCCCGAGGAGGTGGTTGCGGGAACCTCGTCGTCCAAATCCCACAGATCATCCTCGTCTTTTTCGGCCGACGGAGCGGAAGCGGGAGCCACTTCGGCCTCGCCTTCGAATTCATCTCCAGGCATGCTTTCGCCGGGAACGGTGTTGGGCTCGGGGTATTTGTCGTCTTGCGTATCGTCCAGGTGGGCGCTCATCACATGGGTCTCCTTGGTTGGAAGATTCGAAGCAGAAGAGTATGAAGAATATAATCAGATTTTCACTTTGGAAGGAATGAATTCGGCCCAGGGGCTTTTTGTCCTAGGCCGCGAGGCCTCAGAACTTGGAGACGAGTTCGGCTTTGATCGAGCCTACCGGTATCTTGCTCACCATCTTGACCGGGGTATGCGAAAGGTCGTCGGTCACCCAAATCGTCAATTTGCCTTTGGCCTTGAACAGCCCGTCATCCTTCAGAACCGGCTCTACCACAAGGGTTTGGAACCGGCCGGCGGGAACGGTGATCGTTTCCCGGCCATGGCAAAGGACCCTGAGCTTGTACTTTTTTTTCCCTGAAACCGCGGCCAAATCCAGGGTGTCGCCGACATCGATGGCCTGGGTGCGGATGAAGTAGAAGGCGGATAAAATGTCATGGGTGAACGGTTCAATGGCAAGGGCGGTATCCTGGGTATGCAGGGTATGCGCCATTTGATCGTAGCGGGCGGAAATATGGGCATGGTAGGAGCCTTCGTGCAAATGCTTATCGAAGAGCAACGGATAGATTCCGCGTGAGTCGATGAGGGAAGAAACGGTATCTCTCACCGGATAAAAGGTCTGGAAGAATACATTCGCCCAGGCTAGCGACCGGATCTGCCATTCATGGGGTTGGGCCGTGGGCAGCAATTCCAAAGTGGCCTGTCCGGCCGTGACCCAACGAAAGCTCCAGCCACCCCAAATGATGTCGAAGAGCAGCTTTTCCGGGGCTTTAAGCGCGGTTTGTTTCACCACCCGCAGGGGAGGGGGCAAGGTGTCCCGGACCATTGCGGACGCGGTTGAAGCAGGCGCCGTATGTGGCTCGGGCAGCAAGGCTTTGGCGGGAAGGGAAGCCTTGGCCGACACCGGTTTGGCCGCGGCGGTTTGCGCCCACGGCGAAGCGATCAAGGCCAACCCAACGACCGAAACCAAGCGTAGCCAAGAGGCGGAGCGGGAAGCCGGAAAAACCATTCCCACTAAGTTACAATCTCGCGAGACCCTTTTTGCCGATATCCTTGCGAATTTGAGCTCCCGGAAAGGTCACTTTGTCCGCTCCCGCGTAGGCCGCGGCAATGGCGGCCGATAAGGTTGTCCCTTGGCCTACCATGCCCAATACGCGGCCGCCCGCCGTGACCAATTTCTCCTGCATGCGTTTGGTGCCCGCATGGATGGCATGGGAATGCGGTAAAGCCGTCACTTGATCCAGGCCTGAAATGGGAATGCCGGTTTCATAGGAGCCCGGATAGCCGCGGGAGGCCATCACCACCACAGCGGCCCAGTCCAGGGGCGGCGCCACTCGCATATCGCCCAAACGGCCTTCCAGGGAAGCCAGGATCAGATCGAGCAAATCTTCCTGCAATATGGGAAGGATCACCTGGGTTTCCGGATCGCCGAAGCGGCAATTGTATTCCACCACCTTGGGTCCCTGGGAGGTCATCATCAATCCGACGAACAGGATGCCTTGGTAGGGCATACCTTCGCGGCGCATTCCTTCCAAGGTGGGGACGATGATGGACCGGGAGGTTTCCTCGAGCAACACCGGTGTCATAATCGGAGCCGGCGCATAGGCTCCCATTCCGCCGGTATTGGGACCCGTATCCCCGTCGCCGATGCGCTTATGGTCCTGGGCCGTAGGCAGGATTACGAAAGCCTTCCCGTCCGTCAGCACGAATATGGAGGCTTCCTCCCCATCCATGAATTCCTCCATCACCACTTCCGACCCCGCGGCGCCGAAAATCGCCTTGGGCCCCAGCATGGATTGGAGCGCGCTTTCCGCTTCCGGCATGGTCATGCACACCACGGCGCCTTTGCCCGCGGCCAAACCGCTTGCCTTGACCACGATGGGGGCGCCGACTTCCCGCAAATGCGCCCGGGCCGGTTCCAGGGCCCGGAAGGTCCGGAATCGGGCGGTGGGGATCCCGTGCCTGCTCATGAAATCCTTGGAGAACGCCTTACTGCCTTCCAAAGCCGCGGCCGCCTTGTCCGGGCCGAAAATCTTCAGGCCGTTGGCTCTGAACAAATCCACCAATCCGCCCACCAGCGGCGTTTCCGGACCGACAATGGTCAGATCCGCCCTTTGGGACTGGGCCAGGGACAGAAGTCCGCGAAAATCGTCCATCGCCACCGAAAAGCAGGAACCCAGCGTTTCCATCCCGGGATTTCCCGGAGCGAAAATGAGGTTCGGTTTTTTGGGAGAGGAGGCGAGCTTGCGGCCGATGGCGTGCTCCCTGCCGCCGTTTCCGATGATGAGGACTTTCATGGGAACCAAATTAGTAATCTGGCCTTTACGGGGTGTACCAAATGTGTTTACGGGCCCGGGCGCGCGCGAGGGTGCGGGCCCGGCGGCTCCAGGGGATTCGCGGCGATGCGGTGGGTGGTCGGCCGCCCCGATGGAAACGGGGGTGGTCGCTGGCCCTCGCTCGTGAAGGGGGCCGCTCGCCAGGGTCGCGCTGCACGAGCG
>JBDSWM010000005.1:0-27782 GCA_039926685.1 Fibrobacteria bacterium | reverse complement strand
TGAAAGGCTTGACCTTCGCCTATACCGCCGGCGAAAGCGCGTCGGTCAAGGCGGGAACAGACCCCGTTATCCCCGGAAAAGAAATAAAGGAAAGCCAAGTCCCTTTGGCCTTGGACGGGATCTCCCTGCGCATCAAGGCCGGCACCTCGCTGGGTATAGTCGGGCCAACCGGATCCGGGAAGACCACCTTGATGCACGTTCTCTGCGGCATCTACCCTCCCCCGCCGGGTACCCTGTTCCTGAACGGCGCGGATAGATTCCAGGTCCCCGATTCCGAATGGATCCGGTATTTCACCTATGCCCCGCAGGATGGCTTCCTTTTCTCCACCAGCATCCGCAACAATATCGAAATGGGGCGCGGAGCGCTTTCAACCCATACCATGGAGGAAACGGCGGAATGGTCGGCTCTATCGCGCGATCTGGCGCAATTCCCACAAGGCTATGAGACCATGTTGGGGGAAAAAGGCATCAATCTCAGCGGCGGTCAAAGGCAACGCGTGGGTCTGGCGCGCGCCCTGCTGGCAAATTCCCCTGTGTTGGGCCTGGACGATACACTTTCCGCGCTGGATACGGAAACGGAAGCGCTCGTGTTGGAACAATTACGCAAACGTTTCCTGGGGCGAACGGTTCTCATCGTGTCCCATCGCTATTCGGCTGTTATGGGCTGCGATAATATCATTTTCCTGGCGGATGGGAAAATCCTGGAGCAAGGTACCCATGCCGAATTGTTGCGCTTGGGCGGAGCCTATGCCGCGGTTTGGGAAAAGCAACGGCTGAGTTCAGCCCTGGACTTAGACTAGTATGGCTCGTCGCTCCGAAGTTTGCGAAAGCAAACTCCACGCTCCTCGCAGGATTGGGATTATGGCTCGTCGCTCCGAAGTTTGCATGCGCAAACTCCGCGCTCTTCGCTAAGTAAGGATATAATCATGGCCGAACGGAAAGAGTATCTAAGCGAAGACAAGGTGGCCCGGTTCCTGGATCGGAATCTGTGGATCCGCCTGATCGCGCTGGCTAAGGAGCATAAGCTCACGGCCTTCCTGGCTTTTTTCTTCTTGGTGACCTCGGAAATCCTTCCCGTGCTTCAACCGCGCATCCTCATGGATATGATCGACGGCCCCATCAAGCACCGGAACATCGAAGGCATCACGCCCTTCATGCTGGGTTTGGTGGCCTTGGTGTTGTTGTCCGGTCTCTTCGAATACTTGCGGGCGGTGGCGAGCCAAAAGCTCGGGCTTTCCATTATCCACACTTTGCGGGTCCAGATTTTCGCGCGGCTGCAGGGATTCAGCATGGACTTTTTCCATCGTACCCCGGTGGGCCGCCTGATGACCCGTCTCGGTAACGATATCGATTCCTTGAGCAGCATGTTCACGGAAGGATTGATCGAATTGCTGGGAGCAATCCTGATGATTGCCTACGCGGTGGGGTTCATGTTTTACCTGGATTGGAAACTGGCGCTGGCCTCGCTGGCCGTGTTGCCTTTCATGATCCTGACCACCTCTATTTTCCGGGAAAAGGTACGCGCGAACAATACCGTCATCCGGGGGTTGTTGGCGGAGTTGAATGCCATCATGCAGGAAAGCCTGGCCGGGATACATATCGTGCGGATATTCGGGAAGGTGCGCGAGCAAATCGATAAGTTCGGGGAAATCAATCGGACTACCAAGGTGGAATGGTTCAAGAACGTGCGCTATTACTCGGTGTTCTTCCCGACCATTTCCGGGCTTACGGAATTATCCCTAGCCATCCTCTATTTCGCAGGCGCCTACTTTTTCTTCCGTCACACGGTATCGCTGGGGACCTTGGTCGCTTTTTCCTGGTATACAGGATTGTTCTTCCGTCCCCTACGCGAATTGAGCGACAAGATCACCGCCCTGCAAAGCGCCTTGGCTTCGGCCGAACGCGTTTTCACCCTTTTCGACACCCGGGCGGAATTGCCTGCCGGAACCGTCAGCTCTTTCCCGGAGCGGCCGGAAATCGTTTTCGATAAGGTCAGCTTCGCCTACGATTCCGGTAAGCAGGTGTTGCGAGAGGTTTCCTTCACGGTGAAACCGGGCGAATCCGTGGCCATTGTCGGCGCTACCGGAAGCGGCAAAAGTACTACCATATCATTATGCAACAAATTCTATTTGCCGGATTCGGGCCGGCTCCTCATCGGCGGCCATGGCATTGAGGAATACGCCGAAGACACGCTGCGCCGGCATATCGGGCTTATATCCCAGGACGTTTACCTGTTTTCCGATTCCATCGCGTTCAACGTCGCCTTATCGCCGGATTATGATTTGACCCGCGTGGAAGAGGTTTGCCGTTATGTGAACGCCCATGATTTCATCGAACGCATGCCGGCCGGTTATATGACCAAACTAAAGGAGCGGGGCGAAAATCTCTCCGCCGGACAGCGCCAATTGCTGGCATTCGCCCGCGCGCTGTACCATCGACCGAAAATTTTGCTGCTGGACGAGGCTACCTCCTCGGTGGATACGGCCACGGAGGCCTTGGTGCAGGAGGCGCTTGACAAGATCTTGCGCGATATGACTTCTATCGTGGTTGCGCATCGGCTTTCGACCATTCAAAAGGCATCCAAGATACTGGTGATGCATAAGGGCAAAATCCGCGAAGAGGGCACTCATCAGGAGTTGCTACGCCAAGGGGGGATCTACCATAAGCTGTACCAATTGCAGAACTTCGATGGCAAAGCGGAACCAACGCTTGAGGAGCTGGGCGCCGTTCATGCCGGTGTACGGAACCAGATAAGTTAATTCTCGATTCCAACCCGGAAACGAATTCCCCAAAGCTTATACGCAAAAAAAATAGTGGTTAACATACACAACAAGTGTATGTGGTGTATATATTTCAACTTTTTTTGCCCCAATTCTTGAATTTAAGCCAATATTTCCTATACTTGCACCCAGAGAGTTGTCCGAGCGGTTTAAGGTACATGCTTGGAAAGCATGTTGGCCCTAACAGGCCACGGGGGTTCGAATCCCCCACTCTCTGCCATCTTCTAAGGCCTCGTTGAGGCGATTGTGGAGCCACCATGTCGAAGAACCAGCATCTTTCCTTGGAAACCTGCTACTCCAAGGATATCTCGCCGTTCAAGTCGGTCATCATGTCATCGCAAGAAGCCCGCTTCATCAATGAACAGGCCAACCTCGGCTTTATCAAGCTCGCCGAAAAGCCCACCACCATCGCCATCCAAAAGTTCAAAGACGGTAAATTGGAAATCATCAAGGAAGAGGCGGCAAGCTAACACCCTGTTCGGAAATGCCAGGATGGTTGGGGAAGCAACGCTTCCCGTGACGGAAACGGAAGCGGGAGCTTCCGTTTTTTATTTATCCGGGCCGCGGGCGGATAATTCCTTTTCGCAGAGGATTGAGCATGGGTCTGAAGGACAAAAACGTTCTCCTGGGTGTAACGGGCAGCATTTCCGCATATAAGGCTTGCGACCTGGTACAGCGCCTCAAGGACGAAGGCGCCAAAGTGAGGGTCATCATGACCGCCAGCGCTGCGAAGCTGATACACCCCAATACTTTCGCGGCCCTGACCGGATACCGGGTGCCCGTGGACGGATGGTCGGGAGTGGACTCCGGCGCCATGGATCATATCGATTTGGCGCGCTGGGCGGACATTTACCTGGTGGCGCCCTGCACGGCCCATACCTTGGCCGAATTCGCCCATGGTTTAACGGGTTCTTTGCTCTCCCTCGTTTATCTAGTCTATGAACGGAACGCCTATATCGCGCCGGCCATGAATTCGGTGATGCTGGACGCGGTTGCCGTGCAACGGAATCTGGCGGCCTTGCGGACGAAGGGCGATATCATCCTCCCAACGGGCGAAGGCATCCTGGCCTGCGGAGAGGAGGGCTACGGCAAGCTGTTGGATGTGGTCCATATCGTCGCCTACCTCAATACGCATCGCGCTCTGGCGCCCGGGGAGGCTGTCCTGGCCGGCAAGAGGGTTTTGATCAGCCTGGGACATACCCGGGAAAAATGGGACGATGTGCGCTTTCTCTCCAACCGCAGCAGTGGCAAAACCGGTTTGGCCATAGCCCGCGCCTTCACCTTGGCCGGAGCGGACGTGCAAGTGGTGGCTGGTTTTACCGATGAGCCCGTCACGCCTGGATTCGCGGCGATAAAAGTGGAGACCTCGGCGGAATTCCAAAAGGAAATGCTGGGGAGGCAAGCGGCTGCCGATATAGTCGTGATGGCGGCGGCGATTTCGGATTTCGTTCCGGCGCATACATATTCTGGAAAAAAGAAGGGATCCAAATCCCTGGAAAATATCGAGTTGCAACCTTTCCCGAATATTCTGCTTGAATTGGGTAAGCGGAAAGCCCCGGGGCAAATCCTGGTGGGTTTCGCGCTCGAAACCGCGGATGCCGTCGCCCAGGGGCATGCGAAAATGATCGAGCGCCAATGCGATGTCATGGTGGTGAACAATCCGGTTTCCGATTCCACCGGTTTCGGAAAGGGTATCGTGCTGGCTACCGTGCTGAGCAGGCGTATGGTCGCCGCGGATTCGATATTGCAGGATTGGGACAAGGATCAATTGGCGAATACCGTCATATCCGAAGTGAAAGCCTTGTCAAAGGCATGATGGCAAACGCGCAAATTCTGAAATCGTATTTGGAGTGGCAATCCGAAATGGGGACCGAAGAGGTGATCCTCCCTCATCCGCTGATCCGGAAGCAAAGCGCCGCATCCGCGGCGGAAGGTATCCCGCGGTCTTCCACCCCCACCCAAAAAAGCGGCGGGCAAGGCTCAGGCGAATCGCCGCCTCCTGGCCTGTTCGAATCCTTGGCTAAGGCTTTGGAGAAAGCCGTGAACCCGACTGTTCCAGGCGCTTCCGGCAAGGGCTCAGCTGGGACGGGGGGCCGTGTGGTCGAAGCCGGAGCATTGCCGGTCTTCCACGATCCAGCATCATTGTGGGAGCATTTGCGAGCGAATCCCCATTTGCTGCTGGGCGATGCCCAGGATGCAACGGCCGGGCACGTCGCATCCTTGGTACGTGGGGTAGGACCAATGGGCGCCTCTATGGCCCTGATAGGATTCGAGCCGTCTGAAACCGATGCCGCGGCGGGTCTGGCCTTCCAGGGCGACGCCGGAGCCTTGCTTGAAAAGATGATGCGCGCGATCCGCCTGGAAACCAAGGAGCTTTACCTGACCAATCTGATCAAGGTGAGATCGGACAAAGCCTGGAGCCGCCGGGAGCTGGCGCGGCTGGTTCCCTTGCTGCATGTCGAATTGGCCTTGATGCAAGCGCCCATGATTCTGCTGCTGGGTCAGGAATGCGCCCAAGCCGTTTTGAAAACCGGGAAAACCCTGGAAGAACTGCGCCAGGAAACGCATCGCCTGGAAGGGCGGGAATTCTTCGCCACCTATCACCCTCAAGAGCTGCTCCGCAAGGAAGAGTTGAAGCGCAAGGCATGGGAAGACCTGCAATGGCTGCAACGGCGGATGGCGGAATCGCAGGCAAGAACATGAGCGCCGGATCGGATTTCCGCACCGGGGATTTTCGCGGCAGCGAAAGCCGGGGCGAGGGCCGAAGTGAAAGGGGAGAAATGCGCACGGGCGCTTTCCGCGTGCCGCCCCAGGCCATCGAGGTGGAAAAGCATGTTATCGGGGCCTTGCTGCTGGATTCGGAATCCGTCGGCGACGCCTTGGAGCTCCTGAAGCCGGAAGACTTCTACCTGGAAAAGCACCAAGTGATTTTCGAAGCCGTGGCCGGCCTATTCGAGAAAAACGCGCCGGTGGACTTGATCACCATCTCCGAAAACCTGAAGAAGGGCCAGAAATTCGAACTAGCCGGCGGGGACGCCTATTTGATGGAGATATCCTCCGAGGTCGTCTCCTCCGCCAATGTCGCCCAGCATTGCGCCATCATCAAGGAGAAATCCCTGCTGCGCAGCCTGATCGGTTCGGCTACGCGCATCCTGGAAAAAGCCTACGATGGATCGCAAGAGCCCGGCGAAATCATGGATTCGGCCGAAGGCGAGATCTATGCCATAAGCGAGACCACCATCAAACAGGGGTTCATCCCCATCAAGCGGATCCTGAGCGATACCTTCAAGTTGATCGAGAGCTATTCCAAAGGCGAGATCATCGGGGTGCCGACCGGGTTCAAGGACTTCGATTCCATGACATCCGGCTTCCAGAAAACCGACTTGATCATCCTGGCCGGCCGTCCCGCCATGGGCAAGACGGCTTTGGCCTTGTCCATGCTTGCCAACGCCGCCATCGATTATAAGAAAACCGTGGCCTTCTTCTCCCTGGAAATGGGCCGGGAGCAACTGGTGCAGCGCATCCTGTGCCGCCAGGCCCAGGTCAATATGCATTTGCTACGCACCGGCAGGTTGCCGCAGCGCGATTTCCCAAAGCTATCCATCGCGGTCGGCCCTATCAGCGAGGCTAAGGTCTTCATCGATGATCATCCTTCCCTGAATATCCTGGAACTGCGCGCCAAATGCCGGCGCCTGAAGGCCCAGCAGGGATTGGACATGGTCATGGTGGATTACCTGCAATTGATGCAAGGCGCGGGAAGGCAGGAAAACCGCCAGCAGGAGATTTCGCAAATCTCGCGCGGCCTCAAAGGATTGGCCAAGGAGCTGGAAATACCGGTGGTGGCCCTTTCGCAGCTGAGCCGGGCCGTTGAACAGCGGGGGGGCGAAGGCGAACCCAAGCTTTCCGACTTGCGCGAATCGGGAGCCATCGAGCAGGATGCAGATTTGGTCATGTTCGTCTACCGCGAAGAGATTTATAATAAGGACGCGGAAAAAGGAAAGGCCAAGATCATCCTGGCCAAGCAAAGAAATGGTCCTACGGGCGACGTACCCCTCACCTTCGTTTCGGATTACGCTTCCTTCGTGAATTATTCCGGCCGCGGTCCCGAGAACGATGGATTCTGAACAGGAGCAGCGTGCAGCCTGAACCGTCCCCTAAACCCGCTCCCCTTCCCGTCCAGCCGGCTTGGGAAATGGTGCTGGATTCGGTGGGAAGCCGGTTCCTGCGCCTGCTCTCGATCCTATGGGGATCCGTCTCCGGCCTGGTCGCGCAAATCGGCGAGGTTATCCTCCTGCTAATGCGTATCGTGAAACGGGCGCCATGGTTCTTCGTCAACCCCTCCCTCACTTTCGAGCAGATGATCCGCATCGGCGTTTCCTCCCTCCCCCTTGTGATGGTCATCAGCTTCTTCATCGGCGCGGTTTCGGCCGTGCAGGCGGCCTACCAGTTCCGCGGCTTCGTTCCGTCCAACTATCTGGGAACCGCGGTCTGCAAACTGGTCGTCATCGAATCCGGCCCTGTCTTGACGGCCTTGGTGCTGGCTGGCCGCGTAGGCTCCGCCATCGCCGCGCAAATCGGCACCATGAAGGAAAAGGAAGAGCTGGACGCCATGACCGTCCTGGATCTCGACCCGCTCCGTTACCTGGCCCTCCCCCGCCTCATCAGCGGCATCCTGGCCTTTCCCCTGCTCGTCATCATCTCCGATTTCCTGTCCATCTTCGGCGGCTGGATCATCACCAACCTGGTCCTCAATATCACCACCGCGACCTACGTGTTCGGGCTGCGCTTCCTTTTCCAGCCCTACGATATCGTCATCAGCATGGTCAAGGCCATGGTGTTCGGCGGCATCGTGGTGCTGATGGGCTATTACCACGGTCTCTCGGCCGGTTCCGGCGCCAAGGGCGTGGGCCAGGCTTCCATGCGGTCGGTGGTCTCATCCTGCATGCTGATCCTGATCGTGGATTTCCTGATTGTGTACATCGCATACTGAGGACTGACGGCTTTGGGCCGCCATGGCATAAAAAAGGCGTTAAATGGGGATGAACGGCGAACACCTGATAGAGCTTAAGCACCTGCAGAAATCCTTCGGACCGCAGAAGGTGTTGCGGGACGTGAACCTGGAGATCCGGCGGGGCGAGACCATGGTCATCATCGGGACCTCCGGCGGCGGAAAATCGGTGATCCTTAAGCATTGCATCGGCCTGCTCCAGCCCGACGGCGGCGAGGTGGTGGTGGACGGCAAGGTCATCAGCAGCAACAAATACATCGATGTGACCACCATCCGCAAGCGCATGGGCATGCTTTTCCAAGGCGCCGCATTGTTCGATTCCATGAACGTGGGCGAGAACATCAAGTTCGCGGTGCGCGAGCATGAGAAGCAGCATAGCGAGGCCGATCTGGACCGCATCGTGGCGGAAACCCTGCACATGATCAACCTGAATCCGGACTTCCGCTTCAAGATGCCCAGCGAGCTTTCCGGGGGAATGAAAAAGCGGCTGGGCCTGGCGCGCGCTATAGCCTTGAAGCCTCAAATCCTGCTCTACGATGAGCCGACCACCGGTCTGGACCCGATTACCTCGGACGTAATCAACGATTTGATCATCGACATGCAGGCCAAGCTGGGCGCCACCAATATCGTGGTGACGCATGACATGGTTTCGGCGTATAAGATCGCGGATCGCATCGCGATGCTGTTGGACGGGCGCATCATTTTCGTGGGTACCCCCGAAGAGACGCGAGCCACATCCAATCCCTACGTGCAGCAATTCATCCTGGGCCAGCGGAAACTAGGCGCAGAAGCGGAATAGCGCTGGCCCCGGTCAGCGGAAACTAGGCGCAGAAGCGGAATAGGCTTTTTCGTGATTCACTGCCCAAACGGGCCCCCACCTCCTCCTAGATTGCTAGATTGGCACCATGGCCGTATCCAAATCCAAAGCCAAATCCGGAAACCTGTACGCCTGCCGCGAATGCGGGGATACCACCGCCAAATGGAGCGGAAAATGCCTGTCCTGCGGATCCTGGGACAGTCTGGTGGAAGTGGCGGCAACCTCGCTGGAAGAGGATAGCCAGAAGCGCGGTCTGGGCGATGTCGGGGAAGCTTTGCGTCTTAAGCAGGTGGAGACGCGCAAGGAACCGCGAACCCATAGCGGGATGTCCGAATTCGATCGGGTGTTGGGAGGCGGTATCGTTCCCGGATCGTTGGTCCTGATAGGGGGCGATCCCGGCATCGGCAAATCGACCCTGCTCCTGCAGGTGGCGACCATCCTTTCCGTGGCCGAAGTTCCTGTCCTGTACGTCACCGGGGAGGAATCCCTGACCCAATTGAAAATGCGCGCCGAGCGGCTGGAAACGCCTTCGCCGGAGATGTTCGTCCTTTCGGAAACCAATCTGGACGTTATTTTCAAGCAATGCCAGCAGACGCGTCCCGGCGTCCTGGTCATTGATTCCATCCAGACCATTTATAAGCCGGATCTGCCGGGCTCTCCGGGATCCATGACCCAATTGAAGGAATGCACACTGGCCCTGATGGTGCACGCCAAGACCACGGGCACGGCGGTATTCATCGTCGGGCATGTCACCAAGGACGGCGTGCTGGCGGGTCCGCGCATGCTGGAGCATATGGTGGATACGGTGATCTATTTCGAGGGCGAGCGCCACAACGCCTACCGCATCCTGCGCGCGGTCAAAAACCGTTTCGGCGCCACCAATGAAATCGGCGTGTTCGAGATGGCGTCCTCAGGATTGATCCAGGTGGATAATCCCTCCCAGGTCTTCGTACACAATCGCGGCGAGCGCGATCCCGGCTCGGTGGTTTCCTGTACCCTGGAAGGAACGCGACCCATCCTAGTGGAAGTTCAAGCGCTGGTATCGCGCAGCAATTATTCCATGCCCCAGCGCGTAAGCATGGGGCTGGACTCAAAACGCCTCACCATCATCCTGGCTTTGCTGGAGAAGTTCGGGGGGATCAATATAGGCCCCCAGGACGTGTTCGTAAGCCTGGCAGGCGGCTTCCGCGTGGATGAAACCGCGGTGGATTTGGCCATCGCGGCCGCGGTGGCTTCCAACCATCTGGGGAAGAAATGCCTGGCGAATACCCTGGCCCTGGGCGAACTCGGTCTGAACGGTGAACTGCGCACCATCCCCCAAGTGGATGCCCGCGTCAAAGAGGCCGTGCGCCTGGGTTTCAAGACCGTGATCCTGCCCAAGCCAATGCAGGGAAAGGTGAATATTCCCGGCGTGCAAATCCATTTCGTGAAAAAGCTCGGCGACGCCTTCGAATACCTGTACCAGGCTTAGGCAGCCGAAGCCACTTATCCCGCGGTTAAAAACACATGAATGAATTTTTCGCAATCGAATCCGCGCCTTCAGGAAGCAAGGCGCGGGCCGGAGTCCTCCGCACCGCCCACGGCGAGATTCCCACTCCCGTTTTCATGCCGGTGGGTACGGCCGGATCCGTCAAGGCCGTGACTCCGCGTGGCCTCAAGGATGCGGGCGCACGCATTATACTGGGCAATACCTACCATCTGTACCTGAGACCCGGTTGCGACCTGATCGAGAAGGCCGGCGGATTGCACAAATTCATTTCCTGGGACGGTGCTATGCTCACCGATTCCGGCGGTTTCCAGGTTTGGAGCCTGGAAACCCTGCGGAAAATCAGTGAGGAAGGCGTGGAATTTCGATCGCATATCGACGGTTCCAAGCATCTTTTCACCCCGGAATCGGTAATGCTAGCCCAGCGCCGGATCGGGGCCGATATCATCATGGCTTTCGATGAATGCACCCCTTACCCGTCCACCCTGGCGGATGCGGACAAGTCGCTGAGCCTGACGCAACGTTGGACGGAGCGGGCCCTGGAGTGGCTTAGGGTGAATCCGCCTGTGCATGGGTATGACCAGGCTTTTTTCGGGATCGTTCAAGGCGGCATGCATAAGGAGGCCCGGGCGCGCGCCATCGGCCATATCGCGGCCTTGGACACGCCCGGAATCGCGTTGGGCGGCCTGAGCGTCGGCGAGCCCGCGGAAATGATGTATGACATCGCCGGTTTTTGCACGGATCTGCTGCCGCCCGCCAAGCCGCGTTATGTAATGGGCGTAGGCACCCCTTCCAACCTCGTGACCTTGGTCGGGCTGGGCATTGACATGTTCGATTGCGTTCTGCCGACGCGCAATGCCCGCAACGGTACGGTATATACTTGGAACGGTCCGCTGCATTACAAGGCGGCCCGGCATGCGGGGGAATTGGACGAGCCCATCGATCGGCGCTGCGGCTGCTATACCTGCCTGAATTTCTCCCGCGCTTATTTGCGGCATTTGTTCGTGGCCGGGGAAATCCTGGCCTTGGAATTGGCCAGCCTGCATAGCATCCATTTTTTCCAGAACTTGATGGCGGAATGCCGCCGCAGGATTTTAGCCGGGGACTTCGACCTCTGGAGCCGGGAGCTCCTGGGCAGATGGGCCACGCCCCAGAATCCTTGAAACGAGCGATGCGGAAGTCGGGCAATCCGCTTCAACCCATGCCGGAACGGCGGCTTATTTCTTGATAGCAGCGATTTTTTCAGCCAGGGTTTCCGGCTGGAACGGCTTCACCACGTAGTTCGCGGCTCCGCTAGAAATCGCTTCCATGATCCGGGTTTTTTCGGATTCGGATGTTACCATGATCACGGGAATATCCTTCAGCGCCGGATCCGCCTTGATCTTCTTAAGCGCTTCAATGCCGGTCATGTTGGGCATGTTCCAATCCATCAAAACCAGCTCAAATCCGCCGCCGGCGAGTTTGGCCAGGGCTTCCACGCCATCGCCGGCTTCGGTAACGTCGGTGTGCCCGATTTTCTCCAGCGTA
The DNA here is from genome assembly GCA_039926685.1 of Fibrobacteria bacterium. GTDB lineage: Bacteria > Fibrobacterota > Fibrobacteria > UBA11236 > UBA11236 > Chersky-265. Next base: position 16,164 of record JBDSWM010000005.1, on the reverse strand, counting down.
TTCTTCTGGATCCGTCGCATGGTCGTCGAGTCGTCAACTAGCAGTATTTTCATGTGAGGCGTCCCTTTTCTTGGAATTTACTGGAATGGTTTGCGTCGTTAGGTGGGCTTGAGGCTGACGGCGAGATGGAATCCGCCCAGGTTGGTGTCGAATGGAACCACGAAGGAAAATGCGTCCTTGGGTTCGATGATTTTATGGTTCGGACCCGTGATAACGCTCGGCAGGGAGATTGCGATGTTGAATTCGGTCAATTCCTTCTTGGCGTTGCCGGCGACGATGTTCACCAGCTCCCCTACCGCGTCCAGGATGTCGGGGTGCAGATCCTTGTAATCTCCGGACATGAATTTATTGCACACCGCAATCGCCGTTTCTTTGGGAAAGCTCATGGCCACGGTGCCTTTCGCCATCCCTGATAAGCCGATGATGCCGGAAATATCATAATTCAGCTTGGCATCCTTCTTTAGCATCAGCTTGCCCGGCTTGGACTCGATGCCCACCATCTTGGTGAAGGTCTCCATGGTGGAACTGATGAAAGGATTAACGTGTTCGACGCGGATGGAAATCGGCATGCTTATACCTCGCTTTTGAAGCTAACGATTAGATGGAAGAGGCCTAATGGCGATTCAAATGGAACCGCCATAGGGATTACGTCTTTGCCGCCCTGGACCTCATGGCCGTCGCCGATGATGACCGTAGGCAGGGAAATGCTGATTTTATACTGGGCCAGATCCTTTTTGGCCGCCCCGGCCACAATATTGGCCAATTCGCCGATGGCATCCTTGACCACTTCATCGATGGCGAGGACTTTTTCTCCGATGAATTCGCTCACTGCCTTCAAGGCTGTTATGCGCGGGAAGGTGAGGATGATAGAGCCTTTCGCCCCACCGCTGAGGCCGATGATTCCGCATATATCCTGATGAATCTTTACATGCTTGACCAATATCAGCTTGCCGGGAGTCACCTTGGTGTTGAGCATGGTCTTAAAGGTTTCCATGGTCGCCGTAATGAAGGGGTTTATATGTTCGACTTTTACGGTAAATGCCATACATTTCCTTTGGGCACGATCTGTATTCAGGCAGATTCTAGCACGTGGTATCCGGGCGCACCAGAGTTTTTTTCCCTGATTTGCCCGTTTTTGCAATCGGGATGCGAGCATTGCGGCATAGAGATCAAAGCGAGCATCTATTTGCGCGCATTTCAATACGAATCGGCTCCGGATCAATGCAAAAGAGCGTTGAGAGCGGAGGACAATGCTACAAATTCGATCCCGGCCGCATCCAGGGAGTCAGCCACCGCGGTATCGCCCGTTTTGACCTGCTGCTCGATCAATTGCATCAGGGCTCCCATTCGCTCGGCGCCGATGTTCAGACTGCTGCCCTTGATGGCATGGGCCGCTTTGGCGAGCCCGCCCGCGTCCCGGGAGGTTAGGCAGGCCCGCAGGGCGTCCATGCGCTCTTCCGTATCCGATAGATAGGCTTTGATTATTTCCGTAATGAAAGCGTTGGATCCGGGTTCATCCATTTCGCGCAAAGCGGCGATCGTTTCGGGGTTCAGCAAAGGGTCCATGGGGGCATCATTCGGCCAAATCGACCAGCGGGGGATCGCTTATCAAACGGGTGGTTTGCAGGCCCAAGTTGAAACGCTGTCTGCCGAACAGGAGCTTGGATTCCCCGATGGTAAGCTGACCCAGGGCTTGATCAATCACGATCGAATTCGGATCATCGTCGGAAAGCAGGGTAATGGAGCCCACGGATTTTTCGTTGACGTTCACGTTCACGGACAGCTCCATGCGGGACAAGTGGACCGGGGCATTCCCCCAATCGTCCAGGGAATTGTCGCGATCAACCGTCAAGAGGCCGCCTACTTGCATGGCCTTTTTTCATCCTTCTCCTCTTGGGCCGGTTGCGGGAAGGCGTTCGTCAGCAATCCCGAAAAAATCAGGCCCGATGCCACGGGTATCCGGGATCGATTGCCGCAACGGGCATTTGAGCATGAACGCATGCGCTTCCTTTGTGAGATATGTTGCTTCTCGAACGAGAACAATCATCTTACTGCGGGCAAGCGCTTGTCAACGGTTTAAAGGATCGCCAAAAGGGGCGGAATACTCAGGTTGCAGCGGGATCGAACCTCCCGAAAGACTCGTTCACTTTGAGCAAGCCTTCGAAAAGGCTTTCCGGGAGCGCGAAACCGGAGAACAGGGCCCCGGCCCTGGCCAGTTCCGCTTCGATGTCCTCCGGCAACTCGATTAGGAAGTTCCGGTTAGCGGGATCGATCACGGCCTTGCCTTTGCATAGGGAGGGATGCGAAAGGCTGAAAAACATCCGGCAGCTTATGGGCCGGGACGCGTAGACGCCGCACTTCCCGCCTTCAGCAAGGAAAGGGCAAGGCTGATTGCGGAGATAGTAGCGATAAAGGGCGCGATCCTCCGCTTCGTCGTCATGGCGGTGGTCCCGCAGGGAGCTGAACAAGGCCGCGCGGCGATGCATCCCTATCACGCGGTCGGGGTAAGCGGCCGAACCGCGGATGCGGGCATGCAGGAAAAGGAGCTCATAAGGTTCCACGGATGTTACGTAATGCGAGCAGCAATGCGAGCAGCCGCTCGAACAGGCGACTCGCTCCGGACCCGTCGCAAGCACCGCCGAGACGAAAGCGTCATAGCGGCGGTATAGCTCGGGCATCAGGCCCTCTAACGCCGCCTGCAAACGCGAATAAGCCTCGCCACCCTCGAAATCCTCAAGCGCAACTTCAAGCCCCCGCTTAAGGTCTCCGGCAGCGATCCGCAAAAGATCTTCCGCCGCATGCACCTCCGTCGATGCGAAATCGAATTCGGGTCCCATCGCTGGCGATTTTTGCGGATCGACAGAAACCCTTGTAATCATTGGATCAAATGCATGCCCGGATGCCGAAGGAGGGGTGATTTCCGCGTTGTGAGAATTGTGTTGATCTTCCGGGGGGGCCACCCTTAAAATCTATGAAAACTTTCACGGAGCGCAAAATGCATCCATCTCCCAAACGCCTTAAAATATTCAGCCTCGGTTTGGGGCTGATCCTGGCGGCTTGTAACGTCTTCAATCCCAGCGGCGAAGGCGATGCCGGCGCCAGCGCCGACGCCCAATTGGCCGAGGGGGAGAACTTCCTGCGGGCCCAGGACTACAAATCCGCCTATGAAACCTACGCTGCCATCATCGCGGCGGACAGCGGCAATTCCATGGCCTACTACGGCTTTTCCAAGGCGACCATGCGCTATTGGCAAGTCAATGTCTCCACCTTGCTGACCGAAGTGAGCAAAGCCCAGGATAGCAGCGGGATCCCCTTCATCACCGCCGACGATTGGACCGTCACCCGTTACCTGCAAGCTACTTCGAAGACGCGCCAGGCGCTGGAGATCCTGACGGATCGGGACACCCTGACCCGCTGGTATTATTATGCGAAGGATCCCAATGGCCCCGTGGCATCCAAGGATCCTTTGGCGGCCAAGAGAATCGCGTTCATGGAGGATTATTGGGAAAAGGCCGGCAAGGATTATATCGGGTACCATAAGAAATCGGAATTCCCGCTTTCCGATCTGAAACTGGGCTATCAGAAAATAGTCGCCGATTTCGGTTTCATCGAACTTATATACGCCGTGACCCATCTGCGCGATCTGAACGGCGACAATGTCATCGACTCCAGCGACAACCTCCTCAAGAAGCTGAATTTCAGCCTGGACGGCGGATTCAAGGTGGACAATCTCCAGGATATCGTCGATTCCCTCGATACCCCGGAAAAGAAGGCCCAATTCAACACCCTCATACAGAACGTGGCCGGGGGCTTATCCTCCGCCGGAAACGTGCTCAATCTTCTCGGCCCCGCATTGGGAGGGCAAGCGGCCGGATCCGACACCGCGGACGGAGGCGCGCTAAACCAGAGCGTCACCCAGAACATGGACAGCGTCATCACCAGCTTGGGGGATGCCGTGACCTTCTATCAATTCGGGGATGAAAAGGACAATGACGGCGACGGATGCGTCGATGAGGAGATTCCGGATGGCAAGGACAATGACGGCGATGGCCTTACCGACGAGGATGCCCGTTTCACGGCCGTGGACGCGGTGGACAACGATCGGAACGGCAAGGGCAAGAACGCATTCACGGATCCGGATGCGGGCGAACTCTTGGATTCGGAATTCAAATTGGCCTTTACCAAGGAGGCCGGATTCATTAAAGGCGCGAAATACGCGGACAAGGCCGCGCATGTGGCCACCCAAAAGGATTCCATCCAGGTCCACTACGACAAGGCCGGAGCGGCCGCGCTGTTGACGGCCGAATACAAGGACAAGCTCGATTCCGCGAAGAAGAACATCGGCGGCTGCTGGAACAATTACAAATAGGCGGATGAAATGAAGCATATGCAGGTGAAGCACTTGAAGCACTCGAAATCAAACCGACCGGCCAAGCCTAAGCCCACCGCCACCCTTGGCAATCCTGGGCTGCGTCCCTGGACGGCAGGTGCGCTGCCCATTTTCACGGCCCTCGCGTTGGTCGCCGGCGCCTGGGGAAGATCCGGCCCAGAGCACCGCACTTTGCGGCCGCTAGCCATGGGCAATGCCTTCGTCGCCGTGGTCGACGACAAGGACGCGATGCATTACAATCCGGCGGGCCTGAACCTGATGGGCCGCTTGGGCAATGCCAATTTGCGGCCGGAAATGGCCCGCTACCCGCTGAACAAGTTCGACATGCATATGGACTTCCTCGGCACGGCCATACCCGTGGACGACGCCCTGGAAATCCTGAAGTTCTACCAGGATCATCAGGCCAGTTTCCAGAACCAGGAATCGCTCCAGAACGACAGCAATCTGGTCTCCGAACTTTCCGCTTTCGATCGCCGTCCCGTCAAGGTGGCGGTGCTGCATGGCGGCGAATTGGCGATGCATAATTTCGGTATGGCTTATTGGGCGGATGCCCAGATGTCCCCTTATGCCGATGTCGGCGTCTTGATCCCCCAAGCAGGAGTGGAGTCCATACAACTGGATATCGTCGGGCAAATAGCCGCTGCCACCAGCTATTTCGACGATCGCCTTTCCGTGGGTCTGGGCTACCGCATGGCCAAAAGGGAAGAGATGGGCAATTTCCAGGTCGCCTTGACGGACCTTTCCGACAACAGCGGTCGCAAATCCGTGCAGGAGGCCATCCAGGACACCGTCGACGAGAAACTCGGCGAGTTCGGGGATCTGAGCACCATCGGCCATGGCGTCGATGCCGGCGTGCTGTGGCAGCAAACCCGGGATATCCGTTTCGGCGCCGCGGTGCAGAACCTGTTCATGGTGCTGAACCACAAAAGCGTTACGCCGAATTTCTCCGTAGGCGTAGCCTACTCGCCCATGCTGCTGGAAAACAACGGCCGTTGGAAGCGCAAAGTAAATTTCGCGATGGATCTGGAAGACGTGTTAAACAATGATCGCAACTACAAGCCTTTGAACAAGATGAACATGGGCGCGGAGTGGGAACAGACCCTGATTCCCTGGGTTCTCAAAGGCCGCTTGTCCGTCGGCATGAAAGGCGGATACCCCACCGCCGGTTTGGGCGGCACCCTATTCACCATCTTCCATTATGAAGCCGCCACTTGGGCGGAAGAAGGCGGCTATTATACCGGCCAATTGGAAGAACGCTACTACGTGATGAAATTCGGGGTGGGTATCTAGGGTCTTACCCTTCCCTTCCCTTCCCTTCCCTTCCCTTCCCGTTCTGAGGCGCCCGCATCTGCCGGGCGCTTTTTTTATTTTCTCATCCAACACTGGCGGTTCTGGCAACGGTAGGGAACCGCCGCTCCCAGGAAAGGCCAAGTATGGATGAAATGCTTACCCGCGTAACGGAATCGGACGATATCCTGGGACCCATCCCCCGCAGCCAGGTCCATGGCCATCCGGAGCGGATCCATCGTTCCGTCCATATCCTGGTGGTCAGTCCGGATGGCCGTTTGCTATTGCAAAAAAGGTCCTTGAGCAAGGATACCCAGCCCGGCAAATGGGACACTTCGGTGGGAGGGCATGTGGGTTTCGGTCAAAGCTATGAAGAAGCCGCCCGCCGCGAGGCCGCGGAAGAGTTGGGAATCGAACCCGGGACCCTGACCTTCCTGTATCCTTCCCGCATCCGCAATGCGGTGGAATCGGAAAACATCCACACCTACCTGCATATATCCGCCGGCCCCTTCCGTCCCGAGCCGGGTGAAATCGATGAGCTGCGTTTCTGGTCCAAGCAGGAAATCAAAGCCGGATTGGGTTCCGGGGTGTTCACATCCAATTTCGAGGAAGAGTTCGCGCTTTTCCTGGATTCGCCCCACGGGGCGCTGCTATTGGATTAAGGGCGCGACGGAGTCGCCGATCGGCTGGCGGGGAGCCTGCGGTTCGATGTTCGGGAGCCAGGCGCTGATGCCGCTTAGCTTCCCCTTTTCGAGCACAACTCCCGTTTTATTGGCCAGGGTGCTGAGCCGGAGGGCTTTCAATTGCTTTTGCACCGATTGGGGCACTTGACCGGAAGCATCAGTGATCTTGGCCTTTTCATCCACCGTCACGTAACCCAGCGCTTTTTCGAAACGATCCCCTTGCACGGCTTCCACGAACAGGGTGAGCGCGTCGATCAGCTTTTCCTTTTCCGCAGGCAAGGGGGTCCCGTCCTGGTCCCGGGTTCCGGAGCACGCGGTAAAGATGAGGATTGATAAAAGGAAAAACCGCAATTGACGCATGACTGGAATCATGATACCGCGCGCGGACTCGGTTTTCAAGGTGTCCGGGAATGGTAAAGAACCATGTTACCACCCGAAACGGCCGCGAGACCCCGACTAAGCGCCATTTCAATTGAGCCGATGGATTTCGATGCGTCGATTGGCGGCGCGTCCTTGAGCGGTACGGTTGGGCGCAATGGGCGTGCTGGACCCGTAACCCGCGGGTTTCATGCGCCTGGACTCGACTCCGGCTGCGGTCAGGTATTCCGCCACCGCCTCCGCGCGCGACCGCGTCAAGGCTTTGGCTTGGGGCCCGGATCGATCATCCGCATAGCCGTGGATTTCGATTTCGGTTCCGGGATAGGCGAGCATGCGCGCGGCCAGGCTGTCCAGCCCGGGATAGGAGGAAGGCAACAGCTCCGCTCCCTCTCCGAAAATCACGCCGGCCAGCACCGCATCCCGAATGGGTTCGGGTTTTTCATCCGGACAGCCATCCCCGTCCAGGTAGAAATTAACGATCTCCCTTTCCCTGGGGCATTTATCGCTCGCATCGGGAATCCCGTCCCCGTCGGTATCCGCCTCCGGGCAACCATCCTGATCTTCTACGCCATTGCGGTTTTCCGCCGCCGACGGGCATTTATCCGAGGTATCCGGGATACCGTCCTGATCATTGTCCGCATCCGGGCAGCCATCCTGATCCTGGAATCCGTCCGCATCTTCGGCGTTATTTGGGCAGCGATCGCCGGTATCCAGGATGCCGTCATGATCGTTGTCCACTTCCGGGCATCCGTCCTCATCCTCAATTCCGTCATGATCTTCCTGTGCGTACGGGCAGTTATCGGCGGCGTCCGGTATCCCGTCTCCGTCATTGTCCTGTTCGGGGCATCCGTCCTCGTCCTGGAACCCGTCGCGGTCTTCCGGCGCCAGCGGGCATTTGTCCCTGTTATCCGGCACGCCGTCATGATCGCGATCACGGGCCAGGGGAAAGCCATGCCAGGACATTTGCGCGCCGAAGGAGAGCAGGGGTTGCTCACGGTAACGAAGTTCAGATGCACGGCCCGCATCCCGGACAGTCAAACTGCGGTAAGGATTCCAATCGGAGGGGGCCACCACCGCATTCGCCTGGAGGCAGAAGCCCCAGGCCATCTCGGCCGCCAATCCGGCGCTCAAGGCGGTGGTCCGGCCTTGCGGGGAAGTTAAGCGGTCGTAGCCGGCCACCTGCAAATGTTGCCGGAGTTCCGCGTTCATGCGCAACCAGGGGAAAAGGAAGGCTTCCGCGGCTAGGGACGCGGCTAGATTACCTGGCGGATCCTCACTTCCCTTTGAAAAGGCGCGGAGCGCGGAAACGTTCGCGTGCATGGCGACTTGCGGTCCTTCCGCCTCCGCCGAGAGGTGGAAGGTAACACCGGCACCGAGCCCCACGGCGGGCCTCGCGAAACCCGCCGCATGGGCGACGGGATCAGGATAGGCATCGTGCGTCGGGCGGTACTCGGGCCGTTTGGGAAGCCAGCCCGCGTTGTCCGCGGATGTGGGGGCCGATGCGCTGGCGAAGAACGCCAAGGATGTGAACGGGATATCGAAGGGAAGGCGCGCTTTGAGCACGGCACCGATATCGCCCAGGCTCCAGATATCGGCCCGGTCGCGGAATCCCGGCAGGCTTTCGGAATACCAGGGAAGCTCCAGGGCCACGTCGAATCCCGATCCCAGTCCCGAGGACAGGAAGGCCGTGAACCCGGAAACGGCGGCATCGCCATGCACCTCCGTTGGGGGCGTTACTTCGTCTCCGGAGGCATCCAGACCGCTGGCGGACACGGACAAGCGGCTGGAGCGCTGGCCGGAAATCCCGAGCACGAAGGTGCCCGGCCGCATGGAGTTGGAAGCGTGTGTGGAGAATACACCGGGAAGGCCGGTTGCGTCCGGGATGGGCATAGCTGTGCGGGAATCGCTCTCGGAGGATGCGAAAAGGCAAGTAGCGAGGATCATGGATAACGCCGCCATCGCCAAGATTATAAGCCAATTGAGGGACGTGGGGCAAGCCATTGATCTACATTTGCTTGCAACGATCGCGGGCGTGCCCGCCGGGGAACGGAACAGGGCCGTATGCAAACGTCCGAAGTGAAATTGGAAAGCGTCGGCTCCACCATGGACGCTGCGAAAAGCCTCGCGAATCGGCAGGATTTCCTGCTCGTTTCCGCCGATGCCCAGACCAACGGCAAGGGCACGCGCGGTAGGCCTTGGCAAAGCCATCCCGGTAACATCTATATGACCCTGGGCATCAACCGCCGCCATCTGCCTCCCGGCCGTCTGGCCCTGCTTCCCTTGGAAATGGGACTACACCTGTGGGACTCCGCCGCGGCGGAGCTTCCGGCCGGAGCCCGGTCCGACCTGGCATTGAAATGGCCCAATGATCTCCTGCTCCGAGGCTCCAAGGCCGCAGGCATATTGATGGAGTCCTATGGGGAGTTTTTATTGGTCGGCATCGGCATCAATGTGGCCGGGGCCCCGATGGTGGAGGATGGCGGCACTCCCAGCGCCTGCTTGGCGGCCGCGGGAATGGCCTTGGCCCGCAAGGACGCCTTGGTGGATGCACTGTACCGCCGCGTGCGATCGGCGCCGAACACAGCCGAAGACTACGATGCCGAGGCCGTACTGGTGCAATGGCAAGGTAAGGTGGATTGGGGGCGCGCCCATGCCATCCGGGATCGCCCGGGAACGCCGCTAGTGCTCCCATTGGCCGTTAATCGGCACGGTCATTTGCAAGTGGAGCATGGGGATGGCAGCCGGGAATGGCTGGTCTCGGAGTATCTCGCCTAGCTTGATCAGCCGAAACGGATCCGCGATCCGGATCGGCGCCGCTCAGGAATCGAGAACAACCGCCGAGGCTACCGAGATATTCGGGTCCAGGGATGCGGACACGGAGCAATATTTTTCCATGCTCAGGGATACGGCCTTCTCGGCTTTGGCCCTATCCACGCCTTCGCCATGGATCTTGAAAGTCACGGTGATTTTGGTGAACGGGGCGGGAGTCGCATCCTTGCGTTCGCCGTCGACCTCGATGTCGATGGAGGTAAAGGGAACACGGGACTTCTTGAGGATATTGACGGCATCGATCCCGGAACAACTGGCCAAGGCGGCCAAAACCAGTTCCATGGGGCGGAAGCCGCTCTCGTCCCCGCCGATGGATTTGGAGGCTCCGATCTCGAACGCATAACCGTTGCCGGACTTTGCCTTGAATCTGAAATCCGGGGTGCCGGTGACTTCGATATGCATTATTGGAACGCCACCACGAAGTCGGTCGTGCTCTTGAATTTCTCCAGCGCCTGGATGGCTGCCGGCATTTGGTTCGCTTCCGTCATATTGGACAGGTAACGGCGGAACTTGGTGGCCGCTTTGTAGAACTCGGCGGGCAGGATCAGCTCTTCGCGGCGCGTTCCCGACATGGCTATGTCGATGGCCGGATAGATGCGCTTTTCCGCCAACCGGCGGTTGAGCACCAATTCCATATTGCCCGTGCCTTTGAACTCCTGGAAGATCACTTCGTCCATCTGCGAACCGGTCTGCACCAAGGTGGTCGCGATGATGGTGAGGCTTCCACCCTCTTCGAGCTTGCGCGCGGCGCCGAAGAACTTCTTCGGCTCCTGCAGGGCCTTGGCGTCCACTCCGCCGGATAGCGTGCGTCCCGAGGATTTGAGCTGGTTGTTGTAGGCGCGGCTCATGCGCGTGATGGAATCGAGCAGGATGACCACGTCCTTTCCGGACTCGACCTTGCGCTGGGCTATATCGATGACCATCTGGGTCAGGGCGATATGCTCTTCGATGGGCTTGTCCAGGCAGGATGCGTAGACCTTGCCCTTGATCTTGCGGGTCAAATGCGTGACTTCTTCCGGCCGTTCGTCGATGAGCAACAGCATCACGTCCGCTTCCGGATGGTTGTAGGCGATTCCATTCGCGATCTTCTCCATGAGCATGGTCTTGCCGGTGCGCGGCGGGGCCACAAGCAGGCCGCGCTGGCCCTTGCCGATGGGCGTCAGCAGTTCCAGCAGGATCATGGATTTATCGAGATCAAGAGGCGAGGAAAGCCGGTAGAATTCGTGCGGATTCACGCTGGTCAAGGTATGGAACATCGGCGATGGGCGGTAGATTTCCAGGGGCTGATCCTGGACTTCCAACAGATGGGTCACCACCTTCTGGCGCCGGTTCTTCTTGCCGCGCACGATGCCGTGGATTTTATGGCCGGAGCGAAGACCGAAGCGGGAGACGATTTCACGGGGCACCAGGATGTCGGCATCCTGGGGGGTGAAGCTGACTTTTTCCGAGCGCATGAAGGCGTGTCCGCCGTCCACGAGCTGGATGAATCCGGTATATTCCTCGGATTCCGAGCGCGGATCGAAGTCGATGGTGAAATCGTGTCCCGAGTCCTCCCGATCGCGCCCGCCCTTGCGTTTGCCCCGATTATCCCGGTTATCCCGGTTATCCCTATGGTCGCGGTTATCCCGGCCATTGTTCTGATTGCCGTTACCATTACCATTACCATTACCGTTCTGGCCGCCCCGGTTCTGGATCTTGCTGACCTTGGCGCGCTTGCGCCGGCGGCGAAGGCTGTCGTTCGACTCGTGGGAGATCTGGGTCAGGTTCTTGAGCTGACGGTTGGGATCGAACTGCTTATCGGGCTGCCCTTCGACATTCCCGTCGATATTGCCTTCGGGTTCGGAGCCGTCATGCTCGTCGAGGTCATCATCGTCGTCGTCATCGTCGATGTCCTGTTCTTCCTGACGCGCATCGCGCTCGTCCATTTCCGGTTCCAGGATTTCATCGTCGCGATTGTCGTTGGTGATCATTTCAATGGGATTCCTATCTTGCATTCAAGATCCCTCGGTTGGTTTGCAATTTCTTCATCCATATGGATCAGGATTGGCGCGTTTGGACCGGGATTCATGCGCGAACGGATTTTCCGCCCGGTGCCCGGTTCCTCGCGAGGCCATGGGAATTTTTCCCCGAGGACCCGTAAAATTCATTTCCAGAAAACCCCTAACGGATTTCCGCTTTATCCCCCCGGCCGGATGAGGCCGGAACAAACACCATGTTGTCGAAAGGGGAATTTGCTCTCTTTTTATCGGCAAGCTTCAATGGCAAGTATAGCCATTTGTCTAGAGTCGAAGCAACTAAAAGCGTTTGTTTTTCCGTACCATACAGCGAAATTGAAGCTTGGTGGACACTCTGAATATAACTATTCCGAGGGGAAAAGCAAACCAATACCGGACGAGATCAGGGGTTTTCACCTCGGATTATAGTTATTCATGGCAACCAACATAAGCACCAGGCAGCTCATAATCACGCTCCCCGCTATGATCTGCTCGCGATGATCGAATCCGTGTTGGACCACTATCACGCTGTCGCTTCTGGACTTGGGGCGGACCGCCGCGGAGTCGCGCGCGCTGGAATTTGAGGGGGGCCGATTCCCGGCCGCGGAATCTCGGGAGGCCTCCGGATTATCCAGGACCGCAACGGGACTGCCGCCAGGGGCCTGGTTGGGCGGCCGCACGGGGCCCGCCGCCATTAATAAAGCCGGAAGCGCCAACAGGCCGAAGCTTTGGAAACGGCGTCGCCACGGGATCGGCAAAGCGGCTAGCCTTCCAAGTGCTTTTTCAGGATCTGATTGACCTGATCCGGGCCGGCCTTGCCGCCGCTGGCTTTCATGACCTGGCCCACGAAGAAGCCGAGCAGCTTCACTTTGCCCGCTTTATATGCGGCCACCGAATCCTGGTTCTTTTCCAGCACGTCCTTGATGTAGGCTTCAATGGCGCCGGTATCGTTGATGACCACCAGATTCTTATCCTTGACGATTTGACCCGGCGCTTTGCCGTCCGTGAGCATATCTTCGAAAACCACTTTGGCGATCTTCCCGGAAATGGTTCCCGCGACAATGAGGTTGATCAGCTCGCCCAATTGTTCCGGAGCGAACTTCAGATCCCAAACGGAAATCGTCCGTTCTTTCACCACGCGCAGCACTTCGCCCATCACCCAATTGGAGGCGGCCTTCTTATCGGAAGCGACGGCGCAAACGCGTTCGAAGAATTGCGAAACGGGTTTGTCCGAGGTCAGCACGGAGGCATCGTAAGGAGGGATGCCGTATTCCTCGACATAACGCTTGCGGCGCGCTTCCGGCAATTCCGGCAAAGCGGCTTTGACTTCCTCGATATGCTTCCAATCCACGTTGATGCGGACCAGATCCGGTTCGGGGAAATAGCGGTAGTCGTGGGCCTCTTCCTTGGTGCGCGTGGCCACGGTGACTCCGCGGGCGACGTCCCAGCGCTTGGTCTGCTTGGGAATGGTCTCTCCCCTGTCCAGCAGCATGGCCTGCAATTCGATTTCCGATTCCAGCGCCTTTTCGATATTGTGGAACGAGTTCATGTTCTTCAGCTCCACGCGGTTGCCGAAGGGCGCGAATTCATCCTTGCGCAGGGAAACGTTGGCATCGCAACGCAAGTTGCCGCGCTCCATGTTGGCGTCGCAGATCTCCAGGTATTCCAGGATCTGCTTCAGCTTTTCCAGGTACAGGTAAGCCTCCCGCGGGGTGCGCAAATCCGGATCGGAAACGATTTCGATCAAGGGCGTGCCGCAGCGGTTGGCGTCGAACAGGGAGTCCGCGACGGTGAGATCGTGGATGAGCTTGCCCGCGTCCTCTTCCATATGGATGCGGGTGAGACCGATCCGCTTGCGCGTGCCGTCGTCGAGATCAATATCGAGATGCCCCTTGGTGCAGATGGGCCGATCATAAAGGGCGTTTTCGCCCTGCTGGGTGATCTGGTAGCCCTTGGGAAGATCCGGATAGAAGTAATTCTTGCGCGTCCACATCGCCTTGGTATCGATGCGCGCATCGCAAGCTAGCCCCATCATGATGGCAAACTCGACCGCCTTGGCATTGGGCATGGGCAAGGTGCCAGGCATCCCCAGGCAAACCGGGCATACCAAAGTATTGGGTTCGGCCCCGAACTCGACCTTGCATCCGCAGAACATTTTCGTGTTGGTGGAAAGCTGGGCATGTACTTCCAAACCGATAACTACGCTATAAGCCATGCGGGAGAAGGTAAAAAATGCCGGAACCCCTGTCAGGGAAGGGCGTGAGAGTTCAAAAGTCAAAGTGCAAAATTAGGAGAAAGCGAAGCGTGCAGCAGTGAAAGCGGCCACTTCTGTTGACGACCTGGTCTTTTCTTCCAATTTTGCACTTTTTATTTTGCACTTTGCAATTTGACTTTTTCTCCTTCTCCAAGAGACGGCCAATCCCATGTCCCTTCCCGTCGGTCTGCCCTCCTACGAATTCCTCCGCAGCCTGGAGCCGTCGACGGATCTGCCAGGCTATTACCATTTGCGTCTGCGCAAGCAACCTGATGGCCGGCTGCCCTTGCTGGCGCCCGAGGGCGTGCCCGTATTCACCCCCATTTCCATGGAGGCATTTTTCGGCAAACCGGGTCCCATTGAAATCGAGATCGGATGCGGCAAGGGCGGATTCCTGGTCGAGTATTGCGAGAAGCATCCCGAACGGCCTTTCCTGGGTCTGGAGTGGGAAGCGGAAATCGCCTATCTGACGGCCGGCCGGGTGGCTAAACGTCCCCATCTCCCCCATGCCCGGGTGCTGCTGGGCGATGCCTTCTACTTTTTCCGGGATTTCCTCCCCGCCGCCAGCGTGCAGGCTTTCCATATGTACTTCCCGGATCCTTGGCCCAAGAAAAAGCACCATAAGAACCGCTTGATGGCGCATCCCTTCATGGAGCAGGTGCTGCGCGTGGCTTTGCCGAACGCGCATTTTTATTGGGGGACGGACCATGCCGAGTACAATGCCGAGGCCCAGGCCCTATTCGCTTCCCTCCCCTGGCTGGAAATGCTTGAGCCGGACGCGCAGCCCACGGAAGGCATCATGACCAATTTCGAAAAGAAATACCGGAAGCAGGGCAAGCCAATCTACCGCTGCGTCATGCAGGTGAGGAAAGGGGTTTAATCCCTTGCCTTATCGGCGCCTTTCCCGTTGAAGGCGCTTGAGCGCCTTTGGCAGGCCGTGGCGGTGCCAATTCCGCCAAGCCCGAAAATGCGCGTATTCCCGCTCCCTGGCGCGGAAATCCGCCCCGTGCACGACGCGCCTGCCTCCCTCGCGGCGGGGCGGAATGGCGATGTGCAGGCATTCATGGTATACCACTCCGCCCAGGATTTCCGGGGTAACCTCGGCGTTATCATAGCCGCGGCTGATGGAAATCAGGTGATAGGCGCCGCCTTCGCCGTCCTGGGCCACGGAATGGGTGGAAAGGCCGCCCAGCCGGGCGGACCAGGTCAATTTCGCCTGCAATAAGCCTTGGAAGTATTCAGCATTGATGGCTCGGAATGCTGCTTCTAAATCATGGTGGACGCCCTTGGGTTCCAACCGGTCCATACGCCGGCGATTGCGGGCCAACCGCCTTTTCTCCGCCTCTGTGCCTGCCCCCCCGGCCGGAAGGGGAGCGTGCAAATGCTCGCGGATGCGGGCCTCCAATTCCGCGCGGCGGGCGCGGATTTCCGGCCGCCGTTTGGCGCCTCGGAGCGTCACCAGGACGGCCCATTCCAATACGGATTCCTTGATGGATAGAGGAGCCTCCGCCAGCATGCCGGGAACGTCCAAACGCAGGGACTCGTTCCTGCGCGTCCAGGCCACGCGCCAGCTGTCCCACAGCCTCGGCTTGAGCACGACTTCGATATGAGCGTAAGGGCCTACCGTAAGAGAAGAGAAGGGTTGATCCGGGGAGGGCTCGCGCTCCGGGGCCGGGGAATCGGGCGGCCGCGGAAGCGCGGGTGGGAGGGCATCCCGCGGTTCCGGGGCTGGATCGGGAAGGATAGGATCGAAAAGGGAAAGTTGCCTGAAAAAGGCTGCGATTCCGGTCAAAGCGGAACGGCCCCGTTTGCGGCCGGCTGACGGCGCGACCATTAATCCCGCGCGCTATCCCGCGGCCCGCCTTTGGAATCGGGCTGGACTTGCGGGGCGGTCGGACGCACGTTGATCCGCGGCGGGGCTGGTTTGGTTGAATCAGCCGGAGCCTTTGCCGCAGGAGCAGCCGCAGCCGGCCGGCCTTCATCGCGGTTGGAATCCTTCATGGCTGGATCGACCTTGCTCGATTTGAAGAAATCGGAATTCTTGAGGAATCCGGAACGGCGATCCAGGGATTCGAATTCTTCTTCCAGGTTGACCGATTGCGTCTCCGGATTGAGGATGTGCGGCGTGACATAAATCACGAGTTCATTGGTGGTCGTGAGCGCCTTCCGCCAGGAAAAGAGGTATCCGAGCAATGGGATGCTGCCCAGGATGGGGACGAATTCGCGCCGGTTGTCCTCCTTGGAGCTTATGAGCCCCCCCAAGGCGATGGTCTCCCCGTCCCTAAGCATGACATTGGTGGTTATGGAGCGGTTGGTGATGGGCGGGGGGGCGTTGCCGGGAGCCTGTCC
>JBDSWM010000004.1:0-11717 GCA_039926685.1 Fibrobacteria bacterium | reverse complement strand
GGCGCGGTGGTTGATGGTGTTCTATACTTGATGAGTAAAACCAATGTCTGGGCCTATAATGCAAGCTTGGACTCATGGATCCAAAAAGGATCCATGCCCGACAAGATTTACGGAGACAAAATATCGAGTGCGAGCTGCGTAGCCGCGGATGGCAAGATCTTGGTCATGGGCGCAGTGGAAGACGGTCCTTCGCAAACCTTGCTGAATCTCGCAGGCCTTGTCCATGTTTATGATCCGGTAACGGACTCGTGGACTGAAGCGACACCTGCCACGCCCCGGGCATATGTGGGAATCGAAGCTGTTGGAAAAAACGTCTATGTCGCCGGAGGCATAGACAACCTATCCTACAGGCCGACAAACCGCATGCAGGTATTCGATATCCGGACCGGGATCTGGAAAGAGAAAGCCCCTATGCCGAATGCCGTTTATAACATGGCATTTGTCGAAGCGGGAGGAAGGATATTCTTTTTCAAAGGCACGGACGGAACCCGGAATGTGGAGGAAACCTGGATCTATGATCCCGCCGTCGATCCATAGCTCCGAAAGAAAGGCGGGAGCTTGCGCTGCTAGGGGAAATCAACCCTTGGCCAGTTCCGCCTCAATGGCACCGATTAATAGCGGATTGTCCGGGACTATATCGGGCGCATAGCGCCCCACCACGGCCCCTTTGCGGTCGATCAGGAACTTCTCGAAGTTCCAGGCGATTTCGCCCGTCTCCCCCGTAAAACTTTTCGGATGGATGAGCTTGCGCAGAAACTTGAGCAGGGAGCTTCCCTTGCGGGTGGCGCGCGGAAAAACCCGGGTCAGATACGCGTAGAGGGGATGCTGCCCGCTGCCCTTCACGGTCAGCTTGGCGAATACCGGGAAGGTCACCCCGTAGTTCAGGCGGCAGAACTCCTGGATTTCCGCGTTCGTGCCCGGCTCCTGGGACCCGAAATCATTGCTGGGAAAGCCGAGCACCTGCAGGCCTTTCGAAGCGTATTTCTTGTGGATTCTTTCCAGCGCATCGTATTGCGGCGTGAGCCCGCACTTGGAGGCCACATTCACGAGGAGCAGAGCCTTGCCCCTGAATTCGGCCAAGGTGGCCTGGGTGCCGTCGGCGCGCGATACGGGAATCGAATACAATTCTTGCATGGGCATAAGATAGGTTCTCGCGGACCGGGAGCCAAAAGCAGATCCAACCGATAAAGCCGAGACAGCCTATAAAGACGGTAAATGAAAAAGCCGGAGGGCATCCCCTCCGGCCCCATGACCGCCGCTAAGTAAGCGAAGCGATCAGTATTCCAGGCGCAGCAGGATTCGCATGCCGGGCTTGATATCGGCGGGAAGGGTGACGCGCAGCGCCCCCGCTTCAAGTCCTACCCTGTGCAGCAGCCTGCCGTCGGTGCCGAATACGGCCACGGCGCGCGCTTGCTTGGACGCGTCCAGGTCCACAACCATACGGCCATCGGACCAATAGGAACGGCCGGGAGCATGGCGGCCAGCGACTTCCCGCAGGGAAGCCGTCACCGTCAAATCCAGATTGGCGATGAAAGTGCCAGCGGCGGCGAGAGCGATGGTGCCGCTCTGTCCGTTCTGATACCCGGATGCGCTGACACTGACCCGGTAATTGCCGGGATTCTGGGGCTCGAAGGCGAACTTGCCGGTGGAATCCGTCATGACCGTGTCCACGGCCGTACCGGCTCCCCCGCCGCCGCCCAAGCGTGACAGGATAACCCTGGCGCCCGACACGGGAGCATGGCCCGTTCCCATCACCATTCCTTTTACGGTGCCGGTGGTGTCCCCGGAAGCGATTTCCGATAGGGCGATATTGGCGGTGGTCTTCAAACCGCCCGCAACCTGCAGGTTACTGCTCACTACGGTGCCGAATCCCGAATCGCTGACGGTGAGGACATAGCCGCCCTGGTTCGGGATGCCGTCGAAAGCGTACAGGCCGGACTCGTCGGATACCGTGGTGTCGGGCGGGAAAGGCGTGCCGCCGCCCGTGCGGGTGAGGATTATGCGCGCGCCGGCAAGGGCGCCGGCATCTGCGGCTTTGGTGATTTTACCTGCGATGGATCCGGGCGCGGGAGGGACGACCAAGGCGAAGTTGACCGTGGTGACGGCGCCGGAAGTGACTGCCACGCCGGCGCGGGTGATGGTCTCATACCCGCTCAATGAAACGGAGAGCGTAAAGCCGGTGGCGACAGCGACGCTGTCGAACTTGTATTTGCCATCCTCGCCGGTTAGGACCGTGTCGGCCTGGAAGCCTAAGCCCCCGCCGAAGCGGTTGAGGATGACGCGCGCGCCGGGCAAGGCCGTTGCCGAATCCGAAGCCTTGACGACCGTACCTGCGATGGAACCGGGCGCCGGGATCAGGGCCAGATAGAATTTCTCCGCAGTGGCCGCTCCCGTGGTGACGGCTATTCCCGTGCGCGTTTGGGAGACGTACCCGCTCAGGGAAACGGAGAGGAAATAGTTGGTGGCGACCGGAACGCTATCGAAGGCGTATTTGCCGTCCTCATCCGTGAGCAGGGTGTCGGGCCGGAAGGTCGAACCACCGCCCGTGCGGGTGAGGATGACTCGCGCGCCGGCCAGTACCGTGGCCGAGTCCGAAGCCTTGTAAACCGTGCCGGCGATGGAACCGGGCGGCGGGGGCGGGGCCAGGGTGAAGTTCTGGGTAACGGTCTCGCCCCCGAGCACGGTGACGGCGTTGCGGGTGATGGTTTCATAGCCGCTCAGCGAAACCAGCAGGGTGTAGTTCGTGTTGGCAGGGACGCTATCGAAAGCGTACGCGCCCGCGGCGTCGGTTTTGAGGGTGTCGGGAGTGAAGGTCGAGCCGCCTCCCGTCGTTCGCCTCAAGATCACGGTGGCATTCTCCAGCGGAGTGCCTGGGGCGGCGCCGGTCACCACGGTTCCGATGACTTTGCCCGGAGCCGAGGAGGCCAAGCGGATGTTGACGGTGAAGGCGCTGTCCGCCTTGTTCACATTCACGGTGCCCGTTCCGTTGCTGTACCCCGTGGCGCTGGCCTGTATCTGGCGGAAGCCCAGGCTGTCGGTCGTGAAGGAATATTTGCCGTCTGCATCGGTGATGGTTGAATCGAGGCGCGTTCCTGCGCCGCCCCCTCCTCCGCCGGCAATGGTCAGCACCACCTTCGCGGAGGCGATGGGTGCGCTGGCCGTTCCTCCCGTGGACACGGTGCCGGAGATGGTGGCCGCGAACAGACTCGCGGGAAGCAGTCCAAGTGCGACAGTAAAGCCGGTAAGCATCTTCATAGTCTGTTTCCTCTCGCGTCTCTCGAAGGATGCGATGAAATGGTGATGTATTCTGGAGCCCTTTCTTCGTCAAAGGGCATAAGAGTGACGGTAAACACCGCAAAAACCGATCCATGCCTCCAAGCTAATGGGGCGCCGGTTTAGCGGGATTTGGGAACGGCTCGAAAAGTGGCCGTACCGGATGGGACAATCGCCTGCGTACCTTCTGGTACAGGAGAAGGCCGCAACCAGGGACTGGACACTTGCCGCTTTTTGGGATCTTGGCGGTGAATCGACCCCAAAAACAGCCGGCAAACGGGCATTTACGCCTGAGACGGCGCAGCAGGGCGGGAAAGCGGTATGCGGCTTATGGGGTATTATTAACTTGTGATTCCCGGGTTTCCGGGAACGGAAAAGGCCCATGAACACACCGGTGAAGCAGCTGATTGAGAGCGAATACGAAGTGAAGCTGGGGGTCTTCGAAGGCCCCCTGGATTTGCTGCTGTACCTGGTGCAGAAGAACGAGCTGGATCCGCGCCAGATCCAGATTTCCGCAATAACGGATCAATACCTGGCCTATATCGATACCATCAAGGATATGAACCTCGCCAATGCGGGCGAATTCCTGGTGATGGCGGCCCGGCTGATGCGCCTCAAGGCGCGCGAATTGCTGCCGGCCGATCAGAAGGACGAGCTGGAGGATATGGAGTATGAGCTGGACCGGCAGGCCCTAATCCAGCAGATGCTCGAATACCAGAAGTTCAAGGAAGCGGCGCGCGTGCTCCGCAACCATGAGTCGCGGCACTTCGGCGCGTACGGCCGCGGGCGCGGTGAGACCGAGGACGAAAAGAACGAAGCGGAGCTGGAGGAGGAGGCGGGCGTGTTCGACCTGCTGGCCGCCTTCCGCAACGTTGTACTGTCCAAGCCCAAGATCCCGGTGCATGAAGTCGAGATCGACGATGTGACCATAGAGGATCGCATGCAGGAGGTGGAGGTGAACCTCAATGAGCGCGGCCGCAGCTTGTTCGAGGATCTTTTCGCCAACGATACGCGCACCATCTCCCTGGTGGTGACCTTCATGTCCATACTCGAGCTAGCCAAGCTCGACCGCATCGTGTTCCGGCAAAGCCATGCCCTCGGGCCCATCTGGGTGTACCGCAAGCAGAAAGCGGCCGACTACGAGATGGAATTGAAAATCGACGAATCCCATCTGGAGCCGCTTCCCGAATTCAAGGAAGGCCTGGTGGACATCATCAAGGAACAAATCAAGAAGCGCACGGTGGCGAACGCCCTGGAAGAAGCCTTGCGCGATTTGGAAAACGGGATCATGCCGGGGGATATCCAGGTTGGCGACGCCGCCGATCCCTTTGCCGAAGCCTCCGAGTCGGTCGCCGAATCCACCGTCGTGGAAGCCGAGATGCCGGGCCTGCCGGCCCCGGATGAAAGCGATGCCATCGCCGCCGCGGCCATTACGGATCTTGTCGAACGCATGCGCAACGCTCAGGCAGGCGAGGCGCCGGACGGCGAAGGGCCGGACGGGGAACCGTCCGCCGCCCGCGAGGACGAAGACTGAACGGGTTCCGGGTAAGCGGCTGGATTTGCTAACTTTACCGGTCATGGTGGCAGATTTTAATAGGGCTCCAAGCCCTGGCGACAAGGAATCCCGACGTTGAATCCTCCCGACCCGTCCCAACCTCCCCTTCCCGAAGATGCGCAAAATCCCTCTGAAGCCCCGGTCCCGGCCGAGGCGGCCGCAAGCGGCGACCTCGGCCCGGGAGAGAGCGCATCCGAAAGCGGCGAAGTCGCTGAGAGCGCGGAGGCCGTTGAGATCGTGGAAGCCGCCGAAGGGGAGGAACCGGAATCGGTTTGGACCCCGGATCCGGAAAAGCTTTTATGCGCCCTGCTGTTCGCCAGCCAGGACTTCCTGAGCGGACGATCCCTTAAGGAAATCATGGGCGATGAATGGGATCTGCCCAGCCTTCGCCGCCTGGTGAAAACGGCCAACAAGTCTTTCGAAGAGCAGGGAGCCGCCTTCGAGGTGGTGGAGGTGGACGGAACCTTCCGCATCCGCACGCGCACGCAATATTATCCCTGGGTCCGCCGCCTGTTCAAGGATTCCAATCCGCGCCGCCTGTCCCAGGCCAGCCTGGAAACCCTGGCCATCATAGCCTATAAGCAGCCCATCACCAAGGCGGAAATCGAATCCATCCGCGGCGTGAACGTGGACGGCTGCATGAAAAGCCTTTTGGAAAAGAAGCTGGTGGACGTGAACGGCCGCACCGACGCCATGGGAGGCGCCTTCAGTTATTCCACCACGCGCGAATTCATGCGCTACTTCGGCATCAGCCGCGTCCCGGACGATCTTCCCCGTCTCTCCGAGTTCGAGGCCATTGTCAACGCCCAGGCGCTGATACCCCAAATCGCCGCAGACGGCACCGTGATCGAGGTCTCCCAGGAAGAACCGGACGGAGAGCAGATGTCGATGGGGTCGTTGGAGTAGGCTACAGGGGAAAAGTCAAAAGTCAAAGTGCAAAATGCAAAGTGCAAAATTTAAAGCGAGGAAGAAGAGGGGCGCCTGGGAGCGCACGGTGAGCGGACCCACCTCTTCATTTTGCACTTTGCACTTTGACTTTTGCACTTGGCACTCTCCCGAGGCGGCCCCGTGAGTTCCACTCCCATGATGAAACAGTACCTGGAGATCAAAGCCAGGCATCCTGATTCCATCCTGCTGTACCGCATGGGGGATTTCTACGAGTTGTTCAACGAGGATGCCGTAACGGCCGCCAAGATCCTGGGGCTCACGCTTACGGCGCGGAACCATGGCGGAGCCGATAAAACCCCGCTGGCCGGCTTCCCCCATCATGCCATCGAACGCTACATGCCGAAGCTCATCGCGGCCGGGCTCAAAATAGCCGTCTGCGAACAGGTGGAGGATCCGGCGGAAGCCAAGGGGATTGTCAAGCGCGAGGTGACCGAACTGGTGACGCGCGGCACCGCCATGAGCGAGAACTATCTCGACGCCAAGACCAACAATTACCTGGTCTCCCTGTATCCCGCCGCATTGGTGCGCGGGCCGGACGCGGCGCCCTCGGCCGCGGGGGCGGTCCTGGCCTTGGGCGGCAAGGCATCGGCAATCCCGGCGGCGGAATCCGCTTCGGCCGCGGCGGGGGATTCCCAGCGCTTCGGACTTTCCTATCTGGACTTGAGCACCGGACGCTTCGTGGTGATGGAAGGGAACCTGGAGCAGGTCGCCAACGAAATCTACCGCTTGGGCGCGCAGGAAGTGCTGCTCCCGGAAACGGCGGAAATCCCCTTGGCCTTGTCGCAATTGCGCGATCAGGATCGCGTGCTGCTGACCTTGCTGCCCAAAGGGTTCTTCAATCTGGCCGAAGGCGCCGCCGCGCTGGCGCGCCAGTTCAAGGTGCATTCTCTGGAAGCCTTCGACTGCGCGCACATGACGCTGGGGATCCGCGCCGCGGCCGCCGCGCTGGCCTATGTCAAGGACAACAAGAAATCCGAACTGCGCCATCTGGTCCGCCTGGCGCCCAGCCGCTTTGAACAGCACATGACCTTGGACGCCGCCACGGTGCGCAACCTGGAATTGATCCGCCCCATGCAGGGCGACGATGAAAGCGGAACGTTGTTCCAATTGCTGGATCGCACCGTCACCGCCATGGGCGGCCGCGCCTTCAAGTTCTGGCTGACCCATCCCCTCCTGGAGCCGGAGAAGATCCGCGCCCGCCAGGACGCCATCCAGGAATTGCTGGATAGGCCGGAGGCGTTGGAAGAGCTGCGCAGGCACTTGCATGCCATCAATGATGTCGAACGCATCGTGGCCCGCTGCGGTTCGGCGCGCGCGCATGGGCGCGATCTGCAAGGCTTGGGCAACTCCCTGATCGAAGCCGGGGAAACGGGACGCTGCTTGGACACTTTGCAATCCGGGATTTTCCGCAAAAGTCTGGACAAGCTGTCGGCGGTCAGCGGCCTGGGCCGCGATCTGCTCGACCGCCTCACGGAACGTCCCCCGCTGACGGTGCGCGAAGGCGGCATGATCGCGCCCGGCCTCTATCCGGAATTGGACGAATTGGTGAACGGAATCCGCGACGGCCGCGAATGGCTGAACGGGCTGCAAGCGCGCGAGCGCGAGGCCACGGGCATCAACAGCCTCAAGGTCGGGTACAACAAGGTATTCGGATATTACATCGAGGTGACCAAGGCCCAGGAGGACAAGGTACCCGCCAACTATCTCCGCAAGCAATCCCTGGTGGGGGCGGAACGCTACATCACGCCGGAGATGAAGGATTGGGAAAGCCGCATCCTGGGCGCCGAAGGCGAGATCAACGCCTGCGAGTACCGCATCTTCTGCGCCATCCGCGAGAGCGTGAACGCCGCGGCGGGCGATATCCTGGAGGCGGCGCGCATCCTGGGTTCCGTGGACGTGCTGTGCTGCCTGGCCAAGGCCGCGCGCGACCTGCGTTTCACGCGTCCGGAAATCTCGGGCGATACCGCCTTGCGCATCCGCAACGGCCGCCATCCCGTGGTGGAGTCGATAACCGAAGAAGGCATGTACATCGCCAATGACGTGGATCTGGACGCGCGCAGCCGGCAAATCCTGCTCATCACCGGCCCCAACATGGCGGGCAAGTCCACCTATCTGCGCCAGGTGGGCCTGATCGCCTTGCTGGCGCAAATCGGATCCTTCGTGCCCGCGGACGAGGCGCATATTGGCCTGGTGGATCGAATCTTCACGCGCGTGGGCGCCACCGACCGGTTGGCCAAGGGCCAGAGTACCTTTATGGTGGAGATGATCGAAACGGCCAATATCCTCAACCATGCCAGCCCGCGCAGCCTCATCCTATTGGACGAAATCGGGCGCGGGACCAGCACCTACGACGGCTTGTCGCTGGCCTGGGCCATCACGGAGGCCTTGCACCAGGACGGCCGTATCGCCGCGCGCACCTTGTTCGCGACCCATTACCATGAGCTGACGCAATTGGCCGGCGGCCTGGAGCGCCTTCGTAACGTGCAAGTTACTGTGAAGGAGGCGGACGGCGAAGTCATTTTCCTGCGCAAGGTGGTGGAAGGCGGCTGCGATTCCAGCTACGGCATCCATGTGGCCAAGATGGCGGGCGTACCGGAGGCGGTGGTGAACCGCGCATGGGAAATCCTGGCGGAACTGGAAAGCCATGGCATGGCCGCTGCGCCCCATTCGGCTCAAGCGCCGCGGGAAACCGGACCCTCTCCAGGGAGCAGGAACGCCAGTCCGGTCGCAGAGCGGAAGCCAGGCCTGCAGGTGGACCTGTTCAACCCCGCCGTGGTGGAAATCGAGAACCCCCTGCACCGCAAAGCCTATGAAGAATTGCAGGGCCTTGATGTGAACGCCATGAGCCCGTTGCAATTGATGGCCAGGATAGCGGAAATCCAGCAGGGCCTGAAGGCGGGATTGCGGGAAACCGCGCGCGCTGCGGGTTAAAACGGGGAGCCGGAGCCTCGCGCTCCGCTCAGAATGCCCAGCCGGCTTTCAGGAATTCGATATCGAAGATGAATTTTTCATCCGCGTCCAATCCGAAATACCCGGGGCGGAACCGGTCATTGTCGCCTACAAGGTAGCGCCCGAAACTGGCGCTGCACCCCCAATAAAGCCCGCGGTAGGAGAAAATCCGGTATCCCAGGCCGAAGCCGATGCCGAGTTTGCTTTCCGAGGATCGCGTCCCGGATGCATTGGGGTTGACCATATCATCAAGCCATTCGCCTTCAATGCCGCTGAGGAACGCGTAGCGGGCGAATGAACTGAGGTAAAAGCCGTTCTGGGTGTTTCCCAGGAAATAGCGGTAATGGACGTCCTGGGTGATTTCCGTGAAATCGATGTCCGAGTATCCGCTGCCCGAGAAATCCTCCGTCTCGCTGCGGGCATATAGGAAGGGAAACGCGAGTTCCGCGGATCGGCTCACATTGAAAAGCGATACTCCGCCGCTGAACGACGTGCCTTCCCCTAGTAGCAATAACCGGAAGGGATTCACTTCCACGCCGAAATTCTTCCCCGCCAAAGGATCGTTTTTCAAAGTGCGATCCAGCCTTTTGGATATGACCAGGATGGAGTCGATTTTCTCGGAATCCTTGGCCCCGGATGGAGGGGAGCCCCCCTCGGCCGCGGCGAGGGCGGGGATCAAAAAGGCCAAGAGAAGTAATTTGCTGGGCTGCATCGTTTTTCCTTTTCGGTGTCCCTGATAGGACGTATGGCGCAGTCGAATATGCTAACCGCCGCAAAAAAATATTCGCGTTTTACATCTCAAAAAACCAAATTCAGGCGCATCTGATACTATACTGGAACCATGGATCTTCACGCGGTACGGCCTGAATGACTTCCCCCTTCCCTCCCGGATTATTGCCGCAGGGGTTGCGGCAACGTATCGATGCGTTCTACCGTGACCGTCCTTTCACCGTGTTCTGGGAGGTGCGGACCCTGCTCTATCTGGGTATCGTTTCGCTCTCTACGGGGCTTGGAATCCTCATCTACAGGAACATCGATACCATCGGCCATCAGACCATCCTGGCCTTGATGATACTCGCGTCCTTCGGATGCTTCTGGTATTGCGCCAAGCGATCCCCGCCATTCACCCGCGGCGCGTCTTCTAAAGCGACGAGCGTGGAGTTGCGAGGCAACTCCAAAGCAAGGAGCCTAACTATGCAATCCTCTTGGGCCGACTACATGCTCCTCTTGGGCGTTCTTCTCTTCGGCGGATTCACGGGGTACCTGCAATTCAAGTATTCGGTTTTCGGAACGCGTTACGCGCTGGCTCTCCTTCTGCCTGCCTCGTTCTACCTGTTCCTGGCCTACCGTTTCGATCATCGCGGGGTTCTGCAATTGGCCCTCTCCGGCTTCTGCGCCGCGGCCGGAGTCGCGACCACGCCCCTTGCCGCCTTCCGGGAGAACATGTTCAGCCATACCACTCCAGTGGTCACGGGGCTGGTCATGGGAGGACTCCTGGTGATGGCCGGCGCGCTTTCGGACAGGCTGGATTGCAAACGCCACTTCGCCTTCGGCTATATCAATTTCGGCGTGCATTTGGCGATGGTATCGGCTTTCATAGGCATGGTCCTGGGGGAAGGCGCGGCAAAATGGCTCTACGCGCTTTTGCTGTCGGCGTTCACGGCGGCAATCTGGGTCCATGCCCGGCGGACGCACAGCGCCTATTTCCTTTTGATGGCGGTACTCTACGGTTATGCCACCTTCACCTACATCGTGATGCGCTACCTGTTGGGCTCGCTCTACTCTTCCGGCATTTCCATCATCTTCCTGTATTTCATCCTGTCCTGCGCCGGAACCATTTATCTCTTCCTGAACCTCAAAACGCTCGCGGGCAAAGACGATGCTAGCCTACCGCAAAAGTGACCTGGACGCTCTCGCAGCGATAACGGCGATCCGCACTTGGGCCGATGACGGCGTCCTGGATGCGGCCACGGCGGAAAGCCTGAACCTTTCCTTTCCCCCTCCCTTCTATTCGCCCAATGTTTTCATCCGCATCGGTCTGTTCATTTTCGGCGCTATCTGCGCTCTGGCGGCATTGGGCCTCCTGTTCCTCATGACGAACGGGTGGAATTCCGGCAACGGCTTCGGAACGACCCTGATGGTGTTCGGAGCCGGATTGGCCGCGGGACCTGAAATGCTGGCACGCCGACGGAAACCCTTCTTCCGGGCAGGTCTGGAAGAAGCCTTCACCTACGGCGCCCTGATCAGCCTGTTGTGCGGGTTCTGGATCCTGATCGGCTTTCACGGCGACTTGCATTACCCTTTGGCCCTGTTCATGGGGGCCATAGTCTCGGCGGCGGCGCTCCGCTACGTGGACGGCCTATTGGCATTGGCCGCCGCCGCTTTCGTGTTTTACGCAATATTCGACCTCGGTTCGCATGGCGGCGATCCGGCTCGGACAGCCTTGCCCTTCCTGATCATCGCCCTATCCGCCGCGGTCGTCTACTCGGCCGGATGGGCGCTGTCACGGCCTAATCTGCGATATTGGCATGCCCTGTGGACGGTTTTGCGCTTCGCAACCTTGATGACGGGCTATGCAGGCGGCAACTATTTCGTGGTCAAAGAGGCCAGGCAGGCCTTTCTGGGCAGTTCCTTTCGCGGCGAGGAAGGCATTCCCATGGGAGCTGCATTCTACGCGTTCACCTTCTGCGTTCCCGTCATTTACATCGCATGGGGCCTGGTCAGGAAGGACCGGCTGTTTCTACGCGCCGGCCTGCTTTGCCTCGCGCTCGCCGTGTTCACCTACAAGTACTATCACCATGTGATGCCGATGGAAACCGGATTGACCTTGGTGGGAATCATCCTTATCACGGTAGCCTGGTTCGTTCTGCGCATTTTCAAAACCGTCCGCTTCGGCATCACGGCCGAGCGACAGGAAGGCTCCGGGCGCGGCCTCCTGGATGCGGAAAGCCTGGCCGTTCTGCAAAGCCTTGCTTCCAAAAACACCGCCTCC
>JBDSWM010000003.1:0-17279 GCA_039926685.1 Fibrobacteria bacterium | reverse complement strand
GTTCCATCGCCATGACCGCCGGCGCCGGCATGGCTGATGATGCTGGCGGGAAGCAGGCGCGCGC
This sequence comes from Fibrobacteria bacterium, assembly GCA_039926685.1. Classification (GTDB taxonomy): domain Bacteria; phylum Fibrobacterota; class Fibrobacteria; order UBA11236; family UBA11236; genus Chersky-265. The sequence goes on along the minus strand of JBDSWM010000003.1, from coordinate 17,215 downwards.
ACTTGGCGAAGGTTTCCCGGGCCCATCCAGTCGGATCGAGGGGAGTGAAGGCCCCGCTTTCCGGATGACGGGTGCCGAAAGCGGACGCGGATTCGGGAAAGGCAGGAACAGGCATGATACCTCCTGAGGGGGCGCGCCCCCGGGCTTGCCTCCGAAATAGTAACCTCGCGGCGGTGCTTAGGGAAGATAGGCCAGCAGGCGTACGGTTCTTGCGGAAACGCCTTCCAGATCAGGATCGGTGGCATAGCGTTTTTCCTTCAGCACCCGCACGCCTTTGCGCGGGGAAAAAGGGCGTCCCGCATCCGCGATGAATACCTGCGTTCCGTTCCTACGTGCCATTTCCAGCCAAGCCAGCATCCGATCCGCCATGGTCTTCTGGTAGAACATGTCCGCGGCCAGTATGATGTCCCAAGCAGGATCGGGGGGAACGCGCAGCAAATCGCCCCCTTCCGTTTCCAGCCGGATCCGGTTGGCGGCCGCATTGCGTTCCGCCATCCATAACGCGATGGGATCGATGTCGTTGGCGATCACTTTGCCGGCTCCGGCTTGGCAGGCGGCGATCCCGGCCAGGCCGCCACCACAGCCGAAATCGAGCACGAGCTTGCCCGCCAGGCTTTCCTTCGACTCGGCGAAGAATTCGGCGGCCAGCAGCGCTGCAGGCCATACCGTGGCCCAATAGGGAACATCCTGCTGCGATCCGCTTTCGGCTTCCCAGGCATGCCAAAGCGCGAAGACATCGGGCGCTTGGAAGGCGCTCAGATCGGGGCGGCCCGGCACAGGCGCCAAGGGCGCGAATCGGGAGATAAGGGCCTCGGAAGGGATATTCACTTTCGCGGGCACGGGACTTCCGGGGCTGAAGGTGGCGCGTCCAAGATAGATCCACCTGCGCGCACATGCTATATTCAGGCACTTGGGTTTCGACCGGGGGATAGCCAATGCAAGATCAACAAGAATCGCCCCTTCATCCGCCCCAAGAGCCGCAACTGGAAACCGGATTCGAGGCCTGGTACCGGCGGCAGCGGCCTTATCTGAGCGGACATGGCTTGTGGCTGCGCGGAGGGGAATGGAACACGGTTCCGCCCAGCCAATGGGGTGATAGGCCGCTACGCGTCCTCATCACCCGCATGTCCACCTATCTGGACACTTCCGAATCCTTCACGCATCCCCTGCTTTACCAGGCTTTGGCGGACCTTCCCGGCATTTACCCGGACCTGGCCTTTTTGCCGCCGCCCCGGGACGGGGAAATCATGACACGGGACAATGTGCCCTGGCTGTTGGGCACGCAGACCAAGCGCGGCGCCATGGAATTCGACGTCATCGCGCTCAGCAATGCCATCGTGCAGGAACTGGTGAACCTGCCGGCCTTGATGGAGCGCAGCGGCTTGGCCGTGCCGGCGCGGGAGCGCTTGCAGCGCGCGGATCTTCCCCTGATCCTGATCGGCGGCGCCAATTCCCTGCACACCTCCCTGCTCGATCATGACGACTCCCCCGTGGACGGCATCTTCACGGGCGAACAGATCGAGGACATCCAGGAGATCATGCTGGCTTGCGCGGACGCCAAGCGCGCGGGCGTCCCCAAGGCGGTGCTGCTGGACAAGTTGTTGGAGGTGCCGGGATTCGCGCGTCCGGGGCAGGATAAGCGCGCGCGCAAGCGCAACCAGGAAACCCTGGATCTGCGCAAGGTGAAGGCCGCGCGACCGGTCATCTATAAGCTGGAGGGCCTGGGTCAGGAGCCTGTCGCCATAAGCCGCGGCTGTCCCGCCTTCTGCTCCTTTTGCGCCGAGAGTTTCGACACCAAACCGTACCGGGAGAATCCCGTGGACGCGGTGGTGAAAAACGCGCTGAAGCTCAAGCGGGACATGGGTTTGGAGGGGATCGATCTTTTCAGTTTCAATTTCAATTTTTATCAGGACCTGTACCCGCTTCTGGAAGCTTTGGCCAGGAATTTCAGCGCCATCGGCCTCAAGAGCCAGAGATTCGACATGATCGCCCGCGATCCCGCCATCCTGGATTATCTGCGCGCGGTGGGGAAGGGCAGCCTCACTTTCGGGATGGAAGGCATCTCCGCCCGCATCCGCCGTTACCTGCAAAAGGGTTTGGACGAACCCGATCTCAACAAGGCGCTGGGCGCCGTTTTGAAAAGGCCCTTGCGCGAGCTCAAGGTGTTCATGATCGCCACCGGGGTGGAAGAAGAAGAGGATTTCCGGGAATTCGAAATCTTCGTGAAACGCCTGCCGGAAATGATGCGCTCGGCCTCGCATAGACCCAGGGTGGTGTTCAGCGCCACGCCCTTGGTGCGCTTCCCCTGGACGCCGCTGGAGTTCGCTCCCGCCTACGGTCCGGAAGTCTACTCCAAGGTCACACGGCGGTTGGGCCATATCGCCCGCATGGCAGGCTTCGAATACCGCGGCGCCGCGGATGAGGCCGAGAATTACGTATCGCAAGTTCTTGTGCGCGCGGATGGGGCGGGCTTCTGGGCCGCGCTCAAGAAAGCCACCGCGGAAACCGGGTTCAGATACTATCGCGAAATGGCGGGGGAGTTCATGGACTCCCTGCGGCGCAATCTGGCCGAACAGGGCATCGACGACGAAAAAGCCCTGGGCGGTTTCGATCTGGAAGCCAGCCGCAAGAAGCCGTGGACGCGCTGGGAAACCGGCGTGCGCAGGGAATTCCTGCATGTTCAATACAAGCGCGCTCGCCGTTTCGTGGATCCGGGCTATTGCCTCGGCACCATTGAGGAAGAAGCGGCCTGCCTGGCTTGCACTGCCTGCGAGACCCCGGAGGAAATGGCCTTCTTGACGGATGTGCGCCGCAAGCATGAAGCCGATGCCGACGGTTTCGACGCGCGCCGGAAATTGATCCTCAAATCCGCCGAATCCATCGCGCTGGGAGTGCGCTGGACGGAGCGGGTGATCGGATTGCCGCGCAAATATCCCGCCCTGGTGCTCGCCAGTTGCCTGATGCGCGCGGACCAGGCGCTCACCCCGTACTTTTGGCGATACCGGGAGGCATGGGCGCCGGGCGCCAAGGAAACCTGCTGGCTGGCCGGCGAGGACGGCCTGGTTTTGGATTGGCTTCCGGAAGGCTTGGCCCTGTTGCGCGATCGCCTGTCCGACGCCGATTTCCTGGCCGATGTCAACGGCGCCCTGGCTGAATGGGGGGAATTGCTGGGGGAAATCCCGGCCGCCCTCAAGCCGAAGGAAGAAGCGAGGGAATGGGACTATGTTTTCCGTTCGCCTTTCTTCCCGGATATCGATCGATACGCCAAGGCGCGCGGCCTGCGCTTCACCTTGAAAAAAACGGAAGGCCTGCGCGGCTACGAAATGAGCAAGGACTCGCTGAAAAAGCGGTTGATCAAGACCCTGACCGCACAGGAAAGCGAAGGCCCGGAAGGGAAAATCTGGATCTTGCGGGTGCAAGCGGGGAGCAAGTTTTCCGCCGAGGAATTCCAGAGGGACGCATTCGCCCATCCGTCCCCGGAGGAATGGGTGCGCACCTCCGCTTATGCCGTTTGGTTGCCGGCGGATTGCATACTGGCCGCGCAGCCGGCGATGCCGGCGATAACCGCGATTTCGGCGAACAGGCGTGGATAAACTGCAGCCGCGCCGTACCGGACCGCTCGTCACTATTTTGCTTTTGTGGGGTGTGTTGGCGGCGGCCTTCTTATTCAGCCCGTATAAACGGCAAGCCGGCTTCGCATATCCGGTCCTGACCCAATCGATCGACATCGCAGCCGGTGCGGATTCGGCATTCGCTTATCTGGGGGATTCTCGGCATGCGGGCCAATGGTCCAAGTTCGTGGATCATGTCTCTTTGCTGAATGAGGACAGCGTTCCGGACGGCGCTACGGGATCAAGACGGCGTTGCTTTTGCAAGCGCGATGAATCGGGCCGGCGCTGGGATGAAACGGTTTTGGAATCGGTGCCCGGCCGGCTTCGCCGTTTCGCCTTGCATGACATGGTCGGATTCTCGGCAGCATCGCGGCATCTCGCCACCGATCAGGTTTACACCTCCTTGCCCGGCGGCCGATGCAGGTTGACGTTCACCCTTTACTTCACCTCGGCCAAGCCGGATTGGAAAGAAAGCTTTACGATGCGCTTTGCGGCCTACGCCGTGAAAAACATCTTCGCCCGGAACTTGGGCGAAATAAAACGCATCCTGGAAACGGGAGCCTGATCTGGCCGCCCCTGAGGAAACGCGTTTCCAACGCCTGGGAGGACTCGCGGCCAATCGGCCCTGGGTGTTCCTGGGCGGCTGGATAATCATCGTCATACTGGGCGCGGCTGGGGCGCGCAAAGCGCCGGCCCTTTTATTCAGCGGTTCCGGCGATATTCCCCGCAGCCACTCCCTGCGAGCGGACAGCCTGTTGCGCGCGGATTTCACCAATCCTTATTCGCAATCGCTTATCCTCGCAGTTCAAGGCATGGACATGGCGGATACCTCGGAAGCCGCTTCCGCCATCGGACTCTCGCGCAGGCTGGCCAATGCGCTGGGCGCCTTGCCTCAGGTTGGCGAGGTCATGACTCCGGAAACCATCCTCGACAAACGGCTGCTTCCGGCTCCCGGATCGGGCCTGGCCATCCTGATAGGGATCAAGGCCGGTTCCGTCCGGGAAGCGGAGCAGGCCATTCCCGCCGTGAGGCAGGCGGTGGACGCCATCCTGGCTCCGGAGCGAGCGGAGCTTCCGCGATTGCGCTGGGCCGTCACCGGACGCGCGGCCTTGACATATGACCTCAATCTTTTCAATGCCGGGGATACGGCGGCGGCGGAAACCCGCGTCATTCCCCTGACCCTGCTGATCCTCTTGTTCGCTTTCGGCTCCTTGGTCGCGGCGGGCGTACCCGTGCTCATGGGCGTTTTGTCCACCGTGGTCGGCATGGGCGCGGTTTTCCTGCTGGCGCGGCATTGGGCCCTCTCCAATCTGGTGCAAAACGTATCCAGCATGATCGGATTGGCCGTCGGCATCGACTATAGCCTGATCCTAATCCACCGGTACCGAGAAGCCCTCGCGGTAGACAGAGTGGCCGAAGGACGGCTCCGGGAAGGCTTTCCGGACCGCGCCGATCGGACCAGGGCCCTGCGGACCGCGATGGGAACGGCTGGCAAATCGGTTTTCTGCAGCGGGCTGGCGGTGATGATCGGGTTCGCCGGGATGCTCTTCACCCCATTGATGGAAACCCGTTCCATCGGCTGGGGAGGCTGCATCGTGGTCCTGGTCTCCATGGCCGCGGCCTTGACCTTCCTGCCTTCCCTGCTCATGGTATTGGGCCCGGCCCTGGATTGGCCCCGGGCTTTGTCCCGCCGGTTCGGCGGCGGCGGGCGGGGCCGGAAATGGTCGGCTTGGTCGCATTGGGTGATGCGGCATGCTCCTTTGGCGGCGGTAATCGGAATCACGGGCGTGCTTCTGCTCGCCTCCCCGGGCCGTCATACGCGTTTCGGATTCCCGGAAGGGCCTTTTATCCCCGCGGAATTGGAATTCTCGCGCGGTTATCGCATGCTGGACAGCATGGGGCTGCAAGGCCTGGTGCGTCCCATCAATATCATCCTGAGCGCGAAAAGCGGTGCGGCCTTGACGCCGGCCCGGATCGGTCCGCTCTGCGTCTTTTCCGCGCGCATCCGCGCCGACACCGGCGTCGCGCGCATTTTCGGCCCCGTGGATTTGGCCGATGCCTGGCCTGCCGCCAAGTATCGCGCTCTATACGGGGAAGGGGAAGCCGACGTGGATGCGGCCCTGGAACGGGCCCCGTTCGTGCGCGATTTCTTCCTAAGCCGAGATGGCCGCTCCCTTCTGATGCAGGTGATGCTGAAACCCGCGGTCCTCTTGGAACAGGAGAAAACCCTGGCCCGCCGAATTCCCGCCTGGCTCAATATGCCTGACATGGACATCGAGGTAGGCGGGCAGGCGGTCTATTACAACGATTTCGACGAAGCCATGATGGCCGCCTATTTGCCGTGCATGGCCTTCGTATTGGGCGTAACGATGCTGGCCCTGCTGGTTTTTTTCCAATCGCCCCTGGTCGCGGTGAAGGCCATCATCATGGACGGCCTGTCCGTACTGTCAGGATACGGCGTCGTGGTCCACGTTTTCCAGCTTGGCCATGGCTGCGCTCTGTTCGGCCTGCCCGGACCTTCGTTGGTGGTGCCGCTGACGATTCCTTTGATGCTGTTCTGCATCCTGTTCGGGCTGAGCATGGACTACGAAGTATTCCTGCTCAGCCGCATCCGCGAGAGCTTCGCGCGCAGCGGGGACAACCAAGCCTCGATAGCGGAAGGCCTGGCGGCCACGGGGCCTATGATCACCAGCGCGGCCCTGATCATGGCGGCCGTTTTCGGCGCTTTCGCTTTCGCGAAAATGGTGGTAGTGCAAATGCTCGGTTTGGGCCTGGCCGTGTCCGTGATCGTCGACGCCACCTTGATCCGCGTGCTTCTCGTCCCCGCCTTCATGAAGATGGCGGGCAGATGGAATTGGTGGAATGGGTGGAGCCGCTGAATCGGCCCGGAATGCTATTTTTCCCCCTATGAAACTCGGCATCGTCAGGCACTTCCAGATTCCCCACGACCGCATGCAAATGCTGGACGGCGCCGGATTCGACGCTTGGGCGGAATGGTACGATACCACCGATGTCCATGCCAAAGCGGTTCCGGCCGCGGGGGAAGAGTGGAACCATTGCTTATGCAGCGATTTGCCGAGGGCGATGTTCACCGCCAAGACCATCTTCAAGGGGCCCATCGAAGTCACCCCGTCCCTTCGCGAGGTCCCATTCACTTCCTTCCTGCCCCGCCGGATGAAATTCCCGTTGTTGATGTGGCAAGCCACCAGCCGGGTCGGGTGGTGGCTGGACCATGCCTCGCAAAGGGAGACGCGCAGCCAAACCAAGCGGCGCATCTCCGCCTTCGTGGCCGGATTGCTGGCCGATCATGCCGGAAAGAATGTTTTGATCGTGACGCATGGCTTCCTCATGCAATGGCTGGAAAAGGAACTGACGGCAGCCGGTTTCAAGGGAAAGGTTCCCACCCGGCCTTTGGGCGGCACCATCTACCGCTTCCAATCCTAAAACCTTCCCGCCCGCAGGCTTACGCCGGCGTTACGCTCGCTTCCCGCGCGCACGTCTCATTTCCATGGGAAACGCTATGCTGACCTGGCTGTCGACGCTCCTCTTATTCCTTTCCGCCTATGCCGCGGGTTGTTTCACCACCGGTTATTACCTGGTGCGCTGGCGGCGGAAAGGCATGGACCTGCGGGAGTTCCATAGCCGCTCCGCAGGCGCCCGCAATACCGGTCGAATCCTGGGCCGCGCGGGTTTTCTGGCCGCGTTCGTCGGCGACGCCGGCAAAGGCGCCGCCATCATTTGGATCGCGCGCCTGCTCTCCGTGGACGCGCGCATATTGCCTTGGCTCGTGCCTCTGGCCGTAGCCGGGCATATCTGGCCGGCGCAATTGGGCTTCCGCGGCGGGAAAGGATTGGTCACCGCGTTGGGCGGCATGTTGGCGCTGGATATCCGCTTCGGCATGGTGGGTCTGCTCCTGTACGGCCTTCCGCGTCTTCATGCGCGCGGCCGCTTGCTCTCGGGGATAGCGACCATGATCATCTTGCCCTGGCTTCCGTTTCCAGCCTGGAATCCGTTCCAGGCGGCCGCCCTGGGAGTAGCCGGGGCCATGGTCCTGTTTGCCCATCGCGCCCATCTCCGCAATCCGGAAAGCCGAACGGGCGAAGTTCATCCATCCCCAAACGGGAGCGGCATGCATCCCGGGAAAGCGATCCGGTAGCCTATGGCCTGGCGCGTGAAAATCGCCGATCAAGAGGGCGAATTCGAACAAATATTCCGCTTGAACTATCTCACCTTCGTGGAAGAGATTCCTCAGCATGCCGGCAATCAGGCCGGTATGCTGGTGGACAGGTTCCATGCGGAAAACCGTTACTTGATCTGCCTGGATCAGGATGAACTGCTGGGCATGGTAGCCTTGCGGGATCGCAGGCCCTTCTCCCTCGACGAGAAGATTCCCGGACTATGCCGGCAACTGCCTTTCCATGTGCGGGCGGTGGAGATCCGCCTGCTCGCGGTCCAGCCCAGCAAGAGGCATAGTCCGGTATTCGGCTTGTTGATGAAGAGGTTGCTGCGCATATGCGCAGAGGAGGAGTACGAGGTGGGTTTGATCTCCGGCCGCATCGAGAACATCCCCCTTTACCGGAAGTTCGGGTTCCTTCCCTTCGGGCCAAAGGTAGGCGCGCCCGGTGCCTGGTATCAGCCCATGCGCATCGACCGCGTCGCATTGAACCGGTCCCTGGCCATCGCGCCCAGGATTTCCAACGTCACCGGCCGGCCGGAGACCCTGAATTTCCTTCCTGGACCGGTGGCCCATTCCCAGCGGGTGAAAGAGGCGCTATCGGCTCCGGTATTCTCCCATCGTTCCGACCTCTATTCCCGCAGCCTGCGGCGCTGCAAAACCGCATTGCTGGAGGCCACGGGGGCCGGCGCGGTGGAAATCCTCATGGGCACGGGCACGCTCGCCAATGACATCATCGCGGGGCAATTGTCCTTGCTTCCCGGCAAAGGCCTGGTGATCAGCAATGGCGAGTTCGGCGAACGCCTGATCCTGCATGCGCAGGGTTTCCAACTCCGGTATCAGACGCATAGGCAAACTACTTGGGCAACCGATCTTGAAATGCGCCGGATCGCCGCGATCCTGGAGGCCGATCCCGGTATCACCTGGATATGGGCGGCGCATTGCGAAACCTCGACCGGACAACTCAACCCCATCGCGGAGCTCAAGTCCATGTGCCGTCGGTACGGGGTTGCTCTTTGCCTCGATTGCATCAGTTCCTTGGGCGTGGTTCCCGTCGATTTGATGGGCGTGGAATTCGCCTCAGGCGTGAGTGGTAAAGGCTTGGGCGCATTCACGGGCCTGGCGCTGGTATTCTCCCGCAAAACCGCCGTGCCTGCTCCTGAGCGCCTGCCGCGTTACCTCGACCTGGGGAATTATGCCGGGAATGGAGGCATTTCCTTCAGCGGATCTTCGAACCTGCTTTCCGCCTTGGAGGCTTCGCTTTCGGAAAGGTTGCACCCTGCCTTCTTGGAGCGGATCGCCGCCGATTCCCTGTGGCTGCGGGCTGCTTTGCGGGAGGCTGGGATCGGGATCCTGGTGCGGGAGGAAGCCAGCTCGCCCGCGATTTTCACCTTGCCGTTGCCGGCGGGATTGCCTTCCTTGGAATGCGGCGCCCGTTTGGAAGCGGCAGGGGTGCTGCTCAATTACCAAGGCGCATATCTTACGGAACGGAACTGGCTCCAGGTATGCCTGATGGCCGATCACGGCGATTCGGCGTTGGGCCGATTGATGCAAGCCTTGAAAGAGGCCTGGTCCGGAGCCGAGAGGGCGCCGGACCTGGACGGGAGGCTTATACGTCCAATAGCTTCACGGCTTGGATCAGCGATTCCATTTTGTCCCGCACCGGGATGAATTCCAGGCCCACGTAGCCGTCGTATCCGATGTCGAGCAGGGCACGCATAACCGGCGCGTAATTGATTTCCTGGGTGTCATCCAATTCGCCACGTCCGGGATTGCCGGCCACCTGCACATGGCCGATCTTGCCCTTCAAAGGCGGGATGCGGCGGATGAGATCGCCGTCCATGATCTGGATATGGTAGAAGTCGGCCAATAGCATCAATGCCGGGGAACCCACTTTATCGATCACTTCCATCACGAAATCGATATGGTCTCCCTGGTAGCCGGGATGTCCTTTCATGTCCGCGCCATCGCGGGTGTTCAAAGCCTCCAGGCACAAGGTCACTTTCTTCTTTTCGGCCTTACCGACGATTTTCTTATAGCCTTCCACGCAGTTGCGGATGCCTTGCTCACGGCTCACCAGGCTGCCCTTGGCGATGCCGGGCCCTTCCGGGATGGTGGTATCCGCGAAGCCGGTAAAAGTGACGATGTTGGGGAAGCCCGCTTCCGCGTTGGCGTCGATGGAGGCGTCAATCTTGCTGAGGCATTCATCCCAATGCAAGGGGTTGTTCATGCCGCGCACGAACATATGCGAAGTGGTCAGGGCGCATACCAACCCGTATTTCTTGAGCATGGGGAAGTCTTCGGCGGGCACCACTTCCACGGCCGGCACGCCGAGCTGTACGGCGACCTGGCAGATTTTCTCCATCGACCATTCTTTTTCGTCCATCAGGCACCAACGTGCCAAGGCCTGCTTAATGCGTCCATGCTTGACTACCCGGCCTGCGTTCGCGGCATTGTTCATCGGTATTCCCCTTTGCGCATCCAAAAGGAAATAAGATAAAAAAAAGCCCCGGGAGTTAACCCCGGGGCTTTCGGTTTCACTTGATGGTGGCGATGCTTGCAACGCACGTCACTTCAATGGGTTTGCCTCAACGCCAGTTGCGTCAACGCCTGTTGCTTCAACGGCCGTTGCTTCAACGGCCGTTGCTATAGTATTCCCGGGCATAGGTTTTACCCTGGCCCTGGGAATTGCGGCGCTTGGCTTGGCCGCCATTGCCGGCGTCCTGTGCGTTGGAATTTCCGTTACCGCGCAAATGCGCGGGACGGGAATCGCGCGGCTGGCCTTGGGAACGGTTTTCGCGTCCCGGAGCGGCGGCGGAAGCCGAAGCCGTTGCGGAGCCGGAGTTCTCATGGTTCACCTGGGGACGGTTGCCCTGGTTGTGCCCGGTCGAAGCGCGGCGGTGGCCGCTGTCCCGACGCTCATTATTGCGGGGTTCGCTATGTCCGCCGCGGCGCTGGCCGCGCGGATTCCTACCCTCGGAATGCCCGCGATCCGATTCACGGGACTCCTCGGACATGCGCTCGGGCATGGCCATGGGCGCCGGCGTCCGCATTTCCGATTCATGCGGAGTGGGGACGACCTGGATGCGCTTACGGATGAGCCTTTCGATATCGTGCAGGGTGCCGCGATCTTCCGGTCCGCAGAAAGAGAAGGAGATCCCGGAATGCCCGGCGCGGGCTGTGCGGCCGATGCGATGGACATAGGTTTCCGGCTCGGCCGGCAGATCGTAGTTCACGATATGGGTGATTTCGTCCACATCGATTCCGCGCGAGGCGAGATCGGTGGCTACCAGCACGCGCGTGGATCCGTCCTTGAAGCTCGCCAGCGATCGCACGCGATGGTTCTGGGACTTGTTGCCGTGGATGGCTTCGGCGGGAATGCTGAATTGCTCCAGGTTCCGCTTCAGGCGATCCGCCCCATGCTTGGTGCGGGTGAAGACGAGCACGCGTTTAACGGCTTCATCGGCGAGGATATGGCGCAACAAGGCGGGTTTGCCTTCCTTGCCCACCATGTAAATGCTCTGCTCGATCTTTTCCACCGTGGAGGAGACGGGGGTCACTTCCACCTTGACGGGATTGCGGAGCAGGCCGTCGGCCAGCTTGCGGATCTCATTCGGCATGGTCGCCGAGAACAACAGGGTCTGGCGCTTGGCGGGCAGCAATGCGCAAATGCGGCGCACATCATGGACGAATCCCATGTCCAGCATGCGATCGGCCTCGTCGAGCGTGAAGATTTCCAGATTGGACAAGGTGAGGGCGCGTTGGCCCAGCAAATCGATCAGGCGTCCGGGTGTGGCCACCAGGATATCCACGCCGGCTCGCAATTTGGCCTTCTGGGGACCATCGCCGACGCCGCCGAAAATGACGGCCATGCGAAGGTCCAGGTTCTTGCCGTAAGCGGCGAAATTCTCGGCGATTTGCAGCGCGAGTTCGCGCGTGGGCGTCAGCACCAGAGCGCGCACGGGGCGTCCGTTGGCGGGACGCGTGGCATTGAGATTCTGCAGGATGGGAAGGGCGAAGGCCGCGGTTTTGCCGGTGCCCGTTTGCGCGCAACCCAGCAAATCCCGATGCTCCAGGATGGAGGGGATGGAGGCGGCTTGGACGGGGGTGGGAGAGGTGTAGCCTTCGGCTTCGACGGCGGACAAAATGGAAGGAATGAGATTCAGATCTCTGAACAACAAAATAGAACTCCTAGGTTCTTAGAACGGTTACGCTGGCGCTATCCGGGTCCGCGAGATGTCCCCCTTGGACCGGTGCCGCGTTGGTTGGATGAGGGTTATCTAAAGATTCCTGATCCGGAAAGCCGACGAAAAGAGGGGGAAGCGTGCCGGCTTGTGCAAATGATACTAATAGTAGTCCGGAAAACAAACGATTATTATCGGCAGTACCCCGGCCGCGGCTAAAAAGCCGCAAATAATGCTATGGCCGCATGTCGGAATCAGCTTTAGGGGACGTTGGCATCACGTCGACCTGGAAAAGTGCCTGCGGGAGGTAGCCAGCCTGATGAATGCTTTTTCCATCCGCCAAAGTTTCGCCAAGGGCTTAAATTCCCGAATGGCAGATCCCATATTCGCATTCCGGCCGCGGAAGCTTGTTTCATGGGACTTTGCTGCCAATGAACGCTCGGGGGGGATAATGAATCTCAAGATTAATAAAACCATGGTCAAGGGATTAATGGTTGTTGGGTTGGTATTAGGAATCCTTTCGCCTGTGCAGGCGAAATGGCTCACCCTCCACAATGATTTTTTCATGTATGACCTGGACGGGAACAAGATCAACACGCGCAGCGGCACCATGCGGAAATTCGGCGACACCTTCTACTGGTATGGAAGCGGCAATCGTTTCACTGATCAAACCTGCTATTCCTCCAAGGACCTGTTGCACTGGACCTATAAGGGTGTGGCCTTGAAGGCGGCCAGCACCAACCGCATGGATGTCGCCTACAATGAATCCACCAAGAAGTACGTGATGTTCCTGAAAACCGGCGCTAGCGATGGGGCCGAATTGGGCATTGCCACTTCCGAAACTCCGGAAGGACCCTATACTTTGGTCGGCAACAGCAAGGTATTCGGATACAATATCGGCGACATGTCGGTGTACCAGGACGATGATGGGCAAGCTTATCTGGCTTATGTGTGGGACAGCATTCCCGGAGCCAATTCAGGCGGCATCTCGCAGCATGCCTTGGCGCGGATGTCTCCGGATTACCTTACCGTGGCCAAACGCATGATGTTGTGGAATCGCGGCAACCGGGAAGGCAATCTGGTCCTGAAGCGCAATGGCCTCTATTACTACATGACCTCCTTGACCCTTTGGACCGAATCCACGCCCGCTCAATATTACACGGCCCGCAATATCGAGGGCCCCTGGACCAATCAAATGGTCCCCATGATGGTTCCGGGGAATACAGCCAACAATTCCTGGGACACGCAATGCGATTTCGTTTTGCCCTTGAAAGGGCCCAAGGATACGGTGCAAATGTATGTCGGGGACCGCTGGGAAAAACCCGACCCCGCGCGGCTGGGCGATTATGTGTTTCTGCCGTTGTCCTTCACCGGCAAGGATTCCATCGTCGCGAATTATTACCAGGATTGGGAATTGGAACCCGACCTCGGCCAATGGCGGCCCATCGAGGACGCGCGGAATCTGGCCTTGGGCAAGACCGCGACAGCGTCTTCCTCGGGCGGAAGCACGCTCCCGGGCAATGTGACGGCCGCGACGACCTGGAAGAATTACCTGAATACGAAATGGACCAGCGGCACGACGGACGCTGAGTGGATCCAGATCGATCTCGGTTCCGCCAAGGAAATCAACCGCGTCATCCTCAAATGGGATTCCAGTTACGCGAAAGCCTTCAAGATCCAGACCTCTACCGATGCCGCCGCCTGGGCCGACGTTTTCAGCACGACGACGGGAACCGCCCGCTCTGTGACGGATGAAACCTTCGCCACCACCCAGGCCCGCTATGTGCGCATGCTGGGCGTGACCCGCGGTACGACCAAAGGCTATACCTTGTACCAATTCATGGTGCTCAAGGATTCGCTTTCCCCGGTCAGCGCCGCACGGCCCGCCAACGCATCGCCGAAAGCTTCACCGCTTTTGTCGTACCGGGACAACGTGGTCCGCTATACTGTGTCGGCGGATCAAAACGTGAAATTGGAATTATGGGATACCCGGGGCAAGCTCGTTGCCAACCTGGATGCGGGCTATAAAACGGCCGGTTCCCATCAAATGTCGTTGCCGAATATCCCGCTCGCTTCCGGGACGTATATCCTGAAACTGTCCCTGGGTGCGAAACGCGCTGATGAATTGAGAATCAGGTTGCTCGGCCCTTAGGGGTTCGTGCGAACTTTTACTCCGCCCGCGCCGCCCGCGTCGTCCGCTGCGCCTGGACGGTCGCGGCGGCGTACGCGGGATTCACGCCATCAGCTTGGACAAAGCCAACGCCTCGCGATGCTCCGCTTCCAGCTCGCGTCCCCAGCGATGCGAGGTAGCTTGCAGCTCCGCGGCTATGTCCCACAAATGCTTTTCCCGATCGCCATGGGTAAGGCTGTTCACCACCGGCACATAGGTGATGTCTTCTATGCCCAGCCAGCCGAAAACCTTGCGCAGGTAAGGTTCATGGAAGTCCCAGCCCTCGCGTGGCCCGCCTTTGGCATAGTCGCCCGCGCGGGTGGCGATGATGAGCAGCTTGCGTCCCTTCACCAATCCTTCCAGGCCCTTGGGCCCGCGCGCCATGGTTTTGCCCACCCGCACGATTTGATCGATGTAGGCCTTGAAGGATCCGGGCACGGTGAAGTTGTACATCGGCACACCGAAGACGTACATGTCCGCGGCCAGGAATTCATCCACCAAGGCGTTCGAAACCGCCAAGGCCTCGCGCTTTTCCGCGGATAGTTCGGTGCCGGCCGGCGCGTAGATAGCCTCCAGCAAGGCGCTGGTCACCACGGGAACATGCTCCCGGTTCAGATCGCGGTATTTGACGGAGTCGCCCGGATTCGCTTTCAGCCAATCGGAGATGAACCTGGCGCTTAGCTGCCGTGACAGGGAGTTATTCATGTTCGCGCTCGCATCGATATGCAATAAGGTTTTCATGTTCAGAATCCTCCGCCGGAGATGCGGCTCGCAATGGCGCGATCCGCGGCCCAACGCCCGCCGCCCTTGATTATCAAGGCGACGGATAAGGTGATGGCGAGGATGAAATACTCGATCCCTTCGCCTTTTTGCGTTCCCATCCAGTTCATGAAGAACCCGTTGGAGGCGTGCACCATCAGGGCCGCCCCGGCCATGACCAGGCCGATGCCGAAGGCCGACCAGCGCGTGAAGAAACCGGCCACCAAGGCGATAGGCCCCAGGAATTCGGCCGCGATGATCGCCAGGGCAAGCGGAAGTGGGGTGCCGTTCTGGGTGAAGAAACCGACCGTCTTTTCCAAGCCGAACCCGCCGAACCAGCCCAAAGCTTTTTGCGCTCCATGCGGGAACATGGCGGCGGCCAAACCCAGTCTCAGAATGAGAGCGCTGGTATCGACGGGCGTGGAAAAGAAGGCAATTAACGCGCGGCGCAAGCCGGACTGGGTTGCTTGTCTATGATGGAGGCGGGGTTGTGCGGTTGCGATGGTCATATGAGATCCTTTCGATGGTGATGGTTTACTAGAGAATCGTTTGTGCAAATATTATTCAGAGATAGATTGTCTATGCATGAACTATTTGGGTAAAAAAAATCAGTCATTTTTGGCCAATTTCTGCAATAAACCGCGCAGGGATTCGAGCTCGTCCTGACTCAAGCCGGACATCATGGTTTCCACCACGCCAACTTGTTCGGGAAAAGCCTTGTTCAAAAGCTCTTTACCGACTTCGGTTATGCGCACTTTATTTACGCGCCGATCGCCTTGCACTTGCACCCGCTCCACCCAACCGCGCTCTGCCAGCCTATCGATCAAACCCACCAAATTGCCTTTGGTGACCTGCAATCGCGACGCCAACTCCTGCTGGGTGGTGCAATCGGCTATGGCCAAGGTGGAAAGGACTTCGAATTGAGGCACCGTCATGGTATGTCGTTGCAATAAAGTGGCTACCTGGGATTGCATAAAGTCATAGGTACGGATCATTTGAAGCCAGCAATCCAGGCTTTTTCGCGTCTTTTCATTTTCCGGACAAACGTTATGATCCATAACAGTTATAGTATAAACTATTTCCCGGTTTAAGTCAAGTACTTTTCCTTAAAGCGATTTCATGCTAAAAAGGGAAATCAGGCTTCCAGGTAAAGCAAGGTTTGCCCAGCCGTGACCATGGATCCTTCCTTGGCCAGGATGGATTTCACCTTTCCGGAGCCAGTTGCGGTAACGGTGAATTCCATTTTCATGCTTTCCAGGATCAGCAAGGGTTGTTCGGCTTCCACGTCCTGACCCGGCTGGACCAGGATTTTCCAGACGCTCCCGGAGAGATGTGCATCCACGGCAAGCCCTACGTCGATGCCGGCAGCGGCGACTTCGACTAAGGCCTCATCCGCCTTTGTTTCCGTCTCGCCGGCGCGACCCGTGGATTGCCAGCGTTCGCGCTCCTCATTGAAGGCTTGGCGTTGCTTTTCCCGGAAGGCGGCGATATCCGCCGCATTATCGTTGAGGAAGCGGTTGTATTCCTTGAGTCGGAAAACATGGGGCTCGATTTTCAGGGAAGCCTGGCCGCGGATGAATGCGGAACGGAAGTCAGAAAGATCCTTGCCGCTCACGGGATAGAAGCGGATTTGATCGAAGAAGCGCAGCAGCCAGGGCTTGCCCGCGCGGAACTCATCGGTTTTCCGGTAGGTGTTCCACACCTGCGAGGTGCGCCCGAACAATTGATAGCCGCCGGGGCCTTCCATTCCGTATATGCACATATAGGCGCCGCCGATGCCGACCACGTTCTCCACGGTCCAGGTGCGGGCGGGATTGTACTTGGTGGTGACCAGGCGATGACGCGGATCCAGGGGCGTGGCCACGGGAGCGCCCAGATACACGTCGCCCAGGCCCATCACCAGGTAGTCCGCGTTGAACACGGTATCGTAGACGGCTTGTATGGAATCCAGGCCGTTGATGCGGCGGATGAACTCGATGTTGCTGGGGCACCAGGGAGCGTCGGCGCGCACGGACTGCATGTACTTTTGGATAACGGCGTGGGTGGCCTCGTCGTCCCAGGATAGGGGCATGTGGACGATGCGGGAGGGCACTTCCATGGCGTCGATGGCGGGCAGGCGGCCCTCCGCGTCCACCAGGATGGCCAGCAACTCCTCCATGGGCAGCACGCGGCCGTCGAAATGGATTTGCAGGGATCGGATGCCCGGGGTGAGATCGACGACTCCGGGCAGCCCCAGGGCGCGCACGTGCTCCGTCAGCGCATGGGCGCGGAAACGCAGGTTGAGATCCAGGACGGTGGGGCCGTATTCCACCAGGAT
>JBDSWM010000002.1:0-6941 GCA_039926685.1 Fibrobacteria bacterium | reverse complement strand
GGTGTGGGATACTGTGAGGTGCACAACAACAGGATGGTGGGATAACCATCGAGCGCGCCCACCGCCTCCAGGGCTTGCTGGACTTCGGCCAAATCGGACATGCCGCAGGAAACCAGCATAGGCAGACCCGTGCGCGCATAGCTCTTGAGCAATGGCAAGTTGGTGAAATCGTCGGACCCCACTTTGACGGCCGGGACACCGACCTCCAGCAATAGGTCGAGATCAGAGCGGTTCTGCGGCGTGGAGAGGAAAAGGATGCCCGTTTCCTCGCAGCGTTTTTTGATGGCCACCCAACTTTCCGCCGGCAATTGATAGCGGCGGAACATGGCCAGCATGGACTCGGTGACGCTGACCCCGGCAGACTGGTAGGTGAAGGTCACGTTCGGATCGCTGATGAATTCATCCGCTTGGAAGGTCTGGAATTTCACGGCGTCGGCCCCGGCCTCCTTGGCGGTTTGGATCATCCGCAAAGCCGTTTCCAGCGATCCGTTATGATTTATGCCGACTTCGGCCATGATGAACGGCGGGCAACCCTCGCCGATTTCCCTGCCCCCGATGCTGATTCTTCTCATGATTCCGCCGCCATTCGCATCACGCGTTCGCATCCTTTCCCGTCCACCAAGGTCCGCCCGGCCCGGGACATGGCCCCCAACGCGGTGCCATCCAGGTTCCGGATCGCTTCCGCATAGGCTTCCGGGGCCAAAGCGCGGCTCCATCCCAGCGTCCGTTGCGCGCCGACCGCGGCTACCGCGAGGGCTATCTCCGCCTGATTGTCGGCAAGGATGGTTACCAGAGCGGGCAACCCCATGCGGCAGCGTTCCCAGGTGGTGGTTCCTCCTGCGCCGATGGCCAGATCGGATTCGGCCATCAAGCGGGCCATGAAATCGACTTGCCGATGCACTACCAGCCCTCGCCAGGATTCCCGCAATTTTTCCAAGGCGTCCATGCGCGGGTACAAAGCTCCGGCCACCACCGTGATGCGGAGCGCTGGATTTTCCAATAGGGCCAGGCCCGCCAGGGCTTTCCCGGTTTCATCGCCGGGATCGCTGCCCCCGAAACAAACCAGGATATTCCGCAAGCCGCCATCTCGTAGGGGGATCTCCGCATCCGGGATGCGGAATTCAGGCCTGAGCAGGGCGAAGCCGGGTCCGAGCAACAGGCGGCATGCCTCCGGCACGCGCCGGGCATGGCCGGGCTGCCCGGTCCCATGCAGGTTTTGATCGAGGAGAAGATCGCAATCGTGCACCCGGTCCCCGCCGTCGTCCAGGGCCATTATCCTGCGGGCTACAGGCCGGATGCGGGTTTCCCAGCGGTGATCAAGACCGTAATTATCGGCCACCAGCAAGTCCACAGGTTCCCCGCCCAAGGCTAGGAGCGTTTCCTCGGCATCGCGATCCCAGGGGACGCCTAACCAACTTTCCTGGCCATCACCGAGATCCGGGATGGTACCCGGAAAGGGATCGCGCGGATCGCCCGGGGGCTGCGCCGGATGCGCAGGATAAGGGGCGGGAAGACGGAGAACGGTATGGCCATGTCGCGCGACCTGCTCGCATACGGACGGATCGAATTCCCTCGTGACGAACCGGATCCGGTCCCCCCGCTGCGCGAAGGCATCCGCCAGGCATAGGCAGCGGGCCATATGTCCGGTACCCATGCGCGCGGAAGCGTCCACGCGGAAGGCTATATCCAGCTTGCGCGCCATGGGGGCAGCGGCGGTGGAGGCTCCCACGTTCAGCGTCCCGCCAGCAGGAATTCGGCGAATGCCAAATCCTCCGAGGTGTCCACGTCCACGGATCGTTCCGGCGGCATCAAGTAGGCGTGCAGGGGTTGGGCGGTATAGGATTTCTTCCTTTCGAATGAATCCACGTCCAACACATGGATGGCCCCGTTGGGCCGGTATGCTTTGGGCAGGCCGCCGGGCTTGGCTCCGAGATATTCCGGAAACCAGAATGAAGCGTTCCCCCCCTCGAGCTTGATGGCGGTGAAGGGCGTATGCCCGCATGGGGCCACGCTCAACAGCGATTCCGCACCCGCCGCGGTGAACTGCCGGAAAGCGGCGGAAATATCCTCTGCGGTGCGGAAGGGGCAGGTGGGGAGAAGGATGACTAAGGTGGCATAGGTTTCACCCGCCGCACGCAAGGTGTTCAGCGCGTGCAGGGCCACGTCCACCACGCCATAAGGATCGCGGGCCAGGTGGGCGGGGCGCAGGAAAGGGACTTCAGCCCCCAAAGTGCGGGCTGCCGCGGCGATTTCCTCGTCCTCGGTGGAAACGATTAGGCGGTCCAGGATGCCGCTTCGCAGTCCGGCGTCCACTGCCCATTGGAGCAGGGTTTTGCCTCCCAAGGGAAGGATATTCTTGCGTGCCAGGCGCTGAGAGCCGCCCTTGGCGGGAATCATCCCCAGGACGGAGCGTTTTTTTCCGGGTGCCGTCGGCATGGCGCTGGGGTTACTCCAGATCCTTCCATTCGAAGAGGGCGCCGGCGGATTTGGCCACGCGCATGCGCGCACCGATCAGCGCTTTCGCGTCGTTGGGAGCGATACCCTTGCCCGGCCTGCGGTAATCGATCATGTCCTCGCTGATCTTGTCCCCTGCCTTGAGATCCTTCGCCAGGAAGCAACTGCGGCGAGCGCCCAGCCTCTTGGCGCGTTCTTCATCCCCCATGATGCGGCGGGTCTTGCCCAAGGCGATTTCCAATTCGCGGATGGCCTTCACGAATTTGGGCATCTCGTCCTTTTCCAGGGAAAAGCTGTGCTCCACGCTACGGGTGGTGCGATCCAAGGTGATGGTTTTCTCCACCATGTTGGCGCCCAGGGCCACGGCGGCGATATCCATTTCCCAACCCGGGGTATGGTCGGAAAAGGCCGCCGGAAAGCGGAACATCTGTTTCAGGGTTTGGATGATGCGGAGATTGATGCTTTCCAACCGGGCCGGGTATCCCGAGGGGCATTGATGGATGATGATGTTGGAATTGCCTTCTTTAAGGATAACGTCCACGGCCGCTTCCACCTCGCCCAAAGTGGAGCCTCCCGTATCCAACTGCAGGCATAGCCCCGTCTTGGCCGCATAGCGGATCAAGGGATGATGGTTGACGTCGCCGGAAGCGATCTTGATGGAATGGCAGCCGAGCTTGACCAGGAAATCGATCTCTTCCGGGAAGGCGGCGGTGGAGAAAAAGGCCAGGCCCAGCCTGTCGCATTCGCGCTTAAGCGGCAGCCAATCTTCGCGTTTTAGATGCCGGCGCAGTAGGATATCGTAAAGCGGTTCGGTGATTTCCTCCATTTTGCCAGTGGCGCGATCGACCAGGATGGAGTAGGTGAAAGGTTGCTTGCGATCCGGGACCAGGCGATCCAGATCGAAGAGCTGGAACTTGACCGCGTCCGCGCCCGCTTCCGCGGCCTGGCGCACCAGCTTGAGCGCCGTTTCCAGACCGTCATGCGTGGGTCCGGCTTCGAATGTGATGTAACAGGGGAAGTCGTCCCCGATTTGCCGGTCCCCGATATTGAAATTCATGATACTCCCTCCGCCGGATGCCGATGCCCGCCGATTGGCCTGGTTATGCCGGTCCCGGTAGGGACCGCATGGCCATTATATCAATTGAGTTTTTAGGAGTTCAACCACCTTCTCCGCCTCCTTCCGCGTCAAATCCGCGAAGAGGGGGAGAGAGATGGCCTGCTCGTAATAAGCGCAAGCGCGCGGGAAATCCGCGGGGGAAAAGCCCAGTCCACGGTAAAAGGGCTGCGCGGGAATAGGCTGATAATGGACGTTGACCCCGATGCCTCCGGCACGTAGGCCCTTGAAGACGCGATCGCGCGGCGGCGCGCCCCGTTCCGGCTCCAGACGGATGGGATAGAGGTGCCAGGCTGAGATGGCGCGGGGATCCCGATGGGGAAGGGCCAAGGGAAGTCCCTTCAGCAACGAGTCGTACAGGTCGGCGATTTCCGCCCGCCGGGCGATGAATGCATCGATGCGGGACAGCTGGCTCAGGCCCAATGCGGCCTGAATGTCCGTGATGCGATAGTTGAATCCCAATTCGATTTGCTCGTAATACCAAGGCCCCGGGGACGGCGATCGCATTTCACTTTCCTCGCGGGTGATGCCGTGGCTGCGCAACCTTTCCAACCTGCGCTTGAGGCCTGCGTCGTTGGTCGTTACCATGCCGCCTTCGCCGGTGGTGATGATCTTGACCGGATGGAAGCTGAACACGGTCATGCTGGCATGCGCGCAACCGCCCACCTTTTGCCCGGCAAAACTCCCGCCGATGGCATGCGAGGCATCCTCGATGACGGTGAATCCATAGCGTTCCGCGAGTTCGCCGATCCTATCCATCCGGCAGGATTGGCCTCCGAAATGCACGGGAATGACGACCTTGGGTAGCTTTCCAGCCTTGGCGGCCGAAACCAGCTTGGCCTCCAAAAGATCCGTGTCCATGTTATAGGTATCCGCCTCGATATCTACGAAGTCGATGGCGGCGCCGCAATACAAGGCGCAATTGGCGGATGCGACGAAGCTGTTGGGCGAGGTCCAGCACAGGTCTCCGGGCGCGAGTCCGGCGGCCTTGCAGGCTATATGCAGCGCCCCCGTGGCGCTGGAAACGGCCACGGCGTGCTTTGCGCCGCAATAGGCGGCCACGCCCTGTTCGAAGCGTTCGATGGCCGGGCCTTGGGTCAGCCAATCGGATTGCAAGGCGGCTACCACGGCTTGAATGTCTTGCGGGGAAATGGATTGGCGCCCGTAAGGGATTACGGGCACCGGAGGATGAGGCGGGAAAGCCTGCGCTGGTTGGGGCGTCTTCCCCCTGGATTCAGATTTCGAAGTCAGCTTGGGACCCTTTAACGGCCAGTTCGAGTTCGGTTTGCTCCGCCACGGGAGACCAATCCCCGGAGGCGGCGGGGAAGGAAACCGCGGGTCCGGCCACGTTCTCCTTGCCGTATTCCTTTCCGAGCCAGGAGCGCAGATGCCCCTGGGACATCCAATCCACATTGGTATCGCTGGAATAGCAGAAGCCGGGTTTGCATTTGACGCCGTTGCCGATGCGCTTGCTATCGAGATGCCATTCGTGGATAGCGGGCAGGATCTTGAAATGGTCCTCATACTCGTACGCCGTCTGCGCATCCTCATGGCTAATCATCTGCTCATGCAGTTTCTCGCCCGGGCGGATGCCTACGATTTTGAGGTTGGCGTCCGGAGCGATGGTGCGGGCCACGTCCAGGACGTGCATGGAGGGGATTTTTCGCACGTAGATCTCGCCGCCGATGGAATCCTTGAGTGCATGCAGGACCATCTCCACGCCCATCTCCAGGCTGATCATGAATCGGGTCATCTTTGAATCCGTGATCGGCAGCTCGCCGGAATTACGCAGGGACCAGAACAAGGGGATGACGGAACCTCTGCTGCCCATGACATTCCCATAGCGGACCACGGCGAAACGGGTGCTGGTACCCGAACTATAGGAGTTGCCGGCCACGAACAGCTTGTCGGAGCAGAGCTTGGTGGCGCCGTAAAGGTTGACGGGATTGCAGGCCTTGTCCGTGCTAAGGGCGATAACGCGCTTGACCTTCTGATCTATGGCGCAATCGATGATGTTCATGGCCCCGTTGATATTGGTCTTGATGAATTCGAAAGGGTTGTACTCGGCCGCGGGCACAATCTTTAAGGCCGCTGCGTGGATGACGTAGTCGATGCCGCTGAAGGCGCGGTGCAGGCGATCCTTGTCGCGCACGTCGCCCAGGAAAAATCGGACCAGGTGCTTCTTAGGATGATCCTTGAGATCGTTCGCCATGTTCCACTGTTTCATCTCATCGCGGGAATACACGATGATTTTCTTGGGCGTGTATTTGTCCAGGACCATGCGGATGAATTTCTGCCCGAAGGATCCCGTACCGCCGGTGACGAGGATGGATTTATTGTCGAGCATGTTATTTCCTTTGCAGCGGCCGGGGCGAAGGCCGGATCCAGGTTACTATGCGAACCCCCCGCGGCGCAACCGCTGTCGGGGATCGGGGATGGGGCCTTGGCTTAGGCTCCCGGGAGGCGGCCCGCCTCCTAAGCTGGTTATCGAATCCCGCGGACGGAAACTTTAAGGTCGCTGCCCGCTTTTCCGATTCTTTGCCGCAGGTCTGCCGTTGTTTGGCTTTTTGGGCCCTCACCGGTTGATTATAACCCAAAAAAGCAATATGCTCGCTGCATGCGAATCCGCGATTTCCCCAAATTCGGTTCCGCCCCGGCGGGACTCCGCTACCGCGATCTTTTCGAGGCCGACGCGGAAGCCGGGCAAGAGAAACTGCGATCGGCGGTAGAATGGGGCCTTTACCGGAAGCATTGCGCCGGGAGGGGTTCCGGCTCCTTGCTCAACCTGAAACCGGCATGTTCGGAGGGATTCTTCCAGGGCGCCGGCCAGTCCCTAAAAATCACCAGCTATCCTGGTGTTTCGGATCCGCTCGGCTGGTTGCGGAGTCTGCCTGCAGACTCCTTCGATGCCATATTCGGGCTGGATTTCCTGGGGTCGGTCGCGGATACCGGGGCTTCCATCCGGGAACTTGGGCGCTCCCTTAAAAGCGGCGGCGTGCTGCTGCTCAATTTCTTTTCCGCCGACCATTTCGCGCTTGCCGATTCGCTTCCCGCAAGTGGGAATCGCCTCTCGGTCAGGGATCGGGCGGCGATGCCGGCGCAGGCTATCACCCCCGCAGGCGTCGGGGAACTGGCTACCGCCGGCGGTCTGGCCGTAACGGGCATCATCCCGTATTCATCCTTTTACGGGAACTCATTGTGGCTGGAGTTGATGGAAAGCCGCTTCCGTTGGGAACGGATTTTGGATTGGCTATCCTCCGATGCCAGGCTTTTCGATTTCGCCTTGTTTCTTGAGGAAAGCATAATCGCGAATCTGGCCAGCGACTGCGCTCCACGTTTCGCGGCCGTGCTGGAGAAATGCGGGGAGGGCAGG
>JBDSWM010000001.1:0-7594 GCA_039926685.1 Fibrobacteria bacterium | reverse complement strand
TCGGGCATTACACCATGTACCTGCACACCAATACCTTCACCTTCGTGAAATCCTTCGAGATCATCATCATGATAGCCATCGGCGGATTGGGGAGCATCGAAGGGGCCGTGCTGGGCGCCGTGCTCCTTACCGTGCTGCCGGAGGCCTTCCGCGGTTTCGAAAGCTACCGCATGATCATCTACAGCCTGGCCCTCATCCTCATCATGATTTACCGTCCGCAAGGCATCCTCGGCCAGACCTCGGTGATCAAGCGCATGGCGGACTGGCGGCGGGCGCGGAAGAACGGAGGCGCCGTGCCGGCCGGCCGGATCGCGGATGCGGAAAAGGGCGGCGCCTGATGTCGCTGCTGCGCCTGCAAAGCGCCACCATCCGGTTCGGCGGTCTGGTGGCGGTGAAGGGGCTCGATTTCTCCATCGAGGAAGGGGAACTGTTCGGCCTGATCGGCCCCAACGGCGCTGGCAAGACCACGGTGTTCAACATGATCACGGGAGTGTACGCGCCCACCTCCGGGGACATACTCTTCGACGGCAAAGCCATCCAGGGGAAACGGCCGCATGTGATAGCCGCGGCCGGCATCGCGCGCACCTTCCAGAACATCCGTCTTTTCCCCTCCATGTCCGTGCTGGAGAACGTCCTGGTCTCGGCGCATATGCGTTCCACCCAGGGCGTGCTGGCTTCCGTGTTCCGCGGCCCCGCCTTCCTGCGCGAAGAAGCGGCCCAGCGCGAAGCGGCCATGCGCCTGCTGGCCCTGTTCCAGCTCGACAAGCAAGCGGACGAACCTTCCGCCTCCCTCCCCTACGGATCCCAGCGCCGCCTGGAAATCGCCCGCGCCTTGGCCACGGGGCCCCGCCTGCTGCTGTTGGACGAACCCGCCGCCGGCATGAATCCGCAGGAAGCGGCGGACCTGATGCGCCTCATCCGCCGCATCCGCGACGAGTTCAAGGTGTCCATCCTGCTGGTGGAGCACAATATGAAAGTGGTCATGGGCGTGTGCGAACGCATCCAGGTGATCGTGCACGGGGAAGGCATCGCTTCGGGGGTACCGGCCGAGATACGCAAGGACCCGCGGGTGATCGAAGCCTACTTGGGGAAGGAATGAGGGGAACGCCATGCTGACCCTGAAAAACGTCTCCACGCGCTACGGCGCGATAAAGGCCCTTTGCAACGTGGACCTGGAAGTGGAAAAGGGATCCGTAGCCACCTTGATAGGTTCCAACGGGGCGGGCAAATCCACCACCTTGCGCAGCATCATGGGCTTGTGCCAGCCTCATGAAGGCGAAATCCTGTTCGAAGGGCGGAAGCTCAACAAAATCCCCACCCATCGCATCGCCGCCATGGGCATAGCCCTGGTGCCGGAAGGCCGCGCCGTATTCGCCAACCTCACCGTGCTGGAGAACCTGGAGCTGGGCGGCTACCTGAACCGGGACGGAAAAAAACTGCAGCGCGACATCGATCACGTTTACGAAGTGTTCCCGCGCCTCAAGGAGCGCCAGGCCCAGATGGCCGGCACCTTGAGCGGCGGCGAGCAGCAAATGCTGGCCATCGGCCGCGCCCTGATGGCGCACCCGCGCCTGCTGTTGCTGGATGAACCGTCGCTGGGCCTGGCGCCGCTGATGGTAACGGCGATTTTCGACGCCATCGATCGCATCAATCAGGAAGGCGCCACCGTGCTGCTGGTGGAACAGAACGCCAATCTGGCGCTCAACCGCTCGCGCAAGGCATATGTGCTGGAAACGGGGCGCATCATCATGCAAGGGAACTCGGCGGACCTGGCCAAGGATCCGCGCGTGAAGGAAGCCTACTTGGGCGAGTAGGCGTAGGCCCGGCAAAACGGGACACGCATCCATCTCCACCTGCCAGCGTCACGCATTAGTCCGCAGGAAATCGTCGAATTCTCCAATGCCGCCCCTACGGCCGCCCTCGGAGTGGCGGGACTGTGGTTTTCCGGCTCCTTCATCTATTATTGATGTACTGAAATAGCCGTCACGCTATGCATTTTTTTTAGCGCATCCGAAAAACAAGGGAGCTTTCCGCCATGGTGTAGGGAAGTTTTGATCCTCCAGAAATGAAAACAACGGCTTTGTTCGCTTCCAGGACGGTATTCCTGCTCTGCCTATCGGCGGGGTTTTCCGTTTCGCATGGGGCCTTTCCCGGCGCCGCATTGGACACGGCGTATATCCGCCAGAATTACATGAATAGCGAGTTTGATGGGGTGATGGACAGTCTCGAGGCCTGGCGTAAAAACGGTTCGAAAGGGTCCCACTCCGATTCCGTTTTCGCGTTCAGACATCTGGGTATCGTCTATGCTTCCTTCGAGGCGACTCGAGCGCGGTCCGAAAGTTACCTGAACCTGCTCCTCCGCCTTGAGCCGGGAACGGAAGTTCTCGATCCTTTCATTTCCGATTCAATGGAAGTGTTTTGGGAGAAAATCAAAGCGCGGAATCGAAAATATAAGGGCGTCCAGACGCCGAAGGGGAACACCGCCAAGCCGGGTAAGCTTCGTGTTGAAGAGAAGGAAAGGCGCGGCTTTCCTTGGGGATGGGCCATGGGCGTCACCGCTGTCGTTGGCGGAGCGGCGGCGTATTTTATTCTCAGCCAGGACGAACAGGTGGTAAAGGACGAACCAGGCTCCCTGGAAACGGCCATTATCCATATCAGGATAACAACCCAACCATGATCCAGATCTTCCCGTATTCCAAGGTATGCCTTGCGGGGTTCCGCGCCTTTGCGAGCGCCCTCCTCACGATCCTAGCTCTGTCTTCCTGTCAAACCCAGGAACCGGAAGCCGATGTTTCGCGCGCCTATCCGGTCACGTTCGATTTGTCCGCCTTTGTCGAGGGTATAGCGGTCGATAGCATCCAAATCGAAATCGCCATCAACGACGGGTTGCCGCAAGCCCTTACCGTGAACCTGGTCTCCGGTGAAAGCGAAAGCGAGGTTTTGGCCAAACCTGGAGACGCTTTCCAGTTGCGATTCTCGCTTTACTCCGGCGGAATCCGTATCGGCCAAGGTGTGATTAGAGGCCTGATGGCCGCCGATATCCATCAAGTCCTGGAACCCGTATTCGACCCCGCAGCCATAGCCCAAATCAAGCAAAGCCTTTCCGAAGGCCTGTACCTGCCCGCGGATCTCCCCGATCGCTACGGATTGGCGATAGCGGGGTCGCCCCTTTATTTGCGCCTCGATTCCGCGGAAAGCATCCGCTTCAAATGGACGGTATCCCCCGAAGGCGAAATTCCCAGTACCGGAGAAGGAACGGTGTTCATCTGGACGCCATCGCCCGCATCGGTAGGTAAGGCTGTTCCCGTAAAGGTGGAAGCGTGGAAGGGATCCATTCGGGCCCAAGAGCGGAATTGGTCGATCAGGGTAATCCGGCAATTACCGGTTGGCCGGCTGTCCGGTTATACTACCCGCAACGATACTTCAGCCCTAAGCGGCTCATTGACCCGGTTTACCTACTCGCCCGGGTTGATGGTGCGGCAGACCTTCGGAAGCCTCGATCCCGCGCGCGACGCCTCGCCCGTGGAAATCGATTCGGTGCAAACCGACGCCTCGGACAGGCCCTTGCTGGTCAGAACACGCTTGGGGGGCGGAGCAACCGTCGACTCGGCTTTCTCCTGGTCCGCGGCCGGCCGATTGCTTTCCTTGACCGTAAGGGAAGCGTCAACGGTTTCCGTGGACAGTTTTTCCTGGGACAAGGACGACTTGCGCGGAGTCAGGCGATTCGTGAGGGATACCTTGGTGGAATGGCTGGTGCATCGGCGCGACAAGGATCAGGGTTCGGATACCTTGTTCACCCGGGGACCCGAAGGAAAGCTGGAAATGTCCCGTGTGTTCCGGTTGCGATATCAAGGCGATAGCCTCGCCGAAAAAACCTGGTATGTGCTGAGGAACTCATGGGTGGCCTATCGCCGGGAAACTTTCACCTATACGGGAATCGGGTCCCTTTTGCGATATCGGCGATTCCGGGAAAGCGAGCGCTCCGAGCCGGACGTTTCCGCGCTATGGTTCTATGATGAAACCGGAAAGTTGCTGCGCCAGCTGGAGCGCGATGACGTCGACGGCCGCATCTCCTTCGCGCAGGACTATACCTGGGATCGGTCCTTGGCCAAGCGTTCCGCGCTGGCGACGCCTTCCGTTGCACGTGCGGATCGTGGTATCGCAGAAGCCTTATCGACCTTGAAGCTATTTAACAAGGAGCTCTCCAATGCCCCGTAATTCCCGGTCCAAGCGGATGCAGTCGGAAGCCGTATCCCCAAACTCCCTGGCGGTCAAAGCCGCCATACTGATGATGCTTGCGGTTCCTCATTCCTGGGCGTTGGAATCGGTTTATACGCCGGTCAAGGACGGTTATGCCGATCCCCAGCATTTCAATGGATCCACGCGGACATTGAAAGTGCGTTCAGGGGATAGCAAGGGTTGGGTCCAATATGCCTTGCCGAGCGCCTCCGGGGAAGACCTGGTTTCGGCCAGGGTCTCGGTCTATATAAGGGACGTGGTGCGCGATGGCTCACTGAAGGTTTTCCTGGCCGCTTCACCTCGGGGACTGGAGTACCAGACTCGCTTCGACGAGTTGCAGTCCGTCGGAGCCGTGGTGGGCGGCGTTGTCATCAAGGCCCGCGATCATATCCAGGAGCAAGTCAGCATCGTCCTGTCCAACGAGTTCACGAAGGCCGTCACGTCGGGAGGTTTTTACGGATTGCTGCTCGAGGGCGCGGACGGTCTTGATGCCGAAATCAGCGCCCTGGAGGATTCGAGGGGGCCATTGCTCTATCTCTCATACGCGGGGGGTGGTAGGATCGATCAGAAAACCTATGACTCCCTGGCGGCCCACGTCATCGCCCAAAACGGCGGCAGTATCCAGGCCGTTACGGGCCCGAAAGGGAGTGACGGCAGCCCGGGACCGAAGGGGGATCCAGGCGCAATCGGCCCGGTTGGCCCTACCGGTCCTCCCGGCCCCGCTGGCCCTCCCGGCCTCAAAGGGGAGCCGGGAAGCGCAGGCTCGGTCGGTTTGCAAGGCCCCGCGGGCGCTGCGGGACCGCAAGGTCTCACGGGTCCGGCCGGCCCCAGCGGGGCCGCCGCGACCCTGAGCCAGATTCCCGGCAAGGCGACCAAGGCGCAAATTTTCGCCGACTCCGTAAGCGGGTTGCAGGAAAAACTGGATGAAAAGGCCAGCACCTCAGCGCTGGCTGGCAAGGCGAATTTGAACGGCGCCTCTTTCACCGGCAAGGTCGGCATCGGGAATGCGGCTCCCCATTCACCTCTTCAAGTCGATGCGACCCTGGCCCTGGCCTTGAGCGATACTACCATAGCGGATTTGGTCGCGCGTACCAGCGGAGGCCGATGCGTGAACCTCCGCATCGATTACCGGGGCGCGACAACGGGCGACGGTACCCTGATGTTCCGGGAAGACCGCGCCGATGCCGATTTCATGCTGGTCAACATGCTGAAAACGGGTCTAGGCCAAAGGGTGGCGTTCCCCACCGGCAATGTCGGGATCGCGACCGTTAATCCCCTTTACAAGCTGGACGTCAATGGCGAAGCCCACGCGACGACCTTCAGCTCACCGAATGCGTTCAATTCGGCTTCGGACCTCCGCTTCAAAAAGAACATCCGTCCCCTTTCCGCGAGCCTGAAAAAAATTGAAGCCTTGCAAGGCGTTGCCTATGATTGGAAAACCGGGGAATACCCGGATCGCGGTTTCAGCGACAAGCCCCAAATCGGATTCATCGCGCAGGATGTCGAAAAAGTCGTTCCCGAGGTGGTGGCCACGGATTCTTCCGGCTACAAATCCATGGATTACTCACGGCTCGTGCCCCTGCTCGTCGAGGCCGTGAAGGAATTGGCGCGAGAGAACAAGGAACTCCGGAAGCTTACGGAGGACGCGGTGAGGCGCACGCCCACGCACCCGTGAGCGTTCCGCCACTCAGGATGGACGGTAAAATGGGCAAGTTTTTGCTGTTCTATTTCGGTTGGATATCGATCCTGGCCGTGCAGGCCGAGCCCGAATCGCATTCCGATTACCTGAACCGGTCCGCCCTGGGCGCCAATTACTATGCCCTTACATACCATCCCGGAGGCGGCGGTGCCGTCTATCCCCGGCAGTTGGACTCAGAGGCCTATTGGGTGCTACAGCTAGGCGCCGAGGCGTATGCCGACCACTACGTTGCCCGGTGGTTCCTGCTGCGCGGTTCGGTCTCGCTGTACCGGGATTGCGCCGATGTTTGGGCAGGCTTTGCGCATTTCGGATTCCGGGTCAATTGGGCACCGACTAGACGCTACGCCTTGCGCATAGGCATAGGGCCTTCCTTTCTCTGGAGGGAAAGTTGGCTCGGTCAGGTGCCTCGCTATCGATCCGACGCCTTCTTCGGCCGGCCGAAACCCACCGACCGTTTCCAAACCGCCTGGATATGGTATGGCGGAAACATGGATGCCGAGGTGAAACTGGGGCGCGGCTGGGGCCTCGTATATAGTCTGGTTCCGGGCTATCCCTTCGTCATCACCTCGAGCCTGGGTCTGCGGGCCGGGTTTTGAACCATGGGCTTGGCGACCACAAAGTACTCCATTCATGGCCGCCATAAACTTGACCAGAGCGCTCCTTAGCCAGCATTTTTTGATCAGTCCATCCATGCATAGCCGGGAAAAAACCGGCTTCCACCAATCTATCGATGGTAATCTCTTGGCATGTCTCTTGCGTTTTCAGTCATTACTAGATCGCGATTACCAGCCTTGAAGGGTTCATCGTTGAATGTTTCCCTCGGTAGTTGACCGTTGAAACCCATCCATGGAGAATCCATGTCCAATTTTCGTTCTCGATTTCATCTCTGGGCCGGTCTCGCCTTCACATGCGCATTGGGTACCGGCCGGGCGGCCCTGGACTTCGATACCTATCGCATCATCGAAAATACCGTTCAGGTCACCCATGACGGCACAACCACGGACAGCACGCGGATCACGTATGAATTGACCCGCTTGGGTTCAACCTCCCTGGAAGCCTCATCCTTGACCATCACTTCGCATGGAAGCTACCTCGCGGTTGTGGAGGAAGCCGTTTTGACCGGTAATGTCGAGAATCGCCCGCGCGAAATAACCAAAGACTTCCTTTTGCAGGGGAGCCTGCCCATCCCACCGCTGGCTGCCGTCCATTACCTGGCGGCCATCCATGGCGACACCATATACAACGCGAAACTGCTCAAAAGCGTCTATTCGCTCGACGATACCTTTTTCGATACCACGGCCTTACGGGTCACCCTGAACGCGCGCGTCGCTTTCCTGCAACAGCTCACCGACCGTTCCTTCGAAGCCACCTTCTCCAAGCTTTCTCTAGGTGAACCCGTACGAGTGCGCATCGAATACGATCTTCCTTTCCCGGGAGGCCCCGGAGCTTCGATCCACGTTCCGGTATTATTCCATCCTTCCGGACAACCGCCCCGACAGTCCCAGATCACCTTTTTCGAAAAGGCCCGGGATTTGCCCCCGCTCCAATGGATAAGCGACAACGGCCGCGTGACCTTGGACGATTCCGGGACGCATACCGTCCAGTATCAGAAGGAATTCCAATTCCGCCGCGACGAGAATCCTAAAACCGTAGCCA